>JAYTSX010000001.1:0-2960 GCA_043745445.1 Elusimicrobiota bacterium
AGGCATAACTCGCGCCATTCGGACAGGCTTCGTTTATAGGCGGCGGCGCGTTGGGCCTCGGGATTTCCGGTCAAGGGACGGTAATAAGTCCACACGGCTCGCCGACGGTCGAGCGAGAAGCTCTGGTGCGTCGCGTCCACGTAGCCGAGGCCTTCGCCGGTGAAGATCACATTATCCCACGCGGGCGCCGCGCCGGTCCCCGCCGGAGGATTATCCACGGTCAGATTCGTAACGAGCCACGGCGCATAGGAAAAAGCCGAAGGAGACGCGTCCTCACGTAGCGGCTGGACGATGCGGCGCGCGACGAAGCGAGGGGCGCACACGATCGCGCGCTTGGCCAGAATGCGCCGAGTGACGCCCGTCGTCGCGTCATAGTAGTCTACGCGCACGCCGTCCGCGTCCGGGGCGACCTCGTAGGCCAGCGCTCCGGTGCGCACGCGCGGACCCAACAATTCAGCGAGCTTGCGCACGAGGAAACCGTTGCCCTCGGGCCAGACGAGAAAACGGTCGTCCTCGCCCTCGCCGCGAGCGGCATAGTATTGGAGGCCGGCCCAGGCCGACACTTCCTTAAGCGTTCCGCCAAAATCGTCACGGCAGGCGTACTCGACGTACCAGCGCAGGCCGGGCGAGCGATATCCGTTTTTGTCGAGCCAGGCGGCCATCGAAAGGCGGTCGAGCGCTAGGAATTCAGGATCACGCGAGCTGCTTTCCATCGGAATCGCAAACGCGGGGCGCCCGTCGCGACCGACACTGCGACGCAGCGCCGCGATCTGCGCGTGGAAACGGTCGCGCTCGGCAAGATCCGCGGCCGAGGCGCCCAATCGCGGGTAGAGGCCGTCCTGCCAGCGTCCGTGAATGTACAGTCGCTCCTCCGGCGCATGGCACAGCACGTCCTCATCGTAGACCGGCTTGCCGTTTTTCTCACCGGTGATTACCTTCAATTCCCGCAGCAGCTCCCGCACGGCGAGCGCGTGGGGACCGGGGACGGGCAGGTAATGCGCGCCCCATGGATAACGGGTGACCTCGTTCTGGCCCCAGGCCGCGTTGCCGCCGGCCTTGGTCTCCAGGTCGAGCACGACAAATTCACCGAGCCCGGAGCGCAGGAGCTTCCAGCCCGCCGATAGCCCCGCCGCACCGGCGCCCACGATCACAACAGGCACCCGTTCAATCTTCTCCGGAGCGGCAAATCCGCCCATCCGAAGCTTGTGGCCCAACGCGTGATTCGGACCGAGAAGCTCGCCCGGAATTTCACGCTCGCCCCGGCACGCCGCCAACAACGCGGAAGCCCCGGCCCCCCAGATGAACTCCCTCCGCGTCAACACGATAGCAGAATGGTGTCAGGCTTACCGGTTACAGTATTTGGCACGTGGTCGATCTGAATACTGTAACTGGTAAGCCTGACACCATATCCTAGGCGCGTCAGATCAGCCGCCGTGGTTGATGCGGGCCCATTCGCGTTCGTAATGCTGGACCAGGACCTGGGTGTCGAGGCGGTTGGGCTCGGCGGGGATTCGGGACATGTCGCCGGGGAAGTCGAACATCCCGCGCGCGATGTCGGGAGTCAGGTAGCGCAGGCCCGGGGGGAACTTGGCGGGCACCCGGTAGGGCGTCGTCGCGCCGATGACATAGCCCCATTCGCCAAATGACGGGACATACGCATGATAGGGATGCGTAGAAAATCCCGCCGCCTCCATCGTGACGACCACGGTCCAGAAGGTTTCACGCGCGAACAGGGGCGAGGTCGACTGCACCGTGATGATGCCGCCCGGTGCGAGACGACGGCGCAAAAGACGGTAGAAGGCCGTGGTGTAGAGTTTGCCAACCGCGTAGTTCGACGGATCGGGGAAGTCCACGATGACGACATCAAAGTGCTTTTCGTTTTGCTCGAGCCAGCGATACGCGTCGGCATTAATGACGGTGATTTTCGGATCCGTGAGGGAGCCGCCGTTCAGCTTAGACAGCGTGGCGTGAGTCGAGAAGAGCTTGGTCATCATCGGATCGAGATCGACCAAAGTCAGTTTGACCACCCGGGAATCGCGGAGGACCTCGCGGGCGGCCAGGCCGTCGCCGCCGCCGAGGATGAGCACCTCGTGGGGCGCGCGGTGCGCTGACAGCACAGGGTGAACCAAGGCCTCGTGATAGCGATACTCGTCCATCGTGCTGAACTGGAGGTTGCCGTTGAGGAACAGGCGCCAGTCGTCCTTCCAGCGCGTGAGCACGATGCGCTGATACGCCGAGGACTTGGAGAAGATCACCTCGTCGGCGTACATATCGCCCTCGGCCTTCGACGCGATCTGCTTCGAAAAGACGATCCCGAGGCACAGCGCGACCGCCGCGCCCGCGCACATGACGCGCAGGCCGGCACGCTCGTGAATCGAGTCGCGAAACAGATGCAGGGTCGCTGCCGCGACGCCGATGTTAATCAGGCCGAACAGCAGCGCGGTGTTCAGCAGGCCGAGCTTCGGCACGAGCAGGAGCGGGAACAGCACCGAAGCGAACAGCGCTCCGAGGTAGTCCATCGTCAGGACCTGCGACACCAGATCCTTGAAATCGAGCCGGTCCTTGAGTATCCGCATCATCAGCGGGATCTCAAGTCCGACGAGCGCGCCGACAACGAAGACGACGAGGTAGAGGATCACGCGGAAGCTGGCCGCGTGCGCGAAGGCCAGGAACAGTACGGTGGAAGAGAAGCCGCCGACGAGGCCGACCAGGATTTCGACCTGGACAAATCGGGCCGCGAGACCTTTCCCGACGAAACGCGACAGCCACGAGCCCACGCCCATCGCGAACAAGTAGGCCCCGATGACAGTCGAGAACTGCAGCACCGTGTCGCCGAGCAGGTAGCTCGCCAACGCGCCCGCGACGAGCTCATAAATGAGCCCGCACGTGGCGACCATAAACAGCGACGCGTACAGCGCGACGGTCACGGCGTCAGCCGATCATCGAGGCGGAAATAATGA
>JAYTSX010000002.1:0-10826 GCA_043745445.1 Elusimicrobiota bacterium
ACCCGCGAGGACATGCAGGACCGGGGCAACGCCCAATTCGTAACCCGGATGGCCGCCGAGTGCTGCGTAAGCAGAAAACGACGCCGCGACCCAGGCCACAGCCGTAAGCGCGGGGTCTGGCCGTGAGCGCCAGACAGCGAACATCGCCAGGAGAACCAATGGCCACAATGGCTTCCAGAAAATCCAGAGCCGCCGCAGGGAACTCAGGAAATAGTTATCCGGACGGCGCGCGATTTCCTCAAAGGCGAGTGCGCGCATGGCGCCCTCCGCCTCCGTCTGATTCGGGTGCGCGACCGCAAATCCCGGGCGCAACTTCTCCGCGAGCTTCATGCCCTCGGCGACCGAGGCCGCGCCAAGCCCTCCCTGCGAGGCCGCGAGCAGGCTATAGGATCCACCCCCGACATCGAGCGCCGTGAAGCCGCCGACTCTCACCGCGTTGCGGATCGTCCACGGAAGCAGACCGAGAGCCGTCCAGAGAAGAACAGCGGCCGCAGCTTTGAGCCCCGCGCGCCGCGCGGCGAGAACGGCCAGCAGCGGCGCGGCAAATAAATGAGACGACCGGCATAGAAGGCTCCCCGCCAGAGAAAGTCCCAGGCCCGCCGTCGCGGTCGTCGAGGAAGCACGCGCCCATAAGGCCGCGGCGGCCGCCAACGCGAGAATGGAGAGCCCATAAAAGCCGTGGACATCGAGCGTGGGCACGGCGAGAATCTGGCCCGGATCGAACGCGGCGAAGGCCGCGGCGAAGAGCGCCGCCGGAATCCCCCCGAACAGGAACGCAAGTGCCGCGACCACCCCGACAGAGACAGTCGACAGCAAAGCCTGCGCGACGGCGACATGGCCCGGCCACGGCTTCACAAAGCCCGCTTCAATTACGGCAATAAACGCGGGGTAGAGGGGTCCGCGCCACGCCCGCGGCTCCAAGCCTTCGGCGTCGGGCGAAAGCAGACCCGTCTCGCTCAACGCGACCCCGGACTCGTAGTACTCCTCGTGGCTGTCGAAGTAGGGGCTGAACATCCCATAGGTCGCGCGCGCGTGCGCGAGGCGCAAGGCCCCCGCGCCGAGGATGATGAGGGCCAAAGCGGCTACGGCGCGGCGACGGGATTTAATGGGGCTTCACGGCGAGAAAGAGAGCCGGGCCGTTTCGACGCAGCCAACGCCGATGCGTCCGGTGCCCCGGGCAGACCCGCTCGACGACCTCCCAGAAGCGGCGAGAGTGGTTCATTTGCGCGCGATGAGAGAGCTCATGGACGATGACATAATCAAGAACGGGGTCGGGAGCGAGGGCGAGGCGCCAGGAAAAATTCAAGTTTCCGGCGCGCGTGCACGAACCCCAGAGGGTGCGTTGGTCCTTGACGCTGACACGGTTGAACGACACGCCTAAGTACGAAGCCCAGTACTCGGCGCGGGAACGGAAGTGAGCGGCGAGATCGCCTTCGGCGATTTGGGATTTGATGGGAGCGTCGACCGATACCGAGGGAATAAGATCAGACGGGATCACGGCCTTCGCAACGATGGGGGCTATAACGGTGCTCGGCCGTTTAGCGGTCAGGAAGACTTCCGGCCATTCCTTTTTCAACGATGAAAGAAAGTCGCGGACTTCGCCAAGGATGGAGGAGCTCGTCATCGGTTCCACGACGAGATTTTATATCATCCAACCATGCCGCCGCCCGATCTTATCGAAGAAAAACTCGAAGAGCTTGAACGCCGCTTTATCGATTCCGCGCGTGAGATCAAAGAGCTGCGCAACCTTCTCCCTCCCGCCGCCAAGCGCGAGATCGCGGAAATCAAAGACGAGTGGCACGGCGTCCACTATAAGTGGTGGATCTTCACCCTCGCCGGCGCCCTATTCCTGTTCTGCCTCAGCTACGCGATGTACACGAAGCTCGGCTGGGTCGCCGATCAGCGCGCCTTACCGGCCGGCAACGACTGGTTTTTGCGCCATTTACCGCTGGTCAACACTTTGCCCATACTGTCCTGGGGCTGGTTCGCGCTCCATCTTTACGCGGCCGGCGCGGCCGTGGCCTATCATCCGCGCCGCATCCCCTTCCTCTTCTTTTTGCTGGCCGTGTACATGGTCGTGCGCACCGCGTTCGTGTTCCTCTCCCCGATCGGCGCGCCCTCGGGCATGGTCGATATGCGCCTTCATGACGCCATCTTCTCGCGAATACTCGGGACCTGGACATTCACCAACGAGTTCGTCTTCTCCGGTCATACCGCGATCCCGTTTCTGTTCTTCCTTTTCTTCAAGACGCCGGGGCTCAAGCGCCTGATGTTCGTGGGGTCCATCGTGATGGCGGTGGCGGTCCTGCTCTCGCGCAATCACTACACCGTGGATGTCATCGCGGCGTTCTTTATGTCCTACTCGGTGTACGCGCTGTCAAAGGCCGGCTACGAGCGCCTCCTCGAGCCCCTGTTCAGGACGACTTCGGTTTAGGCCGGAACAGGAACGAGAGAATCAGCGCGCCGGCGGCTAACGCCAGGAACGCGGGGAAGCCCCAGCGCAGGCCAAGGCCTTCCATCGTGTCGGCCCAGAAGTGCGCGGCGATCGGAACGAGAAGAATGCCCGACCAGCGATACAACCCGGCCAAGACCACGCCGAGCACCGCTCTTGAGATAAAGCCCGCCCAGCTGAAGGCATAGGCTCCCGCCACCGCCGCGGCCGAGCCCGAGCCGATGCCGATATGCGCGAGCATCGCCCCCCAGTCGATATAATGCACCCCGGAGAAAATGAGTCCGGACGAGATCGCCGCCAGCCAGAAGGCCTTCGTCGCGGGGATCTTCCACTTCTCAAGACGGTTTAAGATCGATTTATACAGTCCGCGGCGAAATACATATTCCTCGATCAACCCGACGAGCACGAAGTTAAACAACACGAGGTCCAGGCCCGAGGTTAGCATCTTCGCCAGAATCGCGGGCGCGGGCTCGCTGCCGGGCAGAAAATAATTTACCGCCCAGTAACTCAGATCGCCGATCGAGTAAACCGCCAAGCCCCAGACGAGGCCCGACGAGATGATCGCCCACGGGGACTTCGGACGGCCGCCGGGCTCTGGCGTGCGCCACCAAATGCCGAGGTCGGTCAGGCGCAGGCCCGGAGACTTAAGGCGCCACGCGAGCAGCGCCATCAATCCGACGAGGACGCCGCCCCACACGGCGGGCATGGCGATCAACGCGGCTCCTCCGGCGGTCGCGGCCAACGAAGCGACGAGGCGCGCGGACTCGATCGAGAAAAAGCTGATGATCCCGCGCAAAGCGAGGGCGGAGACCCAGGAATCGGAGCGGGCCGCGGTCCAAATCACTCCAGCCTCCAGCGCCAGGCTCGCGGCGACGACCATCGGGGCCGTCGTGAGCATCAGTAGCGGCACGGCCGCCAGGCCAAGCGCAACGGCACCGCCGATCCACGGGGAGGCTTTGCCCGCTCCGAGACGGCGCGCGATCCAGCGCACGCCGAAGAAAGCGGCCAGCACGCCGGCCTCTTGGGCCAAGGCCGGAGCCATGAAGGAATTAATGAAAGTAAAAAACGGGATCGCGGCCAGGCCCGACGGGGCGGAAGGCGCCACGACGGCGAGGGACTTCGCGGCGAACAACATCGGGATCTTTACGAGGGCGGCGCCGGCGAGCATGGTCATCAAGGAGACGCCGAGCCAATATAGGCCGGTGCGGATGCCACCCAGAAACCAGTCCCGGAACGACGACCACGAGTTTCCTCCGACGCGGTCGGCAAGGACGATCTGAGAATTCGCGGTGGCTTTAGCGGCGGCCCAGAGCGCTTTGAAGGTTCCGAGGTAGTAGCCGCCTTCTTTCGCGGGAGGTTGCGCAGGGGCGTCGGGCATGGTGCCGGGGACGCGGAAGAAGCGGGAGGCGGCGAGGAGTGCGAGGCCGGACCAGGTCAGAGGGGCTTGGTAGGCGAGGATCACGGCTGGGAGGAGGGCTGGGACGAAGGCGGACACCGCGGCGGCGCTGAGGAGAAGGGAGCCGGTAATCAGAATGGCGCGGGAGATGCGGGGTGAACCGGGGTTCGGAGCGAGGGCGCGGGGAGCGGGGAGCTCGCCGCGTACTTGCGGAGTCGCGGCGGCTGAAACCGGGGAGAGGCTCGCAAACGAGCGGGACAACGGCGGAGCGAGGACGGAGTCTTCGGGATGACGAGCGACGCCCCAGTTCGCGACTTCGTCGCGGACGACCGCGACGGCCTTCTCGGAGCGGGTTATGGGAACGGAGACGGGAGCGCTTGGATTTAGAACTGCAGATTTAACGGCAACGGAAGGGGTGACCTTGCGGGAAGGATTTGCGATTGAGACTGATGCGTTCTGGTGGATGACGGATTGAACCGGAGTTACGGCGGTCGCGCCGACGGCGGCATTGACCGACACCGGAATAGGTGCCGGCGCTAAAGAAGGGACCGACAACGACAACGAACCCGTAGGCAGACCGACATTCGTCGCGGGCCCGGGAATGACGGATGAAATTGCCGCTGACGGGGCTCCGGTGGACGAGGTTTCCGCAGCGACGGCGCCGACCTTTATCTGGGCAACGGCCAACAACGGATTGAAGGCCAGCCATAGGGCGGCCAGGAGGGACGAGAATCTCTTCACAAATCAAGAATACCCTCCTTTCATTCCCAAGGCCTGAGCCTTCGGTCCCTTGTTCCCGTGGCGAAAGACCCATTAGAAATGGGTCCGGCCGACACCACCCCCCCGACATCGCAGAATAGGCCGCCCCTGCCGATCACACAGATTATTTAACTCCGGTAATCCTGGATAATTACATGAATTCCCGTTACAATCCAGCGATGGCGGACTTATCGTCGCCGTCATCGAAGTCCCCTTACTTGAGGCACCACTTGGGATCGTCGTAATTCCTATCGCAATGTTAGCTCCCGGCTTAATGGATGCAGTAATATGGATGTTTCCGCATTCGTCTGCAAAAGATCGTTGAAGCGGTCGGTCAAATTCTGAACGAGCAGCCTCCGCGCATCGGCATGCGACTACTAGCCCTCGGCGTATCTCTTCTTCTTGTCACGGCCTGCGCCGCGGGCAGGCGCTCGTCCGCGGATCTCAAGACAGAGTTGGAATCCATGCTTGAAACCGATCAGTCCGTCCGCAACAACATGGAGGAGATCAGAAAGAAGCACGGCGACGCGTCGGTCGAAATGCAGGAAGCCTGGAAAAAGCAGCGTCCGATCGATGAGGCGAACCTCGCCCGCTTCGAAGCGATCATCGGGACTTACGGTTGGCCCAAGCGTTCACTGGTCGGAGAGAAAGGCGCATCGGCCGTATTTCTGGTCCTACAGCACGCCGATTTGGCTTACCAGAAGAAATATCTGCCGCTGGCACGAAAGGCCGCCGCGGCCGGCGACCTGCGAACTCAAAGCCTGGCCCTACTGGAAGATCGCATTCTCGTGAGAGAAGGGAAAAAACAAATATACGGGTCCCAACTGATGACCAACAAAAGCGGCAAGTGGGAATTTAATTCCATAGAAGACGAACCAAATGTGGATAAGCGCCGCGAGTCCGTTGGGCTAGGACCCCTTGCCGAGTACGCGAAGTACTTCGGCTTGGAATATCCTTCGAAATAGGCGCGAGGCTGAAGGCTTATGTACGAAATCGACAACCGCGACCGCGCCGTCGTCTTGACGGAACTCCCGCCGCCTGTATAAGTAAAAGGCCCCCGCCTTAATGAGTTTGTAACAGCAAACAGGCACTATTCATTTGCGCGGCGCCGACGCGTCGAACGACCATGGATAATCGCCCGGAACCGCCCCAGCCCCCCGATCAACCCAATGGGTTTGATCCCTCCACGGTCAACGATCTCGATACCGCCCGTTTGGCTTTGCGTTGGGCGTTGGAGCGGCTGCAGCGCCTCGGCTCCGAGCTGAGCGATGCCCGCGCCGAGGCGGCCAAGTCCAATAAGGCCCGCGACGAGGCCACGCTCGATTCCCGCGAAAAGGATGAGACCGTCAAGCGCTGGCGCGAGACGGTCAAAGCGTGGGAAGCGTCCATCTCGGACCACAAGAAGATGGAGGATCAGCTTCGCGAGGAGCTGCGCCGCGAGATTTTCCGCGAGCAGGACGCGCATGTTAAGGAAGAGCGCCTCCAGCTGTCCATGCAGATCGATTCGCTCAAGCGCGAGATCGCCGCGCGCGAGGCGTCGATCGGCGGTCTGCGCCGCGAGGTCATTGACGCGGTTAAGACCTCCCGGCAAGATGCCGAGCGCGAGCTTCAGGGCGCGCTCGCCCACCAGGAGAAGGCGCTCTCGGACACGAAGTCTTCCCTCCTTGAACGGCTGAAGATTCAGACCGACGGGATCCGTGCCAAGGAAAAGGAACTCGAAAGCCAGCAGCGCCTGCTCGATGAGCAGATCAAGACCAAGGAGGGCGAGTTCCGCCGTCGCTACGAGCGCGACCTTGAGGACCTCCTCAAGCACAACCGTGCGGCTTTGGCCCGCGAGGAACACGCGCTCGGCGAAAAGTTTGAACAAAAAGTTTCCCAATTTGAGACGCGGCTACGCCAGAAGGAGCAGGTTCTCGAAGATCATCGCCGCCATCTGGATGAGGAGCACGCCAAGCGCCAGGCGGAGCTCGACCGCAATTATCAGCACAAGAACGAGCAGGAGTGGGGCCGGCTGCAGGAGCGCTTGGAGGCGGAGCGGCGCTTTCTCGAGGAGCATTACCAGGAAAAAGAAGCGAAGCTCGCTGATTCTCTCCAGGAGCGCAACAAGTCCGTCCTCGCTCATCATGAGAAGCAGGAAGCCGAGCTCGTCACCAAATATCAGAAGCTTCAAGATCAGCTCGTCCTGAAGGAAAAGGATGTCTGGAAGCAGCAGCAGAAGCGCATCGAGGACATCCTCGCCAAGAGCCGCGTCGAACTGGCCTCGCAGAAGGCCGAGATGGAGACGGAGTACGCGTCCCGCGACGCTGCACTCAACGATCGCCTGCGCGAGATGGAAGGCGCGTATCAGAAGAAGGAAGAGGAAATTTTCCGCCGCCAGCAGGAGCTGCAGGATCACTACCGCGCCAAGGAAGAGGAGCTCGGACGCCGCTTCCTGCAGATGCAGACCGACTGGACCGAGCGCGAGAAGCAGCAGTGGGAGGCCCATCAGGCCAAGCTGCGTGATAGCCTCGCCTCAAGCCGTCAGCGTCTCGAAGACGAGCGCGGCGAGCTCGAGGCACGCTACCGCGTGAAGGAAGAGGAATTGGCCGCGCAGCGTGGCGCGGACATTCAGGCCGCCGAGAAGGCGCGCGCCGAGCTCGAAGGCGAGCTCGCCCGCCGGCAGGCCGAAATCGACGCCTCGTTCTCCGGCCGCTGGGCGGAGCGTGAGCGCCGCTTGCAGCAGGAGCACCGCGACTCCCTGGAACGCGCCCGCACCGAGTTCGGCGAGCAGAGCGCCGCGGAGCGCCGCGTCATGGAAGCGTCCGCCTCCAAGCGCGAGGAAGAGCTTTCACTGTCTTTCATGGCCCGCGAGGGCGAACTGCGCCGCGTGCTGGCCGGTGAGCAGGCGCGCTGGAAAAAGACGCACGACGAGGCCGCGGAGGCGCTGCAGCAGCAGCTCCTCGATCAGGCCCTGAAACAGGAAGCGCAGCATGAGGCGCAGCACGACGCGAAGCTGCAGGCCCTCGAGGACCAGTTCCGCCGCCGGCTCAACGACGAGCTCAAGCGCCAGGAAGCCAAGCAGGCGTCGCTGGCGCGCGAGGCCGAAGGCCGCTCGCGATCGGAGCGAATGCACGCGGAGGAAGTCGCCGCCGCCGAGCTCAATGCTAAACGCGCCGCGCTCGATGAGGAACGCGAGACGCTGCGCCGTCAGGCCGCCGAAACCCAGGCGCGCCTTGAAGCGGACTTCGCGGAGAAAGAGCGCGCGATGCGCGACGCCGCGTTCGCCCGTGAGGCGCAGGTCAAGAGCGAGACCGCCGCCCAGGAAGAGCGCTACCGCAAGACCTACGAGGACGCGGTTGCGCGTGAGCGTGCCGTTCTCGAGGATCGCAACGCCGCTCTGGAAGCCTCGCTCAAGGACAAGTACATCCGCGAGCAGGCCGCGCTCCAGCAGGCCTGGACGGCGCGCGACAAGGAATGGGCGAGTCAACGGGAGTCCATCTTCCGCGCCGAGCGGGAACGCTTGGAGGTCTCATTTAACGAGAAGGAAGCCGCCCTCGCCGCTCTGCGCCATGAGCTCGAGCAGCGCTTCGAGCTGCGCGTCTCCGAACTTGACTCCCAGCATGCCAGGAAGTCCGCCACCCAGGAGGAATCCTGGAAGCGTCGCCAGGCGGAGCTCGACACCCAGCGCCTCCAGCTGCAGATCGAGGCCCGCGACCGCGAGGCCTCCTCAGCGGCGCTTCGTGCCGATCTTGAGATGCGGATGCAGAAGGTCATTGATGAGCGCATGGCCGAGCTGGCCCGCGCCGAGTCCGCGCTGCAGCAGGCGTGGATCCGCAAGGAAGGCGAGATGCAGGAGCAGCTCACCCACCGCGAAGCCCTCTGGCTCAAAGCCCAGCGCGACCAGATCGAGCGCGAGCGCAAGCAGTGGGAGGACGAGCGTGATGTGGAGCTGATGCAGCGCCGGCGTGAGCTCGAATCCGCTCTTGCGCAGCGAGAAAAGCTTGTTGAGGAGGCCCTGCGCGGCCGGATGAAGGAGACCGATGCCGCTTTGATTGCCAAGGAACGCGAGCTGATCACCGCCTATGATGAGCAGGCCGCGAAAGCGCGCAACGAATTTGAACACTCTCTGCGCGAGCGCGAGGAAGCCCTGCGTCTGAAGAATCGCGAAACCTCCGAGCGCGAATCAACCGCGCTGCGCGAGGAATCGGAGCGCCGCGAAGCCGCGGCCGAGAACCGGCGCCGCGAGTTGGAGAAGGGATTTACGGAGCGCCGCGCCAAGCTCGAGGACGACTACGAGCGCCGCCGCCGCGAGCTCGAATCAGGGCTCAGCTCGGAGCGCGAGATGCTGCTCGCCTCTCACGAGGCCCGCGTCAAGGAGCTCGAGGCCGAGAAGACCCGCCAGGGCTCTTTGATCGCTCAGAAGGAATCCGAGATTTCCGAGCGCTACGGCGAGCAGGAACGCCGCCTGCGTCAGGAACTCAACATGGCCAAGATCGAGTACGCCTCGCAGTTCGATGACAAGCTGCGTAAGCTCGCCGAAGAGCGCGAGTCCCTGCGCAAGGACTACGAGCAGAAGCTCCGCGACCTCGAGAACCGCCGCAAGCCGGGCTGAGCCGCCGCCCACAACCCGCAAGCCGCAACCG
Organism: Elusimicrobiota bacterium; assembly: GCA_043745445.1. Lineage (GTDB taxonomy): Bacteria > Elusimicrobiota > Elusimicrobia > UBA1565 > UBA9628 > GWA2-66-18. The sequence continues at coordinate 9,230 of JAYTSX010000002.1, forward strand.
CGAAGCCCGCCGCGACGTCCACGATGTAATGATAGCGAAGATAAACCGTGGCGACCCACAACAGCGCGACCGGAGCCAGCATGAGCCGAAACCTGCGCGGAGCCCGCGTGCGATCGAAATAGAGCACATAGGCTGTCAAGGCGCAGTGAAGACTCGGGAAGGCATCGATCCCGTTAGTGCCTTTTACGACAAATAGGTGGTGTGCGGTCGTGAACAGGCTCCCCACGAGCGGTGCCTGGAAGCGGTCCGCCATAAAGGCATACGGGCCGACCGCGGGCCAAAGCGTGTAACCGAGAAATCCGAGTGCGTAGACGGTGAAAAGACCGGAGCAGAAACTCTTAAAAGTTTCCAGTTCGCCGCGATAATAGGAGACGAAGGCGAAGCCGAGATATGGGAGAAAGCAGAACAGATAAAAAAGACTAAGCGCGTCGCTTAACAGCGGCGCGCTGAAGCGCTCGAGCGCGAGATTTGGATTGAAACCGAGCACGCGAAGATCAACGCTGGCGAGGAAAGCGTCCATGCGCGCGGGATGGATCACATCCACGATAGTGCGGATCATGTAAAACCAAGCCTGAACAACGACCGCGCAGTAAACCAACCGCGACCGCCAAGAAACCAGCCGGACGACGGCGGCGCTCACAGCCAGCAGACCCAGAACGGCCAGCGCATGCGTCCCAAAAATTCCCTCAACGATGATTAAGCGAGTGATCGTCAGTACGAGCAATAATCCGAAAGCAATCTCATGAGGAAGCAGAAGAATCACAGATCAGGACGCCGAAGAAAGAGAAGGCGGAACTCCGCGGTTTCGCCCCACCCGAGACGGATCGCCTCGAGATATGCACTTCCCTGCTCGGCGTATTTTTCACGGATTTTCACGGCGGATTTCTCCTCGACGCGCTCGCTCTTGAAGTCGGTGACGATGAGCCGCCCCTTCAGTCGGTACACAAGGTCCACGGCGCCGCGCACAACGGTGTTACCCGCGGCGTAGGCGAACGGGACTTCGCGTCCCACAATCTCGGCGGCGGCCAGCTCACGCGCCGCAGGTGAAGCGAGGAAGGCCGCGAGCACCGCGCCGGCCTCGCTCTCTGCGGACGCCCAGCGCGGCCCCGGCGCGCGGCGTTCAAGGAGCGTGCGCGCGGCCGCGCAGGCGGCAAGGGGACTCTGCGTTGAGGCGAAATCCCAGCCTTGAAGCACGAGATGGCATAGCTGGCCGACCTCGGCCCCGGACAGGCTTCCCCCAGGCTCATCGGGCGCCGCGGGACGCTTAGGCGCCTCGCGCAAATACGCGGTCGCGGCGCGCGCGCGCGGCTGCTCGGCGCCGCCGCGGAGCTTGGCGCGCGCGGACCACGCGCGGGCGGTCACGGCCGCGTCGGCGCCGGAGGCGCTGCGGACCGCCGGCGCCGCCTCGGGCTCAGGAACCTTTCCCGCTTCGATGAAGATCGCGGGCAGGCCGCGCTCGAGGCCGGCTTTCGGCCAGGCCTCGGCCGCGTCGAGGTGCGAAGCGAGCGAACCCGACTCAGCCTTCTCGCGACCAAGAAGGATCAGTTGCTCCTTGGCGCGCGTCATCGCGACATAGAGGAGGCGCACGGACTCACGC
>JAYTSX010000003.1:0-2916 GCA_043745445.1 Elusimicrobiota bacterium
GCGGCGGAGCCGAGCGTCGAGGCGTCAAGCACGGCAAGATCCCAGGTCCAGACGCCCGTGACCCGGTGATGCGCGCTGACGAGGGCGAGCAGCGCCAGCAGCATGAACACCGAGCCCGAGAAGGTGAACAGGAAGAACTTGAGCGCGGCGTGCAATCGGTTGCTCGAGCCCCACAGCCCGATGATGAAGAACATCGGGATCAATGTCGCCTCCCAGAACATATAGAAGAAAAACAAGTCGCGGGCGAGGAACACCCCGGTCAGCGCCGAGGCCAGCGCCATGAAACAAGCCCAGTAACCGGCGGACACCTCGAGTTCCCAGGACGCGAAGACGCAGACCAAATTCAAGAAGGCCGTCAGAATGATCAAACCTAATGAGAGCGAGTCGGCGGAGAGACGGTAGGAAATGCCGTACGCCCAAACCGGTCCGATCTCGTTAATGACCTTCAGGGCGGCGTCCGAATGCTGGAACCAGGCGATGATGCCGGACCCGGCGAGGAATGCCGCGGAGAACGCGAGAGCCGCGTATTTAGCCTTCGTGCGGAGGCAGGCGCAAATCACCGCCCCGATCAGGGGAATCAGCCAAAGCATCGTCAGCGGCATGGTCATCGCAGCACCCGCCCGAGAAGCAATGCCGTGCCCGCCAGCATCCACCAGAGATAGTCGTTGATCCGTCCCTGCGCGGAGCGCGCGATGGCCGCGCCCGCCGCCCGGGTCAGGCCGTTCGTGCTCTCAATGAGCCCATCAAGGCCGGACTTGTCGATCACGCGGCCGACAAAATCAGAGGTGCGCGAGACGGCGCGGACGAACCAATCCACGAGAATCTTGTAACCGAAATCGGACTCAAACACCGCTTCGAGCGTTCCGCCGCGCCAGCGCCAGTCGAAGCCGGGATCGGACATCGTCAGGCGCCACGCCGCGGCCGCGCCAAGCACGGCCATCAAGGTGCCGAGGCCCGCGACAACCATGTTGAGGTGCGGAAGCAACGGCTCACCGGGAAGATTCAACACCAAATTGAGCTCGGCGAGGCCGCTCGGCATGCCGCGCATGCCGAGAACGACGAAGCGCTGGATCGGTTCCTTTAACAGGCCGGCGCAGGCCGCGCCGAGCGCCAAGAACAGAACGGGGATTCCCAGGATCGGCTCGGCCTCGTGCGCATGCGGGGCGCGTTTCTGCTCGGGGCGCGCGCCGTAAAAAGCGAGAAACAGCATCCGGAAAATATAAAACGCCGAGCCGGCCGCGACAAGCATCCCCATCACGGCCAACGCGCCGCCGTGATGCCAGGCGGCATCAAGAATCGCGTCCTTGCTGAAAAATCCGCCGAACGGGAAGATTCCCGCCAGCGACAACGCCGCCAACATGAACGACAAATACGTCAGCCGCATGCTCTTCTGCAGCCCGCCCACATCGTCGACATTCGCCGTCGGCTGATGCAGGGCGTGCGCGATGTTGCCCGCGCAGAGGAACAGGGCGGCCTTAAAGAATCCGTGCACGATCAGATGGAAGAGCGCCACGCCCACCTGATTGAGGCCCAGCGCCATCATCATGAGGCCGAGGTGGCTGACGGTCGAATACGCGAGGATGCGCTTAAGATCCTTCTTCGTGCCCGCGATGATGGCGGCGAACAGGGCGGTGATCGCGCCGATCCACGCGACAAGGTGCGGGAGGCCCTCCACCATCGAGATCAACGGCCAAGAACGGACGAGCAGGAACACGCCCGCCGTCACCATCGTCGCGGCGTGCATCAGGGCCGAGGTCGGCGTCGGGCCCTCCATCGCGTCCGGCAGCCAGAAATAGAGCGGGAATTGCGCGGACTTAGCGCACGCGGCCCAAATCAAGAACACGCCGATCAGAGGCAGCAGCTCAAACGAGGCGCCGCTGGAGACCTTCAGATACAGCAGGTGAAAGTGCGTGACCTTGAATTGAAGGATGATCAGAAGCACCGCGAGCAGGAGGCCGAAATCGCCGACGCGGTTCGTCAGGAACGCCTTCAGCGCGGCCTTGCGCGCGGTTTCCTTATGGAACCAGAACCCAACGAGCAAGTACGAGGCCACGCCGACGAGCTCCCAGAATAAATAAAGTTGAACGAAGTTGTTGGCGGTCAGTAAGCCGATCATGGCGAGAAAGAAAAGGTGGAAAACAAGGAAGAACCGAGAGAAGCCCGGATCTCCTTTCATGTAGCCCGCGGCGTAAAGATGGATCAAGGATCCGACGAAGGCGACCATCGCGAGCACCGCCACCCCGGGGCCGTCGATGCGCAGGCCGAAGTCCACGCCGAAGGTCCCGGCCTCGGCCCAGCGAAAAAGGTTTAAGTCGAAGCTGTGACCGGTGTAGACATCGGCGGCGAGCCAGAAGGCCGCTCCAGTGACGACCATGCAGGACAACAGAATCGGTAGATGCGTCCACTCGGGCTTATAACGCCGAAACACGAAGAATCCCGTTAAAATCGCGGTCACGGGAGCGGCGAACAGGAGCCAGGCGGCCAACGGCACTTGCGCGGCGGTCATCCTTGGAGCTCCGTCAGTAGCGCCGCGTCGGCGCCGCGTCCGCTGCGCCGCATGCGCAGGATCAGGGAAAGTCCGACGACCGCCTCCGCGGCGGCGACGGCGATGACGAGGGCCACGACCGCGAGGGCTTCCGCATCATTAAAGAGGCCGGCGTGATGGACGAGGCTTACATTGACCGCCGCGAGCATCAGCTCGATGCCAAGCAGCATGGCCAAGAGTTGGCGCCTCAGGATGACCATCGCGAGGCCAAAGAAAAAGAGCACGACCGTGACGGCCCAGACGACGGCGGTCAGGTTCACACGGCCTCCTTGTCGGGGGCAATCGCTAAAGCGGCGAGAAACATGAGCAAGGTCACGGCCTCGGTCGCCAAGGCGTAGGGCTTAAACAGCATGGCTCCCAATTGAATCTGC
>JAYTSX010000004.1:0-2911 GCA_043745445.1 Elusimicrobiota bacterium
TGGAGGAGCGCGCGAGGATGGCCTTGTTGCCCATGATGATCTTGGCCGTCGCCCAGTTGCGGCGAGGAATATCGAGCAAGATGTGCCCAAAGGTCTTGAACGCGCCGCCGATGCGATTAATGTAGTCCTTGATCCCGGCCCACGGAGCGGAGACCATGTCGCCGACCGTGACCACCTTGGTCGCGTAGATGTAGGACACCACGCCCATCAGGGCCGCAAAGACCGCGAAACCCGCCCCCGCGCCGAGGCCGGCGCCGTAGCGCGCGTCGATCCAGTCCATCGGCAGGCCGATCATCGCGGGCACGACAAGCATCATCCCGTAGTAGATGAAGTCGTAGACGTAGCCGGCCTTCTCGATCTTGTGGTCGGTGGATTTCTGATCGGCGCCCTTGAAGATCTTGGCCGCCCCGCCGGTGTCGATGTCGACGAGGTGATTATGGGCGACGAGCAGTGAGTTCACGCCGACGAGCACGAGGAAAGCGGCCCAGGGCAAGCCGCCGAAGAGGGCCAACACGCCGATCGAGCCGAACAGCATAGCGCGCCCGCCGGCCGCGCCGACGAGGATACGCTTCATCGGGGTCTTGCTGACGACCGCTCCCGCGAACAACGACGCGCCGCCGAACACCCAGTAGTGGACCATGCGCGCCACACCCGTCATCGCCGCGTCGCCCGTGAGCGCCTTGACTAAAAGCGGTAAGGACGCGAGGTAGACGGAAATCGCGAGCAAAAACACCGCCTGGCCGAGGATATAGGACTTCTCGCTCTTCGTGAACTCCGACAGGTCGAAGTTCGAGCGAATCCGCTGCCACAGGCCGGGCTTTGAAACCGGTGCGGAGGCATCGGTGAGCACGGGCGACGCGGTTGCAGGCGCGTAGTGTCTGCGCGCGCCGCCGAGCACGCTCACGCCCGAGAGAGCGACGGCGACGGCCAACGGCCCGGAGAAGACGAGCGCACCCGCGCTCAGCAAACTGATTCCCGTTATCGAGATCGCGACGCCGGCTCTCGTTCCCGCGAGGAATCGGGCGGCGGAACCGAGCGGCGAGACGCCTGTTTTTTCCGCCGGGCTCGCGGCCGAAGGGACCGTCGTCTCATCCTTCGACTCAACGGACGGGGCGGAACGGCGCAGGCCCGAGCGGAGAGCGGCCGGTGTGTTCCCGACGGAGACCGTCCCGAGGCCGCCTCGCGCCGAGCCGTTCTCGAACGCCGTATTCAGGGCGCCGGAGGCGTCGCCGTTCTTGACTCCCTCGAGCACCGGCTGGACCTTGAGCGACAACTCCACGGCTTGCTTCGAAGCGGCCGACAGCCCTCCCGGGCTCTTGGTGGTTTTCGCCGCGGGCTGGAGCGCGGCCGGGACGGTTTTACCCGGAACCGACGCCGGAGCCAGGGCCGAGGCGTTCAGCGCGGCGGGCTCAGCCAGCGCTCCGGCGGCATTGGCATTGACGGCCGACACGGGCCCCAGCACGGCGGGCGAGTAGACGGCGGGATTAACTGCCGCGTTCAGCGTCGGCGCGATGGCGGCCGGAGAGAGAGAGGACCCCAAACCCAACGACTGCACGGGAATCGCGAGCGGCGCCGAGAGCCCGCCGCCGTTGACGCCGGAGTTGACCGAGTTCGCCGCGTCGCTGGCCGAGCCCGCGTTCCCGCCCGTCTTGCCGACCGATTGCGCGAACGCCTGATAGGCGGGCGCACCCGGGGAGAGGGCAACAATAAGGAAGGCGAGGGCGGAGGCGAGGGGTCGCTTCACAGTGGGAGTATAGGCCCGGAACCCCGAATTGTCGAGGGGCAGGGTGGCCTACGGCCGCCCAGGCCGGAAGGCCTAGCGCTGGTCGAAAGCGGGCAGGGTTTGGAGCAACGCGCGGACCTTGGACTCATCGCGCGGATTCTTCGGAGCCGGCATCGTCTCGGGGATGGACATGCGGCCGTTCACTTCGAAGGAAACAACCTTGGCCTTGCGCACCTTGACCATCGCGAAGGGCTGGCAGATCACCTGGGCGGAGAAGCCCTTGGAGGCGGAACGGACTTCCTTATAGAACACATTGAGGCGGCCGGAATCGATCATGTCGTTCTGGACGACGATCTCGATCTTCACGCCGGAGGCCTTCGTCTCACCAAGGAACACCGCGACGACGCTTTCCTCGTTGAAGTTCACCGCGGGGACGGGAGCGCTGGCGTCATGCTCCTTCCAGACCTTCTCCCACGCCGTCGCATCGGCCACGGCGACCGTGCGCAACTGTGCAATCCGGCTGTGCTGGCCTTCGAGCTTGCTCCACGCCCCGACAACCTGGGCGGAAGCGGAGACCGAGAGGAGCAGGGCGGCGATCGCGGCGAAAGTGGTTTTCTTCATATGTTCATCTTACCAAGCACCTCCCTCTTTCCCTGTGGGCCACAGGGTCCAAAACGGCTCGCCAAGCGGCCTACTTCAAACCGGGCCCCCTGTCCTAGGCGCCCCGCATTACGGTAAAGTTCCCTCGTGGATCCCCGCCTCGTGCCCCCCCTGCCCGCCGGCTCCCCGTGGAGCGGCTGGGCTTTGCCCGACATGAAGCATTGCGAGGCGAACCTTGGTGGCTGGATCACGGCCCCGGCGAACACCTGGTCCAACCTGGCCTACATCGCCGTGGGACTGTGGATTTACGCGCGCTCCGAGAAGCGGTCCTTGCTGTCGGCGGGCGGGCTCGGCCCCGTCTCCATCGCGGTCGGCGCCACCTCATTCGTCTTCCACGCGTCCTACACCTTCGCGGGCCAGGTTCTTGATTATGCCGGGATGTTCCTCCTCCTCGGCTGGGCGCTGGCGCGCGGCCTGATCCGCGCCGATCGACTGTCTGAAGAGAGCGCGCAGACATTCTGGGCCGGACTGTTCATCGCGAGCCTGGCCATTTTATTCGCCTTTCGCGCGCTCGGCTGGGGCATCCAG
>JAYTSX010000005.1:0-2908 GCA_043745445.1 Elusimicrobiota bacterium
CGGCAGTCCTCGCCGTAACCGGCGGCCCTGATCGTGACTGGAATGCCTTCATCGGAATGGAGGTAACCCTGAATCGCGAGCAACCGGGGGGCGAAATGCCGTCGGACCGCGCCGGCGAACGGACCCGCCCAGCGCGCGGCCGTCTCGAGGCGGTCGGCGATGACCTCGTTGTGGCCGTATATTTGAAGATGGACCTGATGCCGCGAGACTTCGGCGTCGTTGAGCTCCAGAAAGATCTGGGCCAATGTGTGCATGCGCGCTTCGGGCGCTCCGGGCACGCCGCGCTCGAGAAGAAGGGGTAGGACGAAGTAAGGCTGGGATAAAAGGGGAAGGCCCTCGGCGGGGGCCCCGAACGACCCGCACACGAGCCGCGTCGTGGCCAGGGGCCCGCAGCCGAGAAAAACATTTTCGCAGTCAAAGACGGTTCGGGATTGCCCTTCCCTGGCGGCGTGAAGCCGGACACCGTCGGGGCGTTCTTCAATTGAAAGCACGCGCACGCCGCCGTGGTACGCAAACCCGTCCCGTTTCTGTAGCGCCTCAACGGCGCTGCTTGCGTTCCAGATGGCCCCGCGCTCGCAGCCGGACAAGCACGTTCCGTCGTATTCGCAGGCCGATGACTTCACCGCATGACGCGCCTGCCCGAATGAAAATCCGGAGGCCTGAAGGGAAGCCGCGTTGGTGTTGAAGCGGGACAGAACCGCTTGAGCCTGCAGCGAGGGCTTGAGCGGCGGGAGCGGAGGTCCGTAAAAGGGGAATCGTGAGGCGAGGCCGTCAACGGCGCCCGACAGCCCCAGTAGTGTGGCCGCCTTTTTGTAGTGGTCGTGCAGATCGACGGCCGGGAAAGGCCAATCGGAGATTTCGTCATCGGGAAAGGGGAGGACGGACGCGCCCCAGACGGCCGACAGTCCGCCTTTCCCGCCGGAGGCGAGGCACTTGGTGCCCTTTTGAATCAGCCCCGCTTCGCGATCCGAAAGATAAGGATACGACGAACCGAAAACGAACTTGCGTGCCGGATCGCTGTCCGCTTCTTCTCTAGGGGGAGCCTCTTTTTCGATTTCGCGGCCGAGGTCGAGCATGGTGACGGGCCTGCCCGCATCGAGAAGAGCCGAGGCCGCCGCGACGCCGGAGGGACCCGAACCGACGACGATATTCACGCGCGCTCCGTTACGGGCGCCACTGCCCATGCATGCGCATCGAATCGAGCGCGCAGCCGGCCGTGAAGGCGAACAGCGCGCCGAAGGAGGTGATGGCCGCGCAGAGGATAAGAATGGGCGCGCCGAGGATCACGGCGAGGACGATCAGAAGAGCGGTCTTGAGCAGGATCAGCAGGGCGAGCGAGACGAAGAGCTTGAGCGGATTGTAAATGATCATGACCTGGGTCATGAGCTGGAGCGTGCGCAGGATGTCTCGGAAGGGCTTCACCTTCGAGTGGCCCCCCGTGCGCGCGCGGAATTCGATCGGCATGTTCTTCACGAAGCGGCCCTGCATAAGAAAGGAAAGCGTCATCGTCGTCGTGAATGAGTAGCCCAGGCAGCGCACCAGCGCCTGTTGATCGACGAGGGACTTGCGCACAAGACGCAACCCGGAGTTTGCGTCCGGCACGCGTGTGCCGACGACGAAGCTGGCGAGCCTCAGATACACCCAGCGCAGGAACGCCTTCGTGGGCGTGCCCCAGAAGTGCGCGCCCTCGCGCGCGCCGATGACGAGGTCGAAGGCGGGGGCGAAGTCGAGCAATTTAAGGATTTCAGAGGGCGGGTAGGAGCCGTCGGCGTCGATCATGAGCACCCATTCGTGCTTAGCGGCGCCGATACCGGTCAGCAGCGCACGCCCGTAGCCGCCGTTCGTGGGATGCGAGATGACGCGCGCATGCGCGGGATTGACGGCCTGAGCCGTGCCGTCGGAGGATCCGTCGTCGACAACGAGAATTTCGAACTCGAGGCCGCGCTTCTTGAGCTCCGCGTGCAGATCGGCCATCACCGGGCCGATGGCCTCGGCTTCGTTGTAGGCAGGGACGACGACGCTGACGGTGAGAGCGCTCATGAGATTATCGTACTAATTCGCGAGGGCGGCCTCGACCTCGGCGGCGAGCTTGTCGATCGATTTTGAGCCGAACTTGCGCTGGAGCACTTTACCGTCCCGCCCGATCAGATAGGCGGTCGGCAGTCCCGGCGCGATCCAACCCTTGGGGGGGCGTTCGCTGGCGTTGAGGATGATGGGATAGTTGATTTTGGCGGCTTTGGCGAACGGCGCGACCTCGGCGACATCCTCGTCCATGGAGACGCTCAGAATGGCGAAACCCTTGGAGCCGAGTTTATCCTGAAGCTTAATGAGATCCGGGATTTCGTACTTGCACGGGTCGCACCAGGTGGCCCAAAAGTCCACGAGGACCACCTTGCCCTTAAAATCTGACAGTGAAACGATTTTTCCGTCGAGGGTCTTTCCCGAGAGGGGCGCGGCGGTTTCGGGCGCACCGCTGGGCCCGGACGGCGTGCACGCCCAGGCGAGGGCGGCAAGGACGACTAAGGCGTATCGCGCGATGCTCTTCATCACAATAAAAACCGTTCCAGGAATTTCGGAGTAAAGCGGTTGAGCCACGACAGTTTATCGAGGAAGATCAGGAGGCCGATCGCGAGCAGCAACGAGCCGGCGACGATTTCGCCGGTGCGGATGTGCTTCCGATAGCCTCTAAAGAAGCGCATGAAGCGCGTGACCGCGAATCCGGTGATGATAAACGGTATGCCCAGGCCGAGCGAGTACACGAACAGCAGGCTCATCCCCTGGGCGACGGTCTCGCGCGTGGCGGCGAGCGCGAGAATACCGGACAAAATCGGCCCGATGCACGGGGTCCAGCCGAAGGCGAAGGCCAGGCCCATGAAGAAGGAGCCGACATATCCGGCTTTGAAGGCCG
>JAYTSX010000006.1:0-2904 GCA_043745445.1 Elusimicrobiota bacterium
CAACGGGACCGCCCTATATAAGTATAATCTTTGGATGAAGTCCCTGTTGTTCGACTATGGGGGGACCCTCGATGCCGATGGAACCACCTGGCTCGAGCGCTTCTACCCCCTCTATAAGGAAGCCGGCCTTGATTTCCCGCGGGATATCTTCGACCGAGCCTTCTACGATTCAGACGACAACCTCCATGTCCGCCACGCGCTGAAGGGTCTGGACCTGGCGCAGACCGTGCGCCTCCAAGTCGCGGACGTCATCAAAATTTTAGCCCCCGATCGCAGCGACCTGATCGACCCTGTCGGCGGCCGTTTTGTAGCGGATTGTCGCGCCCAGTTCCACCGCCTGACCCCCGTGCTGGAGCGCCTCGCCAAGCGCTACCGGCTCGGCATCGTGTCGAATTTCTACGGCAACCTCGATGGAATCCTGACGGCCGAGGGGCTGCGGCCGCTCTTTTCCGTGGTCGCCGATTCCGGGGTACTCGGCGTGACCAAGCCCGATGCCGCGATTTTCCTTCACGCCGCCAAAGCCGTGTCGGCGTCCCCGGAGGACTGCGTGATGATCGGCGACTCGATCAAGCGCGACATGGCCGGTGCGACCGGCGTCGGCATGAAAAAAGCCCTGATCTCAATCGCGACGCAGACGCCCCAGGCCGGGCAGGACTGGACGATTCGCTCGGTCGTTGATTTGGAGGCGATCCTCGGATGAAGGCCGCGATCATCGCCGCCGGGGAGGGCTCGCGCATGAGCAAGAGCCATCCGGGTCAGATTAAGCCGATGATACGTATCGCGGCGAAGCCGCTCATCGATTGGGTGGTCGGTGGATTGCGCTCGGCGGGGTGTAAAGACATTGTCGTATTGACCAATTCGCGCGGCGACGCAGTCGCGCCGTATCTATCCTCGGCATTCCCTGATGTAAAATTTGATTTCGTGACGGCGGATACGGCCTCGTCGTTCGAGTCGTTCCGGCTCGTTTCCAAACGGCTTGCGGAAACGGCAACGGATGGGGGATTTGTCGTGAGTACCGTTGACGCGTTGATCAAGACGGACGATGTCGCGCGGTTCGTACGGGAATGCCTGAGCTCCGACGCCGATGCGGGACTGGCTTTAACAACATTTATCGATGACGAGAAACCCTTGTGGGCCGACACGGACGCGAATGGCCGCATAACGGCGCTTGGCACTGACGCGAAGGACAAGAACGCTGTAACTTGCGGCCTTTATTACATGACTCGGAAGGCCGCAGCGGCGATTCCGGAAGCGAAACGGTATTCCCGCCTAAGGGATTATTTTCGAGATCTCGTCGCCTCAGGCGCGGCCGTCGTGGGCGTAACCCTCTCCAAATCCCTCGACGTCGACCGCCCCGAAGACCTCGCCGCCGCTGAAACATTTCTCACCGTGGAGATGACCCGATGAAAGCCCTCGGAATTTTACGCGAGACGCAAAACTCCCCCGGCCGCGAGTCCGACGACGCGCTGATTCTTAAGGCGGTGATGGACCAACTGTCGATCCTTAAAACCAAGACGACGGTCATGACCCCCGAGGAGTTCGACCGCGCCGACGCGACGGGCTTCGACCTCATCGTTCCGATGTGCGAAACCTATCCGCGCCTCATGCGCCTCCAGAAGATCGAGCAGGAGACGGGGGTCGTCACGGTCAATCCCGCCGACTCCGTGCTCGGGTGCTACCGCACGCGCATGCTTGAGTCCTTCTCAAACACACCCGGCCTTTCCTATCCGCCCACGGTGGTGCGCCGGTCCACCGCCGAGGCCAACCGGAAGGCGCCGGATTTTGAGGCCGCCGGAGGCTGGTGGCTCAAGCGCGGCGACGTGCACAATACCTGCGCCTACGACGTGGTCTTTGCCAAGGACTGGAAAGAGGCCGAACACATCCGCCAGGAGTTTGAGAGCCGGGAGATCAAGGATCTCGCGATTCAGCGGCACACCGACGGCGACCTCATTAAATTTTACGGGGTCGGCCCCGGCCAGTGGTTCACCTGGTTCTACCACGACCCCTCGACCGCGCGCCGGCTGCCCTTTGAGCTCGAGGACCTGGCCGCCCAGGCCGAGCTCGCCGCGAAGACCGTGAAGGTTGAGGTCTTCGGCGGCGACGCCATTATCACGCCCAGCGGCGAGATATATATAATCGACATCAACAGCTGGCCGAGCTTCGCACGCGTGCGCGCCGAAGCCGCGGTCCAGATCGCCCGCCGCCTGCGCCTTCGCCTGCGCCAGATGGCCGGCAGGAAATCCTAAATGAGCAACTCGACCATGACTGACGCCCCCTATTCCGCGGGACCCAAATCGAAGGCGTTGTTCCTTGAAGAACAGGAGTACATCGCTCCTGGACTCCAGACCATCGCGCTGTACGCCCAGCTCGCCATCGATGGCGGAAACGGCGCGTCGCTGCGCGACGTCGACGGTAAGGAGTACCTCGATCTCGTCGCCGGCATCGGCGTGGCCTCGCTCGGCTACGGCCACCCCGAGTGGGCGAAGGCCGTCGGCGAGCAGGCCGCGAAGTCCGCGGTCGGCTCCTTCACCTCTCCTCACCGCTTAAACTTTCTCAAGACTCTCGCGTCCGTCACGCCCAAGGGCCTCACGCGCTGCCAGCTCTACTCCTCCGGCGCCGAGGCCGTCGAGGCCGCGCTGCGCCTGGCGAAGTCCAAGACCGGCAAGTTCGAGGTCGTCGGCTTCTGGGGTGGCTTCCACGGCAAGACGCAGGGCGTCATGGGCCTGCTCAACGACGGCTTTAAGAACGGTTACGGCGCCACCGCGCCCGGCCTGCACCTCTCGCCTTATCCCGACTCGCGCAACTGCCCGTTCGGGACCAAGGAGCCGCACGACTGCGGCGCGCACTCGCTGTCTTTCCTGCGCGAAAAGCTCAAGCGTGAAACGACCGGCTCGGTGGCCGCCA
>JAYTSX010000007.1:0-2898 GCA_043745445.1 Elusimicrobiota bacterium
CGCTCACGCAGGCTCCCGCCTCAGCGCGTCGACGAGCGCGGCGACGCCCGCAGGATCGGCGGCATCGGCGACGCGGCGCAGATCGGAGCCGCACGCGAATAGGCGCGGATAGGTCTCGGCCTCAAGGCGATGCGCGAGGATATAGTCCTGGTCATCGGGATCGACGAAGGAGATCACCTTGCGCGGCAGGTAGAGGCGATGCAAGGCCGCACGCAAAGCGTCGGCTTTTGGCTCGCCGGAGCGGCCGACGAGCTCGAAGTCCATGCGCCCGCGCGCATGAAGATCCGCGATGCGGGCCAGGCAGGCAAGGGCGCGTGTATCTCCCCTCGCCGCGCTCCACGCCCCCCGTAGACCCCATTCGAGCCAGCGTCGGTAATTGTGGTTGCCTTTGAGATGGTGCATACGGCGGCAGACCTCGAGAGCCAGCGCGTTCAGTGCCGGATCAACGAGCGGCTCGCGCAGAATCGCGGGATCTCCTGCACGGGAGACCCGGTCGAGAAAACCTCCCGCCTCGCGTTCCCACAACTCTTGAAAGAGGAAGCGCAGCATCGCGTCGGCAAACTCACGATGAGCCTTCATGCCGGTCGCAAGGAAGCCGTCGGTGAAGGCCAGCGCCGTAGCGGCCGCGTCACCCAAAAGTCCGACGACGGACTCTCCCTCGCCGCCCGCGGAATGCTGCAGACCGAGAAGGGGATCGTAAAGTCGTGTCTGCAAGAAACTGAGCGTCTTGACCGCAGCCTCGCCGGCCCCCGGATGACCATAGGCGTGCGCGCGAAAAAGCGCCGAAGCCGCCAACGCGTTGCCATCGGCGGGATAGACGGCCGGCTCCGGCTTGCCCGCGCGCCGAAAGGCTCCCGCGCTCGAGTCCCAGAGCACGCGCAGCAAATGGTCGGTCGCACCCACCGCGGTCACCCGCCACTTCGCCTCGCCGGTCAACGCATGCGCGTCCCAGAACAGGGCGGCCCAGCGAGCGTGCACCGTCAGCGGAGAGCCCTCGCCCGAAAGAAAGCTGCGTCGCGCCGGATCCCAGCCAGCCATGCGGATGTCGAGCGCGCGGGTCAAAGGCCCGTTCGCCGAAGCGTCGCCGCGCTCGCCCACGGCATGGAGTAGCCCCTCGACAAGCTGCGGATCGGCTTCAGCAGGAACTTCACTGAGCGCGCCGAAGACGGCGGACATTTTCGCCTCATCGGGAGCGGAGGAGAGCTCCGTCTCGCGCACCGCGCCGGTCCAAGCAGGCTTGGCCGCGGCATCCGGACGCAGCGGAGCCGCCGCTTCGAGAGCCCTCCGCGCCAGTGCCTCGCTGAGCCCCGGGGCGGGCAGGGCCAACACCCCACGGCGCGCCCCGTCCCAATCGAGCACGACCGCCTGATCGCGGCCGATGCGCGCGGCCGCGTCGGGTCGGATCTCCGGATCGGCCAGCACGGCCACGAAGTGACGGGCGATCTCGCCCTCAGCCGCTTTAAGCTGCTCGTGCGGCACGGGGCCCAGCGCGGCCAGAATCGGCTTCCGCTCCGCCTTCGCGCGAGCGAACGCCTCCGCCGTCCACGCGATCCATGGGCTCATGAAGGAGAACGGTCCTCGGCCAATTCAAACATGCGCGCGATCGGACGCAGCGCGCGCGCGGCGATCGCAGCTGGGACCTCGATGCGCTGAGACGCCGTCGGGCGCTCGAGCGCGGACAAGACTCGCTCAAGGGTTACGGCCTTCATGTGCGGGCACAGGCGGCACATCGGAACGAACACCTTGTCGGGGAATTCCGTGCGCGCGAGGTCGCCGAGGCCGCATTCGGTGATCAGCATATAGGAGGAGGCCTTATGATCCTCCACCCACTTCATCATGTCGCCCGTTCCGCCGATGTAGTCGACGACGCTCGTCAGGGCCGGCGTGCACTCGAAGTGCGCGAGGATCTTCACACCCGGATACATTTTGCGGTAGAACTCAACGGAAGCCGCGTCGAAATTGTCATGCACGATGCAAGTGCCTTCCCAAACAATCAGATCCTTGCCGATCGTCTTGCCGAGCTCCTTGGCGAGGTTGGCACCCATCATGGCGTCGGGAGCGAAGATGACCTTCTCGTGCTTTTCGTACAGCTTGCGCATGATCTTGGGCGCGTTGGCGCTCGTGACGACGACGTCGCACTCGGCCTTCACAGCGACGGTGGTATTGATATAAACGGCCACCGGAGCACCGGGGTGCATTTTCTTCAACGCCCGGACATCGGCCGCCGTTATGGACTCCGACAAGGAACAACCCGCCTCCGGCGCAGGAAGCAAAACTTCCTTGTCCGGGCTTAATATCTTGGCCGTCTCCGCCATAAACCGCACGCCGCAGAAAATGATCGTCTTCGCGTCGGACGCGGCGCCGAGCTTCGCAAGCTTGTAGGAATCCCCGATGAAATCGGCGACGCCAAGCAAAATCTCCGGGCGCTGATAGACATGAGCGGGGATGACCGCTTTTTTTTCTATCTTCAACCGGTTGATCTTCCAGGTCAGCCGCGCGGCGCGCTCCAGCTCTTCATCGCGATAGCCGAGGCCGGCCAGGCCCTTGTCGGCGAGACGGGCCGCTTCGTTCTCGACCTCGGACTGCGTGGGAGCGGCCGCGGACTTTAGCGCCATATATTGAGCTCGGGGTAATTGCTGAAGATGCCGTCCACGCCGAGCTTGTTGAGACGGTCACGCTCGACGGGCGTATTAACCGTGTAGACGAGAATCTTCCGGTTACGCTCATGGGCGGCCTTGACGGTGCGCGCGAGCGTCTGGCGGACGCTAAGGTTGAGGCTCTCGGCGTCGATGTCCTTCATCTCGCGAAAGGCGGTCTGCAAGGTCGTGAGGCCCAGCAGGTAGCCGAGCCGGATTTTTTCATCGAGCGACCGCACGGAATACAGGGCCGCATGATCGA
>JAYTSX010000008.1:0-2897 GCA_043745445.1 Elusimicrobiota bacterium
CTCCATGTTCCCGGATTTTTTGGCGGTCGCGCCTCGCTTGAGTTTGAGTCGACGCGTTCGGACGGACGCCATACCTCTCAGCTCAACGACACGCGATCACTAACGATAATCACTCTTCCCGGGATAGGCTTATGCACCTACCTCCACCTAAATGGTAAATTGTGCCGGTGGCAAAAGCATATCCGCGAGCGATGCTCGAATTCGAACAGTGGTTTAGGAGCGAACAGGCGTGTCGCGACTACCTGATTCGCCTACGGTGGCCAGAGGGATTTAGCTGCCCACGCTGCGGCCATGGCCAGGCTTGGCGGGCGCGGCGAGGTCTGCTGCATTGCGGTGGGTGTCGGCAGGACATCTCCGTGACGGTCGGCACGATATTCGAGTCCAGCCGGATGCCCCTGCGATTATGGTTTCGAGCCATGTGGCTTGTGACCCACCAGAAAGCCGGGGTAAGCGCATTGGGATTGCAGCGAACCTTGGGCTTGGGCAGTTATCGTACGGCCTGGGTCTGCCTGCATAAGCTCCGTCGCGCCATGATCCGACCCGGCAGGGAACCCCTCAGCGGTGAGGTTGAGGTGAACGAGACATTGGTCGGGGGTCATGGGAAAGGGAAGGGAAAATCGGGGCGCCACGTCGGGAAGAAGTCATTGGTGATGGTCGCGGCCGAAGTCCGGGGCGAGGGCATCGGGCGGATTCGCTTCATGCCGGTCCCCGACACATCGAAGGAGCATCTGCTCGACTTCGTAAAGCAGGTCGTTACGCCGGGAGCGACAGTGGTGACGGATGGGCTGCCCGTGTACATCAACCTGCCCAAACTAGGGTTTGTTCACCGGCGTAGAATCGCCTCCCCCATCAGGCACGAGAAATCCAAAGCCCTGCCCCGGGTTCATAGGGTGGCATCGTTGCTCAAACGGTGGCTTTTGGGGATCCACCATGGGAATTGCTCAAAAATGCAGCTGGCCTACTACCTCGACGAGTTCGCGTTCCGATTCAATCGACGACTATCGAAGGACCGCGGGATGCTCTTCTATCGTCTGGTTCAGCAGGCCGTGCAGGTGGCACCCGTGCCGCTCGAGAGCATCAGGCGCGGGGCTTAAGCGCACTTTCGGTGGAGCTAAGTGCATAAGCCTATCCCGGGAAGAGTAATCATTATCATCAGCAAATCGGCAGCGACCGCGGTCCATTCCTCCCGCTTCGAATGGCTTAAAAGTCCGGGAACTTGGAGGGGCTTGGGGTTGACGCGGCCATGGTCGTTATAGCCGCGTCTACCCCGGAGGGCGGGGCCAGTCCCGCCCGTCCCCGGAGGACATCGATCCGGGGCCGTCCCCCGCATCGGCGTTACGCGCGGAGTCGGAGTATAACGCGAATACCGGCCAGGTTGACTTTCTGCTCCATCAACCCGCGGACATCGCGAAGGCGAGAGACATCGACATCCGTATACAGGCGCTGGCGCCCCTGCGTGCGCGAGGGACGCAACAGGCCGTGGCGCTCGATCCAGCGCAAGGTCCAGATCGGGATCCCGGCCAAGCGTGACGCCGCCCCGATCGTATAGACCGGGGTCGACGTCGTGCGCTTGACGGGACGATAGAGCCTAGCCAAGGAGCGTACGCCTCCGCTTACGGGCCGGGCGCGCGGAGAGAACGGGCTCGAGGCGCGGGGCCTCCGAGCGGATCTTGACGTAGGGCGTCCAGGTCGCGGTTCTCTTCACGAACATCCAGGGCATCAGGTCCTTGGCGATCATCGGCATGACCTCCGCAGCGAGAGAATGCATCAAGCTCCTAATATATAACAGCTTGTATGATATTTGTCAATAGATTAACTAATAAATAATATCATGTGGTCACGCGCGGCGCTTCATTTGTTAAGATTTCGGCGTGAAGACGCTTCAGATTTATCTCGCCGATCTTAAGGAGCTGCTGACGGCGCGCGATTTCGTTTCCGCGCGCACGCTGCTTAAGGAGATCGGGCCGATCGATCTCGCCGACGGCTGGGATCACTTCGATGTCGACGAGCGCGTCGCGATCTTCCGCCTCAGCACGCGGCAGAAGGCGATGCAGCTTTTTGAAGAACTGGAAAGCGACCAGCAGGCCGCCCTCATCGGCAGCCTCCAGCACCAGGACGCGCAGGAGCTGCTCAACGACCTCGACCCCTCCCAGACGAGCCGCATGATGCGAGATCTCCCGCAGCCGCTCGTACGCCAGTTCAACGCGATCATGAAGAAGGGCGGACAGGAGTGCGTTCAGCAGTACCTCCAGTATCCCCCCGAATCCGTCGGCGCGTTGATGCGCGGCCGCTATGTGACGCTTGAGGAGAAGTGGACGACGAAGACCGCGGTTGAGCGCATTCAGTACAGCACGCGCCTGCGCCGCATCGAGGAAACGCACCTCGACACCTTGATGGTCGTCGATTCCAAGAACCATTTACGCGGCGTCGTCGGCCTTAAGTCTCTCGTCGTCGCGCCCAACGACATGCTTGTGCGCGAGCTGATGGACCCCGCGCCGCGCACCTTGATGCCCGAGCTGGACCAGGAGGACGCGGTCAAGCTCTTCACGAAGTACAAGCTCAAGAGCTCGCCGGTCCTGGACCGGGACGGCGCGCTGCTTGGCGTCGTGGTTTACCGAGACATCTTCGCGGTCGCCCGGGCCGAGACCGAAGAAGACTTCGCGAAGATGGCCGGCACGCAGACCGGCCTGCTGTCCCAGCCCGCGTGGATGATCGCGAAGGTCCGCCTGCCGTGGCTCGTCGCGACGTGCGCGGGCGAGATGCTCGTCTCAAGCATCATCAAAGGGCATGAGGAGACTCTCGCCAAGATTGTGGCGTTGGCGACCTTCATCCCCCTCATCTCCGCGATGGGCGGCAATGTGGGCTCGCAGACCGCGACCGTGATGGTACGCGGCCTC
>JAYTSX010000009.1:0-2874 GCA_043745445.1 Elusimicrobiota bacterium
TAAGAAAATGCGGGGGAATTGACCGGTTTATACGCCCACATCCCGTTTTGCTCGGTGAAGTGCTTTTACTGCGACTTCGCCGCTTTTTCCGGGCAGAACAAGCTTGCCGACCGCTACCTCGCCGCGCTCGAGGCTGAGGCGGCTTTTCATCCCGCCGCGAAGCCGGAAACGCTGTATGTCGGCGGCGGCACGCCCTCCGAGTTGACCGCTCCTCAAATCTCCGACTTGTTTATGCGCGTGCGTCGCGCTTATCCGAATTCGCATTTCATTGAGTCCACTTTCGAGGGAAACCCCGAAAGTCTCGACGAAGAAAAGCTGGCCGTGCTCGCGCGCGAAGGCGTGACGCGGCTTTCAATCGGCCTGCAAACCGCCGACGACGCCTTGCTTCCGGCGATCGGCCGTCATCATACCGCCGCGGAATTCTCGGCCATGTTCAAGGCCGCACGCCGCGCCGGAATTCCGGCGCTCTCCGTGGACCTGATGTTCGGCCTTCCCGGCCAGACGGTCGAGAGCCTGCGCGCGACGCTCGACTTTGTTCTGGAACTCGACCCCGAGCACATCTCCCTGTACGGTCTTCAGGTCGAAGACCGGACCTTGTTCGCCAAGCGCGGCGTGCCCGAGGACTCGGACTTTGGCCGCGAGATGTTCGATCTGTCGATGCGAGCGCTCGCCGACGCCGGGCTCGAGCAGTATGAGATCTCGAACTACGCCAAGCCCGGACACCGCTCCGCGCACAACATCAATTACTGGAAGCGCGGAGAGTACATCGGCCTGGGCTGCTCCGCGGCGTCCTATTATGACGGCCGCCGGTCCTCAAACGAGCACCGGTTGGCCAAGTACATCGAGGGTGTCGAGCTTGGCCGTCGCGAGCTGTCTGAGTCCGAGATTCCCGTAGGCCGTGACGCCATCGGCGAGGAGGCCCTGCTCGGCCTGCGTCTCGTTGAGGGTTTTGCGCCGTCCGCCGCCCTGCGCGCGGCGTTCGCTCCGGAGTGGGCCGTGCTCCAGGACCGCGGCCTCGTGCGCGAGACGCGCGGGCTTTGGATGTTGACGCAGGAAGGAATATTCCTCGGGAACGAGGCGTTCCGGTTGTTCGTGCCGCCGTTTGACCGTGAGGAGGCCCCTGTATGAAGACCTTCGTGCTCGACACCAATGTAATTCTTCACGATCCGATGTCCATGTTTTCCTTCGAAGGCTCGCGCGTCGTGCTCCCGCTGACCGTCATCGAGGAGCTCGACACCTTTAAGCGCAACAACGACGAGCGCGGTCGCTCGGCCCGCTTCGTCTCGCGCAAGCTCGACGAGCTGCGCAAGGGCGGCAAGCTGTCGAGCTGGGTCCCTCTCGAGCACGGCGGCAAGCTCAAGGTCGAGATCCAGGTTTCCGACGGACTGCCGAAGGCGTTCTCGGCGCACACGAAGGACAATGAAATTCTTTCCTGCGCGCTGTATCTGAAGAAGCAGGGCGAGAACATCGTCTTCATCTCGAAGGATATCAATCTGCGTATCAAGGCGGAGTCGCTCGGCCTCGAGACTCAGGATTATGAGAAAGAGAAGGTCGACATCGACGATCTGTACAAGGGTTGGCGCGAGGCCGCCGTCTCCGGCGACGCGATCGACGCCTTCTACAAGGACAAGCGCCTGCCCACGCCGATCCAGGACCTGGTCCCCAATGAGTTCGTGATCCTCAAGGCCGAGGGCACCTCGAAGAGCGCGCTTGCGCGTTATGACCTGAAGACAAAATCGCTGGTGCCGCTGGTGCGGGCGGAAACCGCCCCGTGGGGTATCAAGCCGCTGAATATCGAGCAGCGTTTCGCGCTCGAGCTTCTGCTGAATCCCGAAATCTCGCTCGTGACCCTCGTCGGTCTCGCCGGCTCGGGCAAAACGATGATCGCTCTGGCCGCGGCGCTCCAGCAGACGCTCGAGGAGAAGCTGTATCGCCGCATCCTCGTCGCCCGCCCCGTCATCGCGGTCGGCCACGACCTCGGCTTCCTGCCCGGCACGAAGGAAGAGAAGCTCACGAACTGGATGGGCGCGATCTACGACAACCTCTCGTATCTCCTCGAAAAGCCCAAAGGCGCGGTCGAGACCTCCGATATGGATATCCAGATGCTGATGGAGGACGGCGTCCTTGAGATCGAGGCCGTCACCTACCTCCGCGGCCGGACCTTGCCGGGCCTCCTGATCATCATCGACGATGCGCAGAACCTGACGCCGCACGAGATCAAAACGATCATCTCGCGCGCCGGACAGGGGGCGAAGATCGTGCTGACCGGTGACCCGCATCAGGTGGACAACTACTACCTCGACGCGACCTCCAACGGTCTCACCAACCTCGTCGAGCGCTTCAAGGGTCAGGGCCTGTTCGGCCATGTCACCTTCACCAAGAGCGAGCGTTCCGTGCTGGCGGCTTTGGCCTCGGACCTGCTGTGAGCAAGGCGAAGCACCTGGCCCCTCGGCGCAAGATCGTCATCGTTGATGACGATGTGCTGATCCGAGAAACGGTGCGCCTGGCGCTGGATCACGCGGGCTACTATGTCATCGCGGTGGGCGAGCCAGAGCGAGCCGTGGCCGTCGTGACAGCCGAGAAGCCGGACCTCGTGATCATGGACCTGTATATGCCGGGCTCTGATGGGCGCGAGCTAATCCGCGCGCTCAAGTCCAATCCCGAGACGGCGGCGACGCCGGTGATCCTGTTTTCGGGCTCGGACGAGGCGATTGACGTCGTCAGCGGCCTGCAGTCCGGCGCGGTCGAGTATCTGGGCAAGCCGATCGACGGCGAGGTCCTGCTCGCGAAAATCCGTCACATTCTGAAGGGCTGACATGCTTGAGAAAGCGTACGATCCGAAGCCGGTCGAAGAGAAACGCCTCGCGTCCTGGG
>JAYTSX010000010.1:0-2863 GCA_043745445.1 Elusimicrobiota bacterium
TGTAATCCTCCGCAGTCGTTACTATAGCCTCCGCGCCGGAGGCTGTCAACCCTTTCTGAAGCGCTTTAGACGACGCCTCTGATACTGCGGCCCATCGCCGCGCGCTCTTCGGCGATCATGGTCGTGATATCGTCGGGACGCAGGCCGAAGCGGGCGGCGAAGGAGTGCAGAGCCGCGCGCTCATCCTCGGTCACCACGCCGTCAGCCAAGCTCATGCGGATCATGCCGCGAAGCAAGGTCTCGGCCTGAGCCCCATCCTGAGCCTTCGGGGCGTCTAGGAGGCCGGAGCGGGCGGCGGTCACAATCTCGGCCGCCTTGGCCGACGGAAGGCCGCGGCTCTTGGCGTAGGCGTCGAGGAACGATCTCTCGGCGAGATTCGACTCGCCGTCAGCGAGCATCGCGCGGGCGAGCACGCCGAAGGCATCCGCCGGACTCATGTCCGCGCCCCAGTCGAGGCCGGCGATCGGAGGCATCGCTCGCGTGGCGCCGACGCCGCCCGGCCGTCGCCATTCACCGAACGGCATGATATCCGTCAGCACCCAATCTTTCTTGCCGTCGTTAAGCGGGGAGGAGCAGTAGCCGCAGGCCGCCTCGGACCGTTCGGCGGGCGGAGCTCCGCAGGAAGGGCAGCGCGATGTGCTCAGCCCCCGGCGGGCGTCGGTCTTGGCTCCCGCCGCGCGCTGAAGCACGAAGAAATGCCTTCGAAGGTCGCCGCCCGCCGACCATTTTACGCCGACATGCACGCGGGCCCAGGCGCCGGCGTCCTCAAAGGCGACGACCTCGACGGCGCCGACCGCGGCATCGTCGAAAACGGCATTCCCGGTCGTATCGAAGGCGCGGCAAAAGGCCTCGTCCGCGACCGGGCGAAGGGGCGCGACATCGCTTGAGCGTCGCGCCTCGAGCCAGCGCCAGAAGATCACCGAAGTGCGGTCCTCGAGCGTGGGCAGATTCAGCGCGGGATCGCCCACCGCGGCGGCGGCCCAGCCGTCCACATCGCGCGAAGGCTCGCGCATGACCCACTCACAGCTCTGCGTGATTTCCGCCAGCACCCAATCGTACTCGCCGGAGTTCACCCATGTTTTACATGCGGGGCACTGCGACGCATCCGCAAGCGGCAACGCCGCGCCGCAGCTCGGACAGCTTCCCTCGATGAGCCCGGAACCTTTAAGGGTTTTGGCTCCGGGACGGCGCAAAAAGCTCCAAACCTCCTCAAATTCTTGACGGCCCGGCGAGCCTGAGACAGTCGCCCCCGACTCATCCACCATTCGGTCCGACGCCGCGGCCGCGACGCGCACCCACAGCTCATCGAAGTGCTTATCGCTGCGGCAGGCCAGCAACTCGATGTCGCGGATCTCCGCGCCTTCCATCAGATTGCGCAGGCCCCGCGCCTTGAGCCCTGCCAACTGGCGGTCGAAGCGCTCCCGCACGCCGTCGGAGATGAAGGCGCGCGCGGACGACATGTTCCCCGCGGACCAGGCATCCTGTATCTTAAGGAAAGCCGCGCCCGCGCGGCGCAGAAACTCACGCTCGTCGAAGGCCGGGTCGCGGGTCCGCAGGCGCGACAGCTCCTCGGCCTTGCGCATGGCGATTTGGCCGCCTTCTGGCGTGTCCCCGCCGGACAGCGGCCGCACGTTTCGGGTTTGAAGCTCCAGCCAGATGCTGCGCGTCGCGTAGAAAATAAATAGCGTCAGGGGGATTCCGACGATCGGATACTGGAACACGAAGCGGACATACATATACAGGAATATCGACAGGAGGTCGCCTGAGTCGCTGGAGCCGCTTCCGCCGCTGTAGCTGTAAGAAGAGGAGCCGCTGGAAGAACCCGTGTAGCTTTGGCCGCCGCCCGCGCGCGCCGCGGCGCGGACCGAGAGCAGGCCGATGAGAGCGAGGACTAAGAGGAAACGGCGCATCGGTCGGAGTTTAACCCCGGAACGGCGCCGCGTCAACCACCCAGACCCGGCCCTGCCGCACAATGAGAGAGACTTTACCTTCGGCGCGATTGCCCAGGCCGCGGCTGCCGCGACGAAGCAACTCGCTCTTGAGCCCGAACCGCGCGCCGCTCAGGCTCAGACGCGCGCGCGGGGCGGCGAGCAAAGAAAAACGCGCGCCCTTTTTAAAAGGAAGAGCATGACGACCCGGACCCAGCAGGCGCGCGACGCCGCCATCGATGACGGTCAGTTTAAGGCCGGCGCCGCTTTCCTCGAGCGCGGCGAAATTGACGAGTTCATGGTCGAGCCCCCCGCCCAGGACGCCGGCGATCTTAACTTCGCGCGCGCCGAGCGAGCGGGCGAAATCGAGAGCCTTATCCAAATCGGAACGCTCCGGATCGAAATCACACCAGTACAAAGTTTTTTTCCAGCTCTTGGGCAGAGATTTCGGCAAAGAGTCCATGTCGCCCACGATGAAGTCCGGAATCAAACGCAGGGCCACGGCGTGTCGCGCCCCCCCGTCAGCGCAGATCACAGCATCCGCGCGCCGCGCCGCGGCCCGGACCGGACCCGGATCGCGCATATCTCCATTTAAGAGAATCAGCGCGGATTTGATCGTCAACGCGCGACCGCCAAGGCTTCAGTTCGGATCGCCGCGCCGTCGCCAAGAGGGTAGTCAAAGCCAAGAAGGCGCGCGAGCGTCGGCGCCAGGTCGACCGTCGCGGCCGGCGCGTCCAGGCGGCCCGCCAGCACGCCCCGGCCCCAAAAGACGAGCGGCACACGCGCGTCGTAGTCCCACGGCGTTCCATGGCTCGTGCCCGGGATATGGTCGTGGAGCAGATAATTGCGAGCCGTCACCGCGAAGAGATCGCCGGAGCGCCCGGAGTCGAACGAACGCCGGAACTGTTCGTCAAACGGCGTGCCCTTCTCGTCCG
>JAYTSX010000011.1:0-2827 GCA_043745445.1 Elusimicrobiota bacterium
TCGATCTGCGAGTAGTCGGCGGATACGAGCGTCTTGCCCGCCGGGGCGATAAAGGCGCGGCGGATGCGGCGGCCGGCCTCGGTGCGGATCGGTATGTTCTGGAGATTGGGATCGAGGCTCGACAGGCGGCCCGTGACGCTGCCGGTCTGGTCGAAGGTGGTGTGCACGCGCTTTGTTGTCGGGTCCATGCGCTCGAGAAGCGCACGCACATAGGTGGACTCGAGCTTGGCGATCTCGCGGTACTCCAAGATCTTGCCGGGCAGCGCGTGCTGGGCGGCCAAAGCTTGAAGCGTTTCTTCGTCGGTGGAGCGGCCGCCCTTCGCGGTTTTGTGCAAGACCGGCAGATTAAGCTTGTCGAACAGCACCTCGCCGAGCTGCTTGGGAGACTGAGCGTTGAGCGGGGCGCCTGCCAACACATCAATCTCTTTTTGAAGGACCTTCAGGGCCTTGAGAAATTCGACGGACAATTCGCGCAGATACACATCGTCGACGAGAATTCCCGCGCGTTCCATAGACAGAAGCACGCTTGAGAGCGGCATCTCGACATTTTGGAAAAGGTCGTAGACCTTGACCTCCTTCATTTTCGCGATCACCGCGTCGCGGCCGGAGCACTGCGCCGCTCGGGCCACGACGGCGGCGTCGGGGTCCGTTTCCTTGGGATCACGCGCCGATGACGGGTCAATGCAATACGCGGCTAATTTGTAATCGAAATCGGGGCCATTGAGGTTCATTCCGGCGATGTCCAGCGCACGGCGCGTCCCTTTGAGATCCCAGCCGATCTTCGTTGCCGTACTCGCGAGCGCAGCGAGCGCCGCTTTTTCTTTGAGTTGGTGCTCATCCAGAATCGCCACCTTGCCGTTCTCAAGGCCGAGCCCGACGCGCACGCGCGACACCGACAGGAGCTCCCCTTCACCGGCGGAGTCGGGCACGGCGAACGCGAGCACGGCTTTCGCTTTAGCGAGGTCCTTCGCGATAGACCGGAACTCAACCTTTTCAACGGCGATGACCGGCGCGGACGCGGGCCCCTTAACCGACGGCGCGGGAGACGGCGTCGCGCCTGCGGCGCGTGGCGGCAACGGAGTACCAAGGTCGCGCGCGAGCGTTCTGAATTCAAATTTTTCGAGCCCCGCCGCGAGAACCAAGGGATCGGGGTTTTTAACCTTGCAATCGTCCACGCTCGCCTCAAGCGGCACCTTTTCATCCAAAGCGATCAATGTGAGCGCGAGGTCGGCGATCTTTTCCCCGTCTAAAAGCGTCTGCACCAGTTTCGGCGTTAAATTTTTATCGCCCTTCTTCGCCGCCGCGATCGCGCCCTTGAACGAACCGTATGCCTTAATGAGTTTGACCGCTCCGACAGGTCCCACGCCCTTAAGCCCGGGCACGTTATCGGACGAGTCCCCGACGATCGCCAGATAATCTCTGACTGACGCCGCGGTAATGCCGAATTTCTCCTCGATCTGCGGTTCGTCCATCCACGCGTCCTTGGACACATTGAAGACCCGGATGCCCGGGCTCACGAGTTGCAACGCGTCCTTGTCGCCTGTAACGAGCACCGCGTCCCAGCCGGCGTCGACGGCCTTGCGCGCCATCGTGGCCATGATGTCGTCCGCCTCAAAACCCACCTTTTCGATGCAGTGAAAACCCAGCGCTTCGGTGAGCGGCTTGGCCTGCCCCAACTGGGTGATCAAGTCGGGGTCAATCTCTTTGCGCGTGGCTTTGTACTTGTCGTACAGCGTGTCGCGGAAGGTCGGGCCCGGGGTGTCGAAGCATACGGCGATGCCCTCGGGCTTGTCGCGCTTCAGAATCTGGATCAAGGTGCGCGCGAAGCCGTACAGTGCCCCCACCGGCTCGCCCTTGGAGTTCGTCAGGGGCGGCATCGCATGGTAGGCCCTATGCAGGTAAGCATGGGCGTCGATCAGGTAAAGGCGGGGTTTCATCGACCGGAGGTCGGTTAGAGGACGGCTGGACTGTCGGCTATACGGCTTATTAAGCGAGAAGACCGTCGAGCAGCTTCTTAATGTCGGCCTTGGACATGACGCCGACGCGCTGCTCGACCATCTTTCCGCCTTTGAAGAACAAAATCGTGGGGATGGCCGAAATGCGGAAGCGGCCGGGGGCGTTGGGGTGCTCATCGGTGTTGAGCTTGCCGACCTTGACCTTGCCCGCGTACTCCTTGGCGATCTCCTCGATGATGGGCGTCAGCATCCGGCACGGACCGCACCACGGAGCCCAGAAGTCGACCAGCACGGGCTGGGCGGATTCGAGAACTTCCTTGTCGAAGGTGTCGTCGGTGAGCTGGATTTCGGCCATCTGGGGAATCTCCTGGTAGGAACGAGTGCGACCTTCTCATGATAGCAGGACGAGGAAATGGTGTCAAGCGCTGCAAGGATGATGAGCAACAGCGCTTAGAGCTTGGCCCGCAAGCGGTCGGCGGCTTCCCGTCCCATCTTCATGGCCACATGGGTGTTCACATACTGGAACCGACCCTGCCGCCCCGCGGTCACCGCGTTGGCGAGGCCCTCCATCGCGTCGATGACGGTCTTCAGCGCGCCCTCGAAGCCGAGCGTGTACATGGGCTGTCCGTGGCGGGTGCGGAACACGATCGAACTGAGGACCTCGTCGCGGGTGATCAGGCTCTCGCGTTCGAGGTCCTTGAGCACGGCCTCGCGGGCCGCCGCGTCGTCGGTCCAGTACGCGTCGGCGGGATCGCAGGCGATCTCGGCGACGAGCAAAGTGCTGCCGGGCGGGTCCATCTGGAGTTTAAAGTAGGAGAGGTCGGTGACACGGTTGAAGGAATGCTCGCGGAAATAGACAAAGGAGGCGGGCA
>JAYTSX010000012.1:0-10444 GCA_043745445.1 Elusimicrobiota bacterium
TTCGTTTTATCCCCGCCGGGAACATGGAGCGTCACGAAATCGGAAACGGCCAGAACTTCGAGCAGCGTCATCGGCTCAATGCCCAGCTCGCGCGCCTGAGAATCGGTGATAAACGGATCAAAGCCGACCAACTTCATCCCGAAGGACTGAGCGCGCTTGGCGACCTCGCGTCCGATGCGGCCGAGGCCGACCACGCCGAGGGTCTTGCCGAACAGCTCCACGCCCATAAACTTACCGCGCTCCCATTTTCCGGCCTGGGTCGAGGCGTCCGCCTTGGGAATATGCCGCGCGAGCGACAGCATGAGGGCGACCGCGTGCTCGGCGGCGGCGAGCGTATTGGCCGCCGGCGCATTGACGACCGCGATGCCCCGGCGCGTCGCTGCCGGCAGATCGATGTTGTCCACGCCGACGCCGGCGCGGCCGATGAGCCGCAGGTCCGGGGCCTTTAAGATCCACTCCGCAGTGATCTTTGTTTCCGAACGAACGAGCCACGCCCCGACGCCGGGCAACAGCTTTTCGAGTTCCTCGGGCTTGGGCGCGATCTGGTAGATCAGTTCAATGCCGGGATGAGCCTCAAGAGGCTTGAGGCCGGCCGGATCGATCTTGTCGGTAACAAGGACCTTGAGCTTGGGCACCCTAGGCCTTCACGCCGACGAGGCGACGCGCGAGCGCGTCCACGCCCTCGGCGATATCCGACTTCGAGATGTAGCCCATGTGCGCCAGGCGAAAAATCTTGCCTTTCAGGTGTAGCTGGCCGCCCGCGATCGAAATGCCGTCCTCCTTCAGAATGTCGGCCAGCAGCTTCACGCCATCCACGCCGGCGGGGAGAATCACGCCGGTCAGGATATTCGCCGGGTTCTTCGCGTAATAGGGGAGCGCGAGCTTTTCGGTCAGGAGCTTGCGCGCATAGGCCGCAAGGTCATCATGGCGATTCCAACACGCTTCCATGCCCTCCGCGCGGAGCATCTTAAGAGCCGCGGCTTGGCCGGCAACGATCGAGATTGCCGGGGTCCACGGAGTTTCTTTGTCGGCGAGCGACTTGCGGATCAGCTTATAGTCGAAATTAAATTTCGGAAGCTTCGAGGCCTCCACAGCCTTCCACGCCTTCTCGGATAGGGCGGCGAAACCCAAGCCCGGCGCGTTCATCAGGCCCTTCTGGGAGCCGGTGACGACGCAGTCCAGTCCCCAGGCGTCCGTTTCGAGCGGCTCGCAGGCCAGGCCCGACACCGAGTCGACGACGACGAGCGCGTCGCTCTCCTCATGGACGATCTTGGATAAAGTCTTGATGTCGTTGACCACGCCGGTCGAGGTGTCGGTATGCTGAATGAACACGGCCTTCACGCCTTTATTCTCTTTGAGCGCCTGGCGCAGAACTTCGGCGTCGACGGAGACGCCCCACTCGAACGGCAGAACCAGCGGCTTGAGCCCGAAAGCCTTATGAATATTCACGAATCTGTCGCCGAACGCGCCGGTCGTACAGACAATCGTGAGGTCACCCGGGGAAAGCAAGTTGACGACCGCCGACTCCATGGCACCGGTCCCTGAAGTCGTCATCATGAGCACGCTGCCCTTGGTGCGGTACACGAACTGCATATCCTCAATGACGGAAACGAACATGCGACCGAACTCCGCGGTCCGGTGATGAATCAGCGGGCGGGCCATGGCCTCCAGCACGGACGGGGGAAGCGGCGTCGGGCCCGGCGTGAGCATGATGTTCTTGGTGGTCATGAAGGTCTCGGGGTATTAGGAGGATTTGAAGTCGGCGTAACAGGACCGGGCGAGAGCCACGAGGGCTTCACGGCCGGCGCGGCGGCTGGTAGGGGCCCAAGGGCCAAGGCCGCGACATCACGAAAATGCTTGACGGGCACCATCTTCAGCCGCTTAAGAACCTCGGCGGGGATTTCTTCGAGATCTTTGATATTCGCGTCGGGGAACAGAATGGTCTTGAGGCCCTCGCGATCGGCGGCGAGCACCTTCTCCTTCAGGCCCCCAATCGGTAGCACGCGTCCCCGCAAGGTGATCTCGCCGGTCATCGCGAGGCCGTCCACGACGGCGCGCCCCGACAGTAGGCTCGCAAGCGCAGTCGCGAGCGCGATGCCCGCCGACGGCCCGTCCTTAGGCGTGGCGCCCTCAGGTATATGAATGTGGAAGTCGCGGCGCCGGAAAGCGTCCTCGGAAATTCCGAGCTCGGCGGCGACTGACTTCACATGACTCATGGCGGTCTGCGCGGACTCAGTCATCACCTCGCCAAGGCGCCCCGTGATCTTGACGTCGCCTTTGCCGGGCACGGCGACGACCTCGATGGCGAGCGTCGAACCGCCGACCTCGGTCCAGGCCAGGCCCGTGGAGACGCCGACGCCGTTGAAGGAATTCTTCTCGCGTGGATACTTCGCGGGGCCGAGCATCTTAGGCAGATCGGCGGGCGTGATCTTGACGGCCTCCACCTTTTCGGCGAGCACCTTGCGCGCGGCCTTGCGGCACAGCGACGCAATCTCTCGCTCGAGGTGGCGCACGCCGGACTCCCGCGTGTACTCCTCGACGACCCTCTCGAGCGCGCCCTCTTCGATGACGAGCTGGCCGGGCTTAAGGCCATGCGCCTCGAGCGCTTTTCCCAGCAGGTGGGACTTCGCGATTGAGACCTTCTCCGACAGCGTATAGCCCGAGAAACTCATCAACTCAAGGCGGTCGCGCAAAGTGACCGGAATCCCGCCGAGATCGTTGGCCGTGCAAATGAACATCACCTGCGACAGGTCAAATTCGATATCGAGGTAATGATCGAGAAAAGTCGAGTTTTGCTCCGGGTCCAGAACTTCCAACAGGGCCGCGGACGGGTCGCCGCGCCAATCGGAGCCCATCTTGTCGATCTCATCGAGCAGAATGACGGGGTTGCGTGAACCGGCCTTTCGCAAGTGCTGAATGAGTCGACCGGGCAAGGATCCGATGTAGGTGCGGCGATGACCGCGGATCTCGGCTTCGTCGCGCACGCCGCCGAGCGACATTCGCACGAACTTGCGGCCGAGCGAGCGCGCGATCGACTTGCCAAGCGAGGTCTTGCCGACACCGGGAGGGCCGACGAAGCACAGGATGGGCCCTTTCAGGCCTTTTGTCAGTTTGGTGACGGCAAGATACTCCAGCACGCGCTCCTTAATCTTGGGCAGGCCGCTGTGATCCTCGTCGAGCACGGCTTGAGCCTTCTCAAGATCGATGACGTCCTTCGTGCGCTTCGACCAGGGCAAGTGCGTCATCCAATCGAGGTAGGTGCGGGAAACAGTGGACTCGGGAGAGAACGGCGCCATCTTCTCCAGTCGGGCGAGTTCCTTGAGCGACGCGGTCTCGGCGTCCTCGGGCATTTTCGCATCCTTGATCGCCTTCTTAAACTCCTCCATTTCCTGGACGAAGTCGTCTTTCTGACGAAGCTCCTTCTGGATCGCCTTCATCTGCTCGTTGAGGTAGTATTCTTTCTGCGTCTTCTCAATCTGCGATTTGACCCGCGTGTGGATTTTTCTCTCAAGCGTCAGAATTTCAACATCCGCCTTAAGGATTACGATTAGCTTCTCGAGGCGCGCCTTGGCGTCAAGCACTTCAAGCAGGGCCTGGCGGTCCGCGGCCTTCACCACGGAGACCGCGGCGAGTTTGTCGGCGAGCTCAGAGGGATCCTCGATCGCGCTCAGCGTCGGCATCGAATCGGGAGTCCGCCGCGCGAACTTCGCGTGCTCCTCGCCGACCTCGAGTGCGTGGCGCATCAGCGCCTTCGTCTCGGCGCCGCCTTTCGCGGGGGATTCAGGATAGGTCAAAGTCGCGTTCCAGTGGCCGCCTTCGACATCGAAGTCCATGGCTTTGACGGTCGTGCGCGCGTACGCCTGCAGAAAAACCTTCAGCGTCCCGTCGGGCATCTTTAGATATTGCACGACTTCAACCAGCACGCCGAGCGCGAATACGTCCTCCGGCTTAGGATCCTCGATCGTCACATCCTTCTGCGCGACCACGCAGAGGAATTTCGCGTGGTCCTTCATCGCCGCCTCGATCGACTTCACCGACTTGGGTCGTCCGACGGAAAGCGGCAGGACCATGTGCGGGAAAACGACGACGTCACGCACCGCAAGAAGCGGCAGTCGGGACGGGCGCACGGGAGCCTTTTTGGCCTCGCTCATGGCTTGAACCCGGGCAGAATCTTGCTCGGAGGCACGACCATGTCGACGAGCCCGTACGCGACGGCCTCTTCAGCCGAGAGGTAAAAGTTGCGCTCAACATCCTTATCAAGCTTTTCAAAGGGCTGGCCACAGTGCTTGGCCAAAATCTGAGAGAGGCGCTTGCGGGTGTTGCCCATCTCGCCGCCCTCGATGCGGATATCCGTTTCCTGGCCTTGCATCCCGCCGCGTATCAAGGGCTGATGGATCATCACGCGCGCGTGGGGGAGAATCATGCGTTTTCCCTTCGTGCCCGCCGCGAGCAGTACGGCGCCGAAGGACATCGCCATGCCCATGCACAGGGTCGAAATGGGAGAGCGAATGAACTGCATCGTGTCATACACCGCAAGCCCGGCCGTGACCATGCCGCCGGGTGAGTTGATATAGAGATGAATCTCCTTGCCGCCATCCTCACCGTCGAGATACAGGAGTTGGGAGATGAGGAGGTTGGCCGAATCGGTCGTGACCGCGCCTCCGTCGCCTCCGACGAAGATGATCCTCTCCTTCAGTAGGCGGGAAAAGATGTCGTAACCGACGGCCGAACCTTGATTCCACTTCTCGAGCACTTGGGGTAATATGGCGGGCATAAAGACAGGATAGCTTTTCTGGGAATGTCACTCAAGAGTGGGTAAAAAAAGCGGGCCGGCGATCTCTCGCCGGCCCGCCGTTTTGCGTTCGACGAAGTTTTTACGCGTCCTTATAGACCGCCTTTTCCTTCAAGAGGTTGAGGGTCTTGCGCTCGCGGATCATGTGCGATATCTGATCCTTTCGCTGCGCGAAGATCTGGTGAAGCTCTTTCTTCTTCTCCTCACTCTCCGCGTCTTTGAGGCCGGCCTCGAGCTCGGAGGCGAGCTCCGCGTCCGTAACGGCGATCTTCTCCTTTTCGGCGATCGCGGACATCACGAAGGCGAGGCGGACCTCATCTTCGGCCTTGGGCTGAAGCTTCGCTCGCAGGTCGGTCAAGACCTTCTCGGAAAGCTGAGTCGCGCCCATGAGCTGACGGCGCATGCGGTCCATCATGCCTTCGAGCTGCCGCTCGACCATGGAAGGGGGAAGAGGAAAAACATTGGCCTTCACAAGCGCCTCCTCGATCTGGCGCACGACGTCGGATTCGGATGCGCTCTTCACCTCACGGTCCAGAACCTCTTTCAGCTTGCCCTTAAGCTCGTCGAGGCTTTCCATGCCCATGTCTTTCGCAAACTCAGCATCGAGGTCGGGAAGCACCTTCGTTTTGATCTCGGTGACCGTGACGGTCAGATCCGTCTCTTTGCCGCCGAGTTTGACCTTAATCGTTTTGGATTCGCCGCGCTTCATGCCTTTGAGACCTTGGGCGAGACCCTCGACACTTTGCTCGGACGACATGTCCACAAGCTCGGAAGTGCCCTTCGCGTTAGCCAGGGGCTTGCCGTTCTGCGCGGCGCAATAGTCGATGACAACGAAATTCTTCTCGCCCACGATCTCATCGGTCGCGATATCCAGGCGCGCCTGCGCGTCGCGGAGTTCGTCGATTCGCTTGGCGAGCGCGGCCTCGTCGGCGGCCTGCGGCTTGCGTGCCACGGGAATCTTGAGATAGTCCTTGGCGACGGGGGTGGGCGCGATCTCCGCCTGAACGGTGATGACCAGGGGCTCGCCGTCCTTCCACTTCACCTCGGAGACCGTCGGGGTCTCGACGACGCGGAGCTTAAGATCTTCAAGGGCGGCGGGCACGTGCTTGCGAATAAGCGCGTCCACGGCCTCTTCGCGCGCGCGGCCGGCGAAGTGCTGTTTGACGAGGTCCATCGGAGCTTTGCCGGCGCGGAAGCCCGGAATGCGGGCGAGGGATTGGAGGCGCATCAGCGCCGTTTGCGACTGGTCGAGAATTTCCTGCGGCGCGACCTCGACGGAGAGCGTGACGATGCAGCCCTCCTCTTTAAGCTTCTTGAACTTCGGCTTGTCCGATTTCAGCGCTGAAAAGATTCCCATGATGCCCCCGGTTGAATTGGCTGGGCGAGGGGGGACTCGAACCCCCACGCCTTGCGGCACACGGTCCTAAGCCGTGCGCGTCTGCCGTTCCGCCACTCGCCCATTAAAAGAAAGGACCGAGGAACGCTCGGTCCCGACCGTCGATGTGAAATTTTGGACCGGGTGGGGATCGAACCCACGACCTTACGCTTAAGAGGCGTTTGCTCTACCGCTGAGCTACCGATCCGTCGAAGATCATGATAGCAAAATCAAAAAAATAAATCCAATGCGCCCGCCCTTGACGCGGAGACGCCCCCGGGGCTATTCTTCAGGGCATGCATTGGTTAACAATTTCGACACCGAGCAAGGGCGTCCCTCCTTTATAATCTAGGACCCATGAAATATTGGATATTCCAGAACAATCAGGTCCTTGGCCCCTACGAGCCCGACGAGATGTGTAAAATTTCGGTCTTTTCACCCGAAAGTCTCGTCTGTCCTGAAGGCCGACGCGGCACCAGCATGGGTGATTGGCAGCGCGCCGGGATGGTGCCGGATTTATCCGTCGCGCTCGTCCGCGCGAGCTCGAGTGGAGAGGGCAGGACGGCCGTGCTCTCAATCGCCGGCTTACCGCCCGAGCCGACTCTCAAGGATCTAGCGCAGCTTGGAAGCATTCAAGAGAAGGTGGCCATGCTCGAGGAGGTGGTCCTCCAACTTCAGGAGGGCCTGCGCGCCAAAGACGCGGAACTCTCCTCCGTGCATCAAGCGCTTGCCGGCAAAAGTCTCGAAGCCAGCGAAATAAAGGGCGAAGCCGCCTCGCGCCAGCGCGAGGCGGAAGAGCTCAAACGACAAATTTCCGGGCTTGAAGATCGGCTTTCCTCGGTACGCCTGCTCAGCGAGACTCTCGACAAGGCCGTTGAAGAGGAACGGAGAGTCGAACAGGATGTGGAGAAGCAGGGCCAGACGATCACCGACCTCGCGCGCGATGTCGAGGAACTCCGACGTCAGTTGGAAGAATCTAAAACCCGCCAGGCGGAGATTGCCGCCGCTCCGCAAATATCGCCCATCGACTTGCCGACACCAAGCCAGGCGATTGCGCTTCCGACTCCCGTGTCCTTCGATTTGCCGAAGGAGACCGACATTTTCCCGCCTCCTCCGCCTCCTCCGCCGCCGCCCGCCGCCTCAGCGATGCCCGTTCCTGCTCCAATTCCTGTCCCTGTTCCGTCGCCTGCGACACCGATGGACTTCCCCACGATGAACACGAAGCCCTTGCCTTCCTTTGACGCAGGGATGACGGCTATGCCCAGTGACGCTGCGGCGGGCTTTACGCCCCCGGCATTTGGTGATTCGGTCGGAGGCGCACTCGCGCCCAGCGAGACTCCCGTGCCGGCGGTCGAAGCGATAGCGGTCGGAGTAATACCGCCACCGCCTGCTCCGAAAGGCAAGAAAGCCTTGATGATCGGCGTCTTGGTGGGGCTCGCGGCGCTCGGCGGCCTTGCCGTCATGGGCGGCTACGTTCCGGGACTGCGCAAGCCCCAGGCACCGGCGGCCGTACTCGCACCCACGCCGTTGCCTCCACCCGAGCCCCTTCCTGTACCAGTGGTCCCCGCTCCGGATTCCCGCCAGCTCGCAATCGAGTTCGCGAAAGCGTGGCCATTGCCCGGAGACCGCACGCTTGAGCGCGCCCTAGAGAACCTGGCACCGTCCGCCGGGAACCTGTCGCCGTGGATGGCGGAGCCGCTCGCCGGCGGCCGTGTCCAGCTCAACTATTTCGCCCGCAGTACGGCCCCAGGCGCGCCCACGATCGCCTACGAGTTCGAAGTCGACCTCGAGGGCAAGACACTCATCGGCCGAAATGCCGCGGCGAAATCGGTGCTGACCGGGAAGGCCTCGGCCCCTCCTGCGCCCCCTAAGCCGAAGCCCGTAAAGGTGAAGCCGAAAGCCGCTCCGGCAAAGAAGGCACCCGAAGAGGATACTCTCGATTCGATGCTGGGAGACGCGCCCGTAAAAGGCGGGGGAACGACATTGACCGATACCGGCGACGCTCCCGCCGCTGAGACGGACCTCGCTCCTCCAGAGGAGGCCGTCGCTGAGCCTGCCCCGAAAGTTAAACCTCATGCCACTCGCGCCAAACCGGCCAGCCGCGCCGCGAAAGCAAAGACCGGCAAACCGCCGGCCAAAGAACAGCCCGCCGATGAGTCGCTGCTAGATGACCTCTTAAAGGAATGACATGGACCTAGTCCCCGGACTTAAGCAGCTCGAAGGACAGCTGGGCATCACCGCCGACCGCATCAACGGGGTTAAGGTGAAGCTCGAGGACCTCTTGTTCCGCGCTCAAAAAATATCGGCGGCCGCGAAGAACGGAATGAAGGACAACGACACGATGTACGGCTACGATCTTCAAAATTTCCGCCGCGACCTTCGCACATTCGGGATGGACCTTACGGCCTTGCCCGGCCTCTTAGCGGGAATGGAGCGCACGGCCGAATACGATCTCGCCGCCGGACGGTTCGCGACCGGCGTCA
Organism: Elusimicrobiota bacterium; assembly: GCA_043745445.1. Taxonomy (GTDB): domain Bacteria; phylum Elusimicrobiota; class Elusimicrobia; order UBA1565; family UBA9628; genus GWA2-66-18. Next base: position 8,651 of record JAYTSX010000012.1, read on the forward strand.
TGCGCGCCTCCTCGCGCGTCGCCAATTCAATGAAGGTCTTGCACGACATGTCGTTGCTCGCCCATCAACACATCCGAGTCAACGACCACAAGATTCTCGCCTGGTATATCGCCCAGGAAATCGAGGAAATGGGGCAGAAGTGCATGGGACTTCCCGCGACCGCGAATAAAATCGTCATCCTGTGCACGACGCCGCTCCCCGGAACTCCCGCGACTCCGCCGCCGACTCCGCCCGCCGCCGGCTGATCCTGCTATGGACCTCCTGCTCCGCCTGCTCGAGCGCCGCGTCATCATCACCATCGCAGTCGTTCTGGTTTCCGTGTGGACGTGGAATCGTTGGGGCGGCTACGCGCAGGGCCACGCCGACATGATGATGCACCCGCCCGCCGAAGTCACCTCCCCGCTGTCCGCTGACATCATTAAGACCTCCGAGGCCCGTGAATCGGCCAAGCTTCGCGGCCTCCACCGCGCCGTGAGCGCGGAGATCTCGGCCGCCATGGCCAATGGCTTCAAGGTTGAAAAGTTCCAACGCCTAGCGGACAGCGCGCTCAACCTCGACACTCCCGCTTACCGCTCCGCCGCCATCGAACGCCTTAATAAACTGCGCCTCGCCATTCCGCAGAAGAAGGAGACCTTCCGTCCTGCCGCGGCCGAGGATCTCAATCCCGATCTGTTCGACAGTTCTCGGCCGAAATCCAAGGCCGCCCGCCGATGAAAATTCAAAGAGCGCTCCTCCTCATCCTCGCGGGATTCTTTCTTATGCCGCCGGTCGCATGCGCGGCCGCGGACGCCGTCGAGGCGGTCGCCACTGCGCGCGGCGCGTTCCTCGCCGGACGATACGACGACGCCGAAAGCGCCTGGCGCTACCTTTCAGAACTCGGAGTCGCGGCGTCCGAGCCCGAGGCCAATCTCGCACTGACCTTGCGCGACAGGGGTCAGTTTGAGAGCGCCACGGCACAGTGGCTGAAAGCTTCGCTGCTGGAAGGCGCCGACGGCTTCGCCTGGAATCAGCGCGGTTGGTCATATATCGCCACGGGGCGGCAGCGCGAAGCGCGAGACGCTTTTACGCGCGCCATCGACCGGTCCTCCTCGACGACGACTCAAGCGGAGGCCAATGTCGGGATCGGGTTTACCTATATCCTCGACAGCAAGCCGAAGGGCGCCGAGGCCGCCTTGCGCCGAGCGGGAATCTCCGGGCCCTACGCCATTTCGATCTCCGCCCAACTCACCGCCGAAGCGGCGACGATGAGCGGCGACCGTCAGACAGCTTTGACCTACTTGCGCCAGGCCGTCGAAATCGATCCGGCGAACAACGAGGCTCTACGCGGCCTCGCAAAGGCGCTGGCTGATGCGGGCGACAATCGCGCGGCTTGGCGAGCCTATAAAAAAGTTCTGTCTCTTGACCCGTTGGACCCCGAAGCGCGCAAGCTATACGAGAAAAATGGACGATACATCACGGGCGATCTCGACGCCGCCGCCGGCGTGCGCCGCGTCGCGCGGCCCGTGCTGGATCCCGACAGGTCCGACCCCGCTCTCCCGACCTCGCCCCGAATGATCCGCGTCGGGCTGTACGGCGCGCCCGATGGGCGCCCGGCCGTGATGACGCGCGCCTACATCATGACGAACGGATCTTTCAAGGTCACCTCGGTCTCCCACGGTACGCTGAGAGATAACGGTCGTCCCTTTGATCAGTGGGAAGTCGATTTCCGTCCCGAGAACGGCCTTGTCGAGGTCCGCGACGCCTCCCGGAACATTCTCTTCACCTCAAAAACCCCTTTCGCTTTTATCCCCGACG
>JAYTSX010000013.1:0-10432 GCA_043745445.1 Elusimicrobiota bacterium
GCGGCGAGCGCCCGATCAAGCGCCGCCAACTTCAGCTCGGACTGCTCGAGGGCGCGCGGCAAATAATGGTCCCGGCATAAGGGCGCCAGCGCGCGGCGCGCGTAGACTTCGCAGGCCTCGGCCTTGCCGCTCGACATCGCGGCGCAAACCGGAGACTCGCCGCACTCCCCGGGCTTCTCGCGCCGGGTCCGATAGGCCGCGGAAGCCAGGCATAGCTCGCGGTCTGCCGCTTGCGCGCTCAAAGCCGAGCAATGCGACGCGTGGCCGCTGAAAAAAGACAGCTCCCCCTCGCAGTAGTTCCCGGGGAGATCGCTCGAATAAAGCGGGGCGAGCTTGGCGCAGGTCGCGGCGGGGTCCTTGCCCCCTTCGGCAAGAATCGCACACGCCTGAGCCGCCGAACCAGGAAGGAAGTCGCGATGCCCCGCCGCGTCGTGCTCGAGGCAAGCGGCCACGAAAGATTTTTTGGATCCCGAGGACATCGCACGCGCCATGCTCATGTCATGAAGATCGGAGGCGCATAAAAAGCGCAAGGTCTCGGGGCGAGCGATGGGGCGCGGGCGGTTCTCTTCGAACACGATGCGCGCGGGCTGAGCGCCAAGAGGATCGCATGCCTTCACGGAGCCGGACGCTATGGCGCGGCAGGAGAACAACAACCTGATATCTTCCCGGCGCGCATCAAGAGCGACGGAAACCGGCCGCGGAAAACGGCCCGCCGCGTCGTCGGCCAGCACCGTCTCGATCGTCACGCCTTGAGGACAGTCCGCGCGGTCTTCCGTCAGCGACGCCGCGGCTTCATCAAGAACCGGCTGCCAGGCGGGAGCCGGCTCACCCGCGGCCGCCGCGAGCGCCGCAAAAGTCAGCAGCGCCCCCCATTTCACTATCGCTTATTCCCGGGCACTTTCGCGGGGGCCTTACCGACGGTCTTTCCCAATTTCCCCAGAATCGCCACCGCCTGCGTCATTCGATCGCGCAGCGCATAAACGCGATCCAGGCGATCATTAAATGCCTGGGCCTCACGAATATCCGTGACCCGTGAGGACAGGCTCGCGACCAGCGTTTCCGCCAGCCTCAGACGCTCCTCGATGACCGGGGCACGCTCCGCAGAGTACTTGGCCCGGTAAAAGTTCGAGCACACAAATTTCTTGACCTCCAAGTCATAGGAGTCGCACGCACCCGCCCCCTCTCCCGTCAGCATGCGGCACAAGCCTCCGCGGCATGTCCCGCGCTTGGCCACTGCGTTGCGATAGTCGTTAATCTCGTTGCATTCCAAAGCTTGAGACCTATTTCCGTTTTCGCACGACGCTGGATCGGCGGTGATCTCAGCCGCAACTTCGCGCGCGGTTTCGGGTTTAAGCGGAGTCTTCATCCCGCTCATGATCGCCGAGATAAGCGCGCTCTTGTCTTGAGTGGTGTTTTGCCACGCCGTGCAGATAGCGTCGACCGCCGCGGGCGACTTGGCCGGCGGGTTGGCTTGAGACATCTCCCGGCAGATGGCCATGAAATTCGGATCATGGGCGGCGTAGGCGATCTTCACGCGCATCTGCTGGTAGGAGACGCTGCACTTATCCTTTTGCGTGCCGTATTCTATGCGCCCCCCGTTGGCCATAGCACTGTCTTTTTTTGAGGAGTTGCCCGCCCCATTCGCAAAACGAACGACATCAGACGCCTCGGCGCAGGGCGCGGCGCTCTTGGCCGCGATGGCCCGGCAGACGAGGCCGAACTCCCAACTGGCCCCCCCCGCGTCAGGGATATTCGTACCCAGTTCCTTCTCGCCACGCCGCTCTTTCTTATCGTGCAGATAGTTGCGCATGGTGAAGTTCGGAGGGCAGCCGGAGCCGTCCTTGCCCCCCTTCACCGTTTTCTCGAGCTCGGAGACCCAAACCTCGGCATCGTTCAGGAGCATATCCGCTCTCGCCGTCGACTCCGCGACGCTGGAGGTGGCGGCCTCAGCAGGCCCCGAAGCGGGAGCCGACTGGGGGATCGTCGCGCTCCAGGCGGCACCGCACAGAACAAACACTCCGAAGGCCGATCGCGTCATGATTTTTATCATAGTGTCCTCATTTGAATTATAACACGCGTGCAAGCTCTCGTCGAGCCCAGTCTAAGCTTGGGCAAAGGGCGAGGGCGGTCTCAAAATCTGCCCGTCCCTCCGCGGTCAGCCCGCGAGAAACCCTCACCGCTCCTCGGCAGGCCCAGGTCAGCTCATAGTCCGGATCCAGCTCCATCGCCGCGTCGAAATCAGCCGCCGCGCCGTCCAGATCGCGGAATTTACGCTTGACCTCTCCGCGCCAGGTCCGAAGCCAGCCGCACCCGGGCTCACGGGAGACGGCCTCATCGGCCGCGGCGCGCGCTCGCCTCTCATCCCCCAAGCCCTGCCGCACGCGTGCCAGGTGGCCGTAGATCCACCCTGGCCGGGAAGACAGAAGCGCGGCCGCCTCGAAGTCGATGGCGCTGCCTTCATGATCCTTCACTTCGGGCGAGCGACGCAGGTCGCCGCGCAGGGCAAGCAGCCAGTACGCGCGCGGCTGTGCGCGCAAGGCGAGCTCCGCCTTCGCCAGAAGGTTCGGAACAGAATAGCCTCCCCCGGCGACCCCGAGCGCGTAGGCGAACGTCCCGATGCCCTCGTCGCGCAAGTTCTCCGCTTCACAATCAGCGAGAAAGCCCTCGCGGTCGCCGCCGTCAAAGCGCGCCTTGGCCCGTAGCCGCCGCAACCAACCTTCGCGCGGAGCACGGCGCACCGCCGTATCGAGCCGGTCGCAGGCCTGTGTCCACCGGCCACGGCGGCGGGCGCATTGGGACAGCCCCACAGCCGCGATGACAGACGCGGCTCCTTGGCCCTCCGCCGCGATACGCAGGTCTCGTTCGCCCGCTGCATCTCCCCCAACGAGGCGCCAGAGCCCGCGCCACGCCCGCCAGACGGCGCGCCGAGGTTCCGCCTCGACCGCCGCATCAATCAAAGTTTTGCGCGCACGGCCAGCTCCGCTGAGCATTTCCCAAAGCCCGGCCGATGCCGCGGGATGGCCTTCGGCCATTGAGAGCGCCTGACGGAAGGTCTTCTCCGCCTGGGCCTCGGCGCCCGCGAGGCGCAGCCGTCGCGCGCGAAGGGCCAACCCGTCCGGCCGAGCAGCGGCGGGCGGAATAGGAGTCCGGTTAAGGACGGCGTGCCGTCGAAGGTCGTAGCGCGAGGAGCGCCCCAGCGCCGCGACTCGGCTCAGGAACCAGGGGATCCCTTCACCGGGCCAAGCCATGTCCGCGTTAGTAGCCCGCGAGGGTCGAGCCGGAAGTGCCGAGGGAGCCCTGTCGGGGCGCACCTTCGGCAGGATCGGCGCTGGCCAGCGCCCGGTCAAAAGTCGATCGAAGTCGCGCCAGCTTTTCGGCGCGCGCGTCGATCTCAACGCGAGCGGCCCGGTCGCCGGCGCCGCGCATGCTCTCAAACTCGGCCACGAGCTCGCCGCTCCGGTCAAGAAGAAGCTTCGTCTGGGAGGGCGCGACGGTCCCCACGCGCTTGGTCAGCACGCCGCATACCGATTCGCTCATTTTCTTCTCATAGGTCCGGGCGATCGCTTCGCCTTCGCCCATCAGTACATGGCACAGCTCGGACTCGCCGCAGGTGCTAGCGTCCTTGGCACGGTAGGCGCGGACAAAGCGATCGAGGGCGACATAACGGCGAAAGAGTTGGTCGGGAACACCCTCCTGCGTTTTACCCACATCGGCGTCACGGCTGTAGCGGGCGAATTCGTTGACGCAGGCGCCCATGGTCTCCTGACCGAGGTACTTAGGAATCAGGCCCCGGCACATGCGTTCGGGGTTGTCCACATCCTTGGCGATCACCCCGCAAATTTCATTGCCGTCCACGGTCGTCATGGCGGGATAATCATGCCCGATCGAATGCCGGCAGATCTCCTCAAAGCGGCCCGTGCGTCGGGTCAGCGCGTCCGCCGCGGACATGTCCCAGAACCACTCCCGGCAGCCCCATGCCGCCGTGCGGGAGATGCCGAAGTAATGTTTTTCGACGGGGGCCATCACATCGCAGACCTCGGCCTTTTTCGCTGCGAAGGCGCGGTACTGGTAATAAATAAGAAGGTCTTCGATCACCATCGGGTGAAGCTCGCGCATTTCACCCTCTGAGCGCTTTCCCGTCGCCACATCGCGAAGAAAACCGTTTACCGTGAATGTCTCGCGGCAAGCCTTGGCCGCGCGAAACCCCTCAGCCCGATCGGAGAGGCGCGCGAAATCAGACACCGATCGGGCCGCATCATCAAGCAGTCCATCGAGCGCGGAGAGCATGCGGCGGGCGCGGTCGGCCTCGGAGCCCTCGAACAAAGTTCGGCAGCGCTTGCCCACGGACGCCAGCGCGCGGGCGTCGCGTTCGACTTCTGGCCAAGAGACGGTCTCGGCGGCGGAGCCACGCTCGGTGCGCGCCGCCGCGGCCGAGGTCTCCGCGAGACACGCGGCGGCCAGCGACAGGTCGGGGCTCGCCTGGAGCCTCGCGGCTTCGGCGTTCTCACGCATCGCCGTCGCATTGACGGCCAGCGCCTTTCGTGAGCGCGTCTTCAAATCATTTTCGACCATGAGCGCGCGCTGAGAGTTCCACAGTACGGCGACGCGCACGGAAGGCGGCTCGGACTCGGACGGGAGCGCCGGGACGGCCACGGCGGGCTGAGGGCTCGTCAAGGCTTCCAGGAATGCGACGAGGTCGCTCTTCTCGCGCGCGTCGAGGCCCAGAGGCTGGATGAGCGGATCGCGTCCCTCGGCGGAATCGCCGCCGCGGTCATAGAACTCCACGACTTCACGCAGATTCTTGATCGAGCCGTTATGCATGTACGGCGCCGTCAGCGCAACATTGCGCAGAGGCACCGTCTTAAAGGCCCGCCAGTCGCTCTTGTTGGCCGCGATCGCGTAACGCCCCGTATCCTCGACGCCGGGCGTGGGCTTGACGCCCGTGTTGTGAAAAAAGCTGTTGGAGAGCCCGGGGCCTGTATGACACAGCACGCATCGCCCCTTGCCCGTGAAGGCCAGAAGGCCGCGCTGAGCCGCGGGGCTCATCGCATCGGGATCCGTGCGGAAGCGGTCGAACGCGGTCGGCAGCGGGCGAATTTCGGCCTTCACGAACGCCGCGACGGACTTGGCGATGTTTTCTGGCGTGATTCCCGACAGGCCGTACACTCCGGTAAATTGACGCGCGTATTCGGGGACGCGGTTCAGTTCCCGGACGAGCTCCCACGGATCGCGATTCATCTCAAGCCGTGAGGTCAAGGCGTTGAGCGCGGCTTCCTCGACGCTGTTGGCCCGGCCATCCCAAAGAAAGCGTTGCTGGGTGTGATGAACATTGAGCAAGGTCGGCGTGCGGCGCGCGAGCTCCACGCCGTTGAGGCCGTGCGCTCGCGGCAGGCCGTCGCGCCAGGCCAACGAGGGGTTGTGGCAGGACGCGCAGCTCATCGTCTTGTTCGATGAGAGCCTGGGGTCGAAAAACAGCTGGCGGCCAAGAGCGATCTCGTCGGGCGGCGTCGCGCCTGATTTATCGAGAAGCAGGAAAAAACCGACATCGGTCTTGTTGAGTGCCTCTTGAACCGGCGCCGCTCCCGGCTTCTTGTCGTTCTTATCGAGCAGGAGGAAAAAACCGACATCCGTTTTGTTGATCGCGGCCTGGACCTTCGCGGGCTCCGGCTTTTTCTCGTTCTTGTCGAGCAACAGGAAAAAACCGACATCGGTTTTATTCAGCGCTTCCTGGACCTTGGCGGGCTCAGGCTTTTTCTCGTTCTTGTCGAGCAGAAGGAAAAAACCGACATCGGTTTTATTGAGCGCTTCCTGGACCTTTTTCTTGTCGGGGGCGCCTTCGGCGCGGACGAGGGAGGCGGCAAAAAACAACGGCCAGAGCTGCACAAAACCTCGGCGGAGGGCCATACCATGGAGTGTAATCCCTCTCATTCCCTTTGTCAATGGTGTCAGCGGTGAGAATCCCGTTGCCGTTTCTTGGCCAACCGGCCGGCCTTATTGGCTTCAATTGAAGCCTCCTCCGTCCGGCCCAAGGCCGCCAGAGCCGACGCGAGGCTCAAATGGGCCTCCAGATCATCCGGCTGCAAATCGGCGGCCTTGCGGAAATCCGCCACCGCGCCCTCCGATTGGCCGCGCAGGTAACGCGCAACGCCGCGATCCGTGTACAGCTTTGGATCCGACGGGAATCGCTCCACGCAGCGGTCGAAGAAAAGCGGCTCAAGCCGGTCCCTTCTTAGCTGAAATAAAGGGCCCGAACAAACCCCGGCCGCGTCGCTCTTCACGGCGGCCGCCAAATCTTCCTCGGCATGGACGCGGTCGTTCAACCGCGCGCGGGTCATTGCGCGCAGTGCCAGCCATTCCCCCTCAAGTCCCGCGGCCGCCGGCCGGTGCGCTTCAACGAGGGCCAAGGCCTCGCGCGGCAAACCCGGCTCGGCGGAGACCATCATCCACAAGGCCGCCAGGTCTTCCGGCGCCGCATCGAGCGCCCGTTTAAAGTCCTCCTGAACGGCGCCTTCATCCTTGAGCTCGTGATGAACCATCGCGCGCTGACGGTAAGCGGCGGCGCGCTGTGCGGGCTCCGCATTTCGGGAAGCCGTGACCAGCTCCTCCGCGTAGGTCATCGCCGTCTTAAGCCGGCGCGCCTGAATGTCCAGCTGAATCAATGCGGCCAGGACCTGCGGCTGTTCCGGGAATAGCGCACGGGCCCGCTCGAGGCTTGCCCTTTCCCCGGGGATATCGCCCATTTCCCGCTGAAGACGCGCTTTCTGCGCGCAGATCGCGGCGAGTTCCGCCGGAGTTTTCTTCGCCGCGGCTTTCAGCATGCGGTCGTATACGGCCAGCGCCTGCGCGGGCCGGCCCCGATCGGCCTCGAGCCGGGCGAGCGCGTCCAGCGCCTGCAGGTGGTCGGGGGTCAACGCGAGCGCCAGCGCCAAGCTCGCGGCCGCCGCGCCGTCATCTTTTCTTTCGCGCTCGCTTCGCGCCCGATCCACAAGCGTCGCGGCGCGGACTTCCGGAGGCGTAACGAATGCAGGCGCCGACGGGAGCGCTTTAAGCTCCAGCAACTTGCGCGCTTTCCGCTGGGGGATGTCGGCCAGCATCCTTAACGCGAGGTCGTCATTGGGAACCAAGACAAGCGCCCGCTTAAGGCTCTTGCGCGCGCCGGCCTCATCTCCGGACTCCAACTGGATCTCCGCTCGCTGGCTGTAAAGAGCCGCGTGTTCCCAAGGCAATTGGTTGTAGCGTCCGGCGAGCTCCCAGGATTTCGGGTGGGGCGCTTCGGACGCCGCGATCAGCCGGTCGGAATAGTCGAGCGCCTCTTTGAGCCGGCGCTCCGCCAGCATCAGGTAAGTCATCGTGCTCAGGGCGTCGAGGTGGGCGGGCAACAGCCTGAGGGCCTCGCCAAGGTTTTTCTCAGCCCCTGCGGGATCTCCAAGCCCGACATGCGCACGGCCGATCGAGACATAAGCATCGGACGGTGTGGGGTCGTCGTCCGCCCCCTCACCCGCACCAAGCTGTTTGGCCAACCTCAGGATTTCAAGAGAGCGCGGGTCCAGATCCCGCGCGTTGCGGATGCTTTGACGCGCCAAGGCATCCTCATCAAGCGCGAGCCACAGAATACCGGCCGCGAGATACGCCGATATATTCTGCCATTCAGGCGCCTCCACGATGGCATCCGTGAATCTCTCCGTCAACGCGACCGCCTCCACCCGGTTTTTTTGATCGAGACGAAGGCGGATGAGGCTATGAAGAGCTTCAAGGCTATCCGGATTATTCTTAAGCATCCGAAGCAAATCGGCTTCGCTCGATGCCTTTTCGACGGGCCGCACTGGACGCGAGCGGCTGTCCGGCAGGACCTGCTTGAGTTGGACTAAGGCCTCCAGGGCTTCCAGGTCATCGGGATCGACCGCCAGCGCACGCTGGAAGCTCTTAACGGCCCCCGTGGAGTCCTTAATCTCGAGGAATAGATGGGCGCAGAAGCGATACGCGGCAGGACGAAGCCAGATCGGAGCCGCGTCAGCCGTACCCAGGGCCCGCAGGGCATAGGCGGCCGCGTCATGAGGCCGGTCACGGTTTGCGAGGAGCATTTCCTTCAAGGTTTCGAGGTCGTCGTCCGCGAGTTTCAGCGCGCGCACGAAGCTCGACCGCGCGCCGTCCATATCACCAGAGTCCATCTTTATTTCACCGGCAAGGCGATAAGCGGCGGCTTTGCGCCGGGCGGTCGTCGCGGCTCGAGCGGCCCTCTCCGCGACGCGAAACCCTTCATCCGGCCTGTCCCGCAGAACCTGAGCCAGGGCAAACAAAGAGGCCGCGTCGTTCGGCATTAATTCCAGGGCACGCCTAAAACCCTTCTCAGCGCCGACCGGATCGCCAAGCTGCGCGCGCAGTTGCGCTCCCAGGCGAATGGAATCGACCCGCTGAGCGTCGGTCATACCGGCAAGGTTCGCGCAACGATCGGCGCTGCTCAGCGCCGCGGGAACGTCCCCCCGGCCGCTGCGCGCCTGCACGCGCAGGCGACCGCGCAAAGCCGCGCATTCGCCAGGGGTCAACGGGGCTACGTTCTGAGCGTTCAGCCGGGCGAGGCCGCCTGCCCCAAAGAGAATGAGCCCCGTCAGATACAACGCGAAGGGCGCCCCCTTCAATTACTTGGCCGCGACGGGAGCGGGAACTTCGGGACCATCGCCGGTGTTCCGGATCCGCTCGATGAAACCCTTGCCGATCACGCCGTCGAGCGAATTCTCGTAGGCCGGCCGCAAAGCCTGCACGAAGCGGCTCTTCGCGTCGCCCGAGATGACGATGGGGCGAACGCCTTTGCCCACCATCGCGCGCTTCGCGTTCTCATTCAGCTCGATCGTTTTAGCCCGCTCAATGCGGCCGGCGGTCCGAGAGGCTTCCTTGATGATGGCCTGATACTCAACAGGCATGCTGTTGAAGAACTTTTCGTTGATGTAGGTCACGCTGACGAGGTAAGTGGAGCCCGGCAGGTTCATGCGTTTGAAATTATGCTGAAGCGCGGTCCGCGAAAAATTTTGCCAAGTGATCACCACGGCGTCGAGCGCGCCGCTGCGTTGCAAGCCGCCGATGCTCGTCAGTTCGTGTTGAATCGCCACGGGCGAGGCTCCGAGGCTCTTGAGCCACGCGGTATTGACCGCGTCGCCGTAAACGCCCACCTTGAGTCCTTTCAAATCCTCCGGGCGGCGAATCTCGCGATCGACGGTCGCGATCACGCTGGGGCCGCCGCTGTAAGTGAAGGAAAGCCCGAGCATCTTATGAGCGCGGAAGCCTTCAAGCAATTCCTCGCCGATAGGCCCCTCGAGGACGCCTTCCATGTGACGATTGTCGCGGAATAAGTAAGGAGCTTCAAACGCGTACAGCCGGGGATCCAAAACGCCCACCACATCGGTGAACGAATGGCCCATCTCGGCTTCGCCCTTCTCCACCATGGACGCGATCTGCGGCTGGGAGGATGCGCCGTTGTGAGTCTCGTCGTTGGTGGCCGTCATAATCTCAACGGAGACATTGCCGTGGGTCCGCGCCTCGACATCGCGCTTAAAATCCTTGGCGGCGATTTCAAAGTAGTCTGGATTCTGGTGCCCGACGAACCAATGAATCTTGTATTTTTCCGCATGGGCGGGGCTGGCGAAACCGGCCAAAAGAAAGAGCGAAAGACCTACGGCGGTAGCCCGTGCGGGTGATTTCATACTTCCTCCAAAATGTCGGATACTAGCGACTGTAACAGGAAGGAATAGGGTTGTCAAGCCCCAGAACTAGGGCGCACTTGAAGTGACGCGGCGACCGAAAAAGGTAAAGCTCTGGTTCGTGGCGCTGACGTCGTCGGCGTACGAGAAGTAGTCGGCGAACAGGCCTTTCTCGTTATATATGTTCACCGCGAAGTGCATCATCCAAATGGGGCCGATACGGGTCATCCCCGGCCCGTCGCAGGCGGAACCCGGCGGCGCGTCCGCCATGACATTGTCCTTCAGCGTCGAGCAGATGTTCATGTCGTGGAAATGCCCCTTCGCCTCGGGCGAGTCGAACAGCTTCACGCGGTGCAGGCCGCGGTGGATGTAGCCGACCTGGAGAAGCTGCCAGCGCCCGCCGCGGCTGCGCGAGTAGGTCAGGAACTCCGGTTTCTCGATGAGAACCTCATCGGACAGGATGTAGCCGAGGTTCATCATGTGCACGCCCATGCCGTTGCCGAAATGGCCCTCGAGGCGGTAGCCGTCCTTGAACGCCTCATTGATGTCGGCGTAGCGGCGCGCGATCTTAAGCCCCGCCTTCATCTTTGACGTGTCCCCCGCGGACCAAGCGCGCGAGGCCAGCGTACTTCGCGGCGGAACGAGCTCTCCGCCGACGACGGTCGGATAACCGTCCGCGCCCAACGGCGCGTAGGGATCGCCCGCGCGCGACGCCGTCGAATAGAACAGCGCGGCGGGGT
>JAYTSX010000014.1:0-2777 GCA_043745445.1 Elusimicrobiota bacterium
TCGTCGGCGAGCAGCATCGCATCGGGAAATTTGGCCAGCGCCTTGGCGACGCGGTCCATCGTTTCCTGGGTCATCACGCCGCCGGTCGGATTGGCCGGCGAGTTAAGGATGACGAGCTTGGTCTTCGGCGTGAGCAGTTTTTCCAATTCGGCGGCGTCGAAGTCCCAGTCGAGCTCCTCACGGATGGGCAGAGGCACGGGCTTGCCCCCCACATAGTTGATCATGGACTCGTAAATCGGGAAGCCGGGATTGGGGTAGATGACCTCGTCGCCGGGCTCCACCAAAGCGAGGATGGTGAAAAAAATGATCGGCTTGCCGCCGGGGACGATGATCGTCTCTTCTGGGGCATACGAAACGCCGCGGGTTTTGCTCACGTACTCGGCGATCGCCTTGCGCGTCTCGGGCAGGCCGGCGGACGGCCCGTAGTGCGTGTAGCCCGCATCGATGGCCTTCTTGGCGGCGTCGCGAATATTGGGCGGGGTGTCGAAGTCGGGTTCGCCGATCTCGAGATGAACGATCTTCCGGCCTTGGACTTCGAGGGCGCGCGCGCGGGCGAGGACTTCGAAGGCGGTTTCGGTGCCGAGGCGTGAAAAGCTTTGGGCGAGTCTCATAATGGAGATTTTAGCCTATTTAAGCCGCGCGGCCCAAAATGCGCTTCTGATCGACATCGCTCAGAACCATAAAGCGACCGTCCGCGTAGGCGTAGACGACATGGTCGGGTCCGCTGAGCGTGCCTTCGAGGATCACGAGGCGGTGGCGCTCGCGGATAAGGCGGGTCTCGACGAGCATCGTCGCACCCAGCGGCACGCCTTTGCGAAACTCCGTGGTCAGTCGCGCGGTCATGACCGGACGGCCCGCGAGCCAAGCGGCGGCGCCCAACGCCTCATCGAGCGCCGTCAGGATTGCCCCGCCATGCACCAGCCCGGGGGCGCCCTCGGACAGGGGACCAAATGTGGCGGTGGCGACCAAAGATCCGTCTTCGCGGCGGTAATATTTGAGGACGATCCGGTCCACCGTGCCGGTCATGCCCGCGAAGGCCCCCCGCGCGGAGGCGAATGGGAAGGGTTGGACTTCCTCCCAGTCGGGAAGAGGCCAAAGAGCGGCGCGGGATTCTTTCATTCGGTCATTTTAGGACATTTGACCGGCTCACGAAGCCCGTTTGGGTGCCAACGCGCTTCGAATTTGGTTGAATAGCAAAAGCCGCCCGACGACACCTGGAGGACGAATGAGCACCGCGACTTTGCCCGAAGTTCACCCCCTTTTGAAGGAGTTCCTGGCCCGCAAGGTCCACGCGCTCTTGATCGACGGCCAGCCTGTCGCCGCCGCGTCCGGAAAGACCTTCACGACGCTTAATCCCGCGACCGGCGAGACACTCGCAACCGTCGCTGAGGCCGATTCCGCCGATATCGACCGCGCCGTTTCGGCTGCGCGCAAGGCCCTTGAAGGCCCCTGGTCGAAGATGTCGCCTGCGGAGCGCGAGAAGGTGCTTCATAAAGCCGCCGACCTGCTCGAAGCCCGCGCCGAGGCATTCGCTCAGCTCGAGACGCTCGATAACGGCAAGCCCATTCGTGAGGCCAAGAACGGCGATTTGCCGCTGGCCATCGGCCTCCTCCGCTACTTCGGCGGCTGGCCCACGAAGATTCATGGCGAGACGACGCCGGTCTCGGTGCCTTATTTTCCCGGAGCCAAGTTCCTTCATTACACCGTCCGTGAACCCGTCGGCGTGGTTGGGGCGATCATTCCATGGAATTTCCCGCTGTTGATGGCGGTCGAGCGTCTTGCGCCGGCTCTCGCTTGCGGCAACGCGATCGTGCTTAAACCCGCCGAGCAGACGCCGCTCTCCGCTCTGTGGTTGGGAGAGCTTCTACTCGAGGCCGGCGTGCCTGCGGGTGTCGTTAACGTTGTTCCGGGATTTGGACCGACGGCCGGCGCGGCGATTTCCAAGCACATGGGTATCGACAAGGTGACCTTCACGGGCTCGACCGAGGTCGGCCGCGAGGTCGTGAAAGCCTCGGCCGGCAACATGAAGCGCATTTCCATGGAGCTCGGCGGCAAGTCGCCCAATATCGTTTTCGCCGACGCGGATCTCGAGGCCGCGGCGAAGGGCATCTTCATGGGAATCTTTTACAACCAGGGCCAGTGCTGCAGCGCCGGTTCCCGCGTCTTCATCGAGCGGCCCGCCTACGACAAGATGGTGGCGGCGCTCGCGGAGCGCGCCAAAACGGTCAAGCAAGGGAATCCGCTGGATCCTAAGACGCACATGGGGCCGCTCGTTTCCGCTGAACAGCGCGACCGCGTGCTGTCCTACATCGAAGCCGGCAAAAAAGAAGGCGCGCAGCTTTTGTCTGGCGGCGCGGCCGCCGCGGGTCCCGGCTACTTCGTGCAACCGACTGTGTTCGGCGGCGTCAAGGACGATATGAAAATCTCCCGCGAGGAAATTTTCGGACCGGTGGTCGCGGTCATGCCCTTCGACACCCTCGACGAGGTCATGGCGCGCGCGAACTCAAGCGACTACGGCCTGGTCGCCGCCGTCTGGACGAAGGATGTGAAGAAGGCCCATCAGGCCGCCGCCAAGCTCAAGGCCGGCACGGTCTGGATCAACTGTTACCACTTCGTGGACGCGGCCGCCCCGTGGGGCGGCGTCAAGCAAAGCGGTTACGGAAGAGAGAAGGGCCAGTACGCTTTGGAGAACTACACGTCGCTTAAATCCGTTTGGGTGGATCTGAACTGAGATGACTCAGACCGCGGCGCCAGAGGTATTGGTCGAAGTCGAAGGG
>JAYTSX010000015.1:0-2776 GCA_043745445.1 Elusimicrobiota bacterium
TTCGCCCCTCTGCGCAAGGCTCTCCAAAGGCCTACTTCCAATAAGGTCCAAGGACCCCTGGCGCGTCCCCGGTCCGCACCGTATCCTCTCTATCATGTACGCGTTATTGCTGCTTCTGACCCTCGCCCTGCCCGCCCGCGCCGGCGTCGCCGTTTCGGCGGAGGCCGGGGCCGACGCGGCCGTCCCGAAAATTTCGCTTCAGACCTCGCTCACCCCGATGTTCGCTCCCTCGCTCGGCGCGACTTTAACGCCGGGGTTGGCCGCCGCGCTCGTTGCTCCAAATGTGTCGCCGCTTCCGGCACCGCTGGTCCAGTCCGCCCTTGTCACTCCGGCGGCCGCGCAGGCCCAGACGGGGTCTGCCCTCCGCCCCGTCTTGCCCGCGGCTTCCACGCCGGAAGCTAAGGCCGAGCCGGGCGCGCCGTCTTTCAAGACCAAAATCTTGGGCATGCTTAAGAACCTGGCCAACCCCTTCGGGACCAAGTCCGCCGAGGAGAGTCCTCCGGCCAACGAGGCCGAGCGCCTCGACCGTGAGTTCGCCAAGATCGACTACTGGACGCAGGTCGCGCCCGCCGCGCGCGCCGAAATAGAGGGCCTGCGCGCGCGCAAGCTGTCGAAGGACGAATTAAAAGCGTATGTGCGCGCCGAAGCCGACGCCGCTATCGAGCGCATCAAGGCCGCGCGCGGCGTGACGAACATCGGCTTCCACTATAACCTGCACGGCGGCCGCCGCGAAGAGTATGTCGGCGTCGGCATCCGCGCGACGATGGGCGACATCGCCCTGCGCTACACAATGAACGGCGACACGAATTACAAGGTCTACTTTTTCCAGAGCGGAGAGCACGCCGGCTTCACGCCGCTTGATTCCAAGCACGGCGAGCACCTGTTCGTGAAGATGCGCATGGGCTACGCGCTGAACCTCTTCGACCTCGACGCGCCCGCCCTTAAGGAGGCCCGCGCCGATGGCCGCATCAAAAACTTCGGCTCGATCTCAATGGACTTTCACGGGATGAAAGGTGTGCCGTACGAATCTTATCTCGCGCCTCCGCTCGATGTCTTCATGAAGACTGCGAAGAAGATCGGTTTGCGTAAGCTGTCCTGGGACGAGGAGACCTTGGCGACGGTGCGCTACCTTGAGGCCGTGACCACGGCAGGCGGCGCCTTCGTCCCTGGTGGAGCCCCCGCCACGGCCGGTGCCGCAGCGCTCGGCGCCGACGCGCGCGCCCGGGCCGCGGCCGCGGCCAGTCCGAAGGAACGGATCCTCCCGCAGTTCGCGCTCGTCGATGGTGATTTCTACTATCACGGCACGACGCTAGACGACCTCGCGCGCATCGTCGACTCCGGCGGCTTGATGACCCCCGAGGTGTCCCAATTCTCCCTACGCGCGCGAGATTCCGTCGGCTACGCCGCCGAGCGCCAGCGCCGCCTGGGCCGCGCGAACAATCCCGAGGTCCTGCTTCAGTTCCAACGCGACACGCTCGCTCCGTTCGTCAGCGGCGAGCAATTCCGCGCGGCACTCGCCGTAACCGATCGCGGCATGCCGCCGATCCATGCGGCTTACTCAGCCGCAACGAAGCCGACGCCGCTCGCTTTGATGACGGACGCGTCGAAGGCGACCTTGCTGTCTTGGCTGCGTGCGCACAATGACCCGCGTCTCGCGCGCTTCACGCAAGTGCTAGACTCTCGCCCGTGACCGTTCCCCATAAAGCTGGATTCATCGCGCTCGCCGGACGCCCCAATGTCGGCAAGTCGACGCTCATGAACTCTTTGCTCAAGTTCAAGCTGTCGATCGTATCGCACAAGCCGCAGACGACACGCCACAAGATTTTAGGGATTCTCGAGGGCGAGGCGTTCCAGGCCTGCTTCCTCGATACGCCGGGCCTCATCGACGAGCCATCTGACGATCTGCAGAAGAGCCTCCGCCATGAGTCGACCCGGGCGATCCGGGACGACGCCGACCTGGTCGTGTATATGGTGGACGCCGTCGAATCCAACCCGGAGAAGGTCGGAAACACCTTCGTGCGCCCCGGCACGCCCGTCATTCTCGTCATCAACAAGTGCGACCGGGATGTGGCCGAAACACGGCTCGCCGCGATCGAGAAAGCCTATTCCACGGTGCTCAATCCCGAAAAAGTATTCCGTATTTCCGCGCTCAAAAACCAGGGCGTCGAAGAGCTGAAGGCGGAAATTCTCGCGCGCCTGCCCGAAAGCGAGCCGTTCTACGACAAGGGCCAGCTCTCCGACCGCTGGGAACGCTTTTTCGCCACCGAGATCGTCCGGGAGCAAGTCTTCGACTTGTACCATGACGAAATCCCGCACGCGGTCGCGGTCGTCGTCGAGACCTTCCGCGAGAACCAGGGTCAGCCCGACGATGTATTCGCGACTTTGTACGTGGAGCGCGACGGCCAGAAAGGCATCATCATCGGCAAGGGCGGAAAAGATCTCCACCGCCTGACCGAACGCTCGCAGGCCATGCTCGAGGCTTTTCTCGGCCGCGAGGTCACCCTCGAACTCTGGATCAAGGTGCGCAAGGACTGGCGCAAGGATCCTCGGTCGCTCAAAGAATTCGGCTACACCACCTAAGCCCGCCGCCAGACATACCCCGCCCCGGTTCGTTCTTTTTAAGCAACGCGCCCTCCCAACGCCGCAAGCCAAGCCCTCAAGCGCCCGCCCGCGTTGCTTAAAAAGAACAAACCCGTGGGAAAGGGTACCCGCCTCCAGGGAACTTTTCTGGCTCCTCGATCGTATAATAAGGATGATCCACGAGAACGCGACAACA
>JAYTSX010000016.1:0-2769 GCA_043745445.1 Elusimicrobiota bacterium
GCTGCGTCAAAATCGATGTTCTCCACCCGCTTCAGCGCCAGCGCATGCGACGAAACCTCCAGCAACCCATGCGTCGCCCCGCCGTCCCGGAATTTCATCAGCAGCTTCGTCAGCGTCAACGAGATCGGCGTCGTGTTGACCGCCTTCTCGAGCCGTTCCCCGTTAAGCCGGTTCTCGATCGTCCCGGCCACGGCGGGCCTACCTCCCGCGGCCTTCACGATGGACTCAAGCAGATAGGTGGTCGTCGTTTTCCCGTTCGTTCCCGTAACCCCAACCATGGTCAGGGCCCCCGATGGATGGCCGTAGAAGGCGTCACAGATGCTCGCCATGGCTTCGGCGATGTCATGGACTTGCACCCAGGTTCCCTTCATGACGGCGGGCGGCGGCGGCGGCTCAAGCTCGCTAACGATGGCCACGGCTCCGTTATCGAAGGCCTGCTTGGCATGACGGTTCCCATCCGTCTTCGCACCGGGCATGGCGAAAAAAAGGTCTCCTGGAAGGACCAGGCGGGAATCGTGCTTGAGATCGGAGATGTTCACATCCACGGAACCCGCGACGCGCCGCGTCGCCGCGGCGCGAAGCAGCTCTGCCAACGTCATGTCAGCGCCTGGCCGTTCCGAGAGCGGGGTCGGCGGGCCGGTCGGGAGGCAGGCCTTCGAGCGTCAGCAGGCGGCTGCCCAGCCGGGCGAAGATCGGTGCGGCGACCAGGCCGCCGTAGTAGGCGCCTTTGGGCTCATGCAGGACGACCAGGATCGTCCAGCGCGGCGCGGAGGCGGGCAGGAATCCAACGAAGGAGGCCGTGTAAGCGGTGGCGGAATATTTGCGAGTGAGCGGATCGATCTTGCGCGCGGTGCCGGTCTTGCCGGCGGCGCGATAACCCGGAATCCGCGCGCTGGCGGCGGTGCCGCGGTCTACGACGCCCTCGAGCATCAGCGCGACCTCACGCACCGCGCGTTCGGACGCGATGCGGCGAACCTTGACCGGGGCCTTGCCGTCCGCGATCATCTTCGGCTCCCACAGCGTGCCGCCGTTGGCGATCGCGGAGTATGCTCCCAACATCTGCAAAGGGCTGACGGCGAGGCCGTAGCCGTAGGAAGACACGGCGAGGCCGACCTTGGTCAGGTCCGACAGGGGCTTGAGCTCGCCGGCGCTTTCGCCGGGCAGGGGCGCACCCGTCTTGGCGCCGAAGCCGAAGGCGCGCGCCAGGCGGTAAAAGCGCGCGGCGCCCACGCGGTCAACCACCTTCGCGATGCCGATGTTCGACGATTTTTCCATGATCTGCGCCAAAGTCATGTCCCCCTCGGGCTCGTGGTCCGTGATGGTTACTCCGGGGGTGAGCTGAAACTTACCGCCTTCGCCGTTGAACAATTCGTCCGGGCGCACGATATGGTCGTCCACGGCCGCCAGCGCGGTGACAACCTTGAACGTTGAGCCGGGCTCGAAGGCATCTTGAACCAACGGGTTGCGCAGCGGATTGGGCGGCCACGCCGCCATGGCCAGGATCTCGCCATTGCGCGGGTCCTGAATCGCGATGCTGCCTTCTTTAAACAGCCCCTTGTCGCCGCCTTCGCGTAGTGCCTCTTCAGCGAGGTATTGCGCGGTCCGGTCGAGTGTCAGGCGCAGCGGCTGCTGCTCGTCGCCCGCGTCGGAGACGCTCTTGTAGATCGACCGGCCCTGTCCGTCGCGGATCACTTCCATGCGCCGGGCGCGGCCGTTTAAGCGTTTATCCTGGGATAGTTCGAGTCCGGCGAGGCCCTTCCCCTCAGTTCCAACGAGGCCGAGGACGCCGCGTGCAAGGTCGCCGTTGGGGTAAACCCGGTCCTGCGCGGGCACGAGGCCCAAGCCGTCGACGCGCGCCTCGGAAAGCTTTTGAAATTCCGCCTGCGTCATGTGCGTCTTGATCCAGGCGAACCTGACGGCGGCGCGGGTCTTGCGCGCGATCTCGGATCCGGGAATCTGAAGAAGGGGCGATAGCTTCGCGCCGAAGGCGGCCGGATCTTTGATCATCGCCTTGTCGACGAAGCAGGACCAGGACGGGATCGAGCGCGCGAGCACTCGTCCCTGCCGGTCGAGAAGCTCGGCTCGCGGAGCCGCTTCTTGGGCGGTGCGGGCGAACTCGCCTGAAGCGCGCGTGGAAAGATTGTCGTGCCTGAGGACCTGAAGGTACGCCAGACGGGCGCCGAGCGGCAGAAGGGGTGCGAGCGCGAGCGACGCGGCGACGGTTAATCGAAGTCCAAGGTCCATGGGCGGCGCTCTTAGCTGCGTAAGGGCCCGATTCGCTCCAGGCGCGCCCACAGGCGGGGCAAGAGTCCGCCGGTCCCGCTCGAAGTGTCCGAGAGCGAGCGAAGCGAGCTGGGAGAGGCCGGGATCATTCCGAGCTTGGAGCCGGCTCGAGCGGCGAGCGCTCCGGGCGCCAAAGTCTCATCGACTTTCAGCCGTAAATCCGCGACGCGGCTGCGCAGAACGCGGGCCTCGCGTCGGGTGGATTCGACCCGATAGCCGATCCGGGTGGCCTGCACATGCTGCCAGCACAGGAACAAGAAGAGGGCGCCCAAGCCCGCGAACTTCGCGACCCGTCGTGGATCGAATCCCATGAGCGCGTCCATCATACCATGTTCCTTTGCGTAGAGTGAGGGGCGGGCGCCCCCGCCGAGAGGGACGCCCGCCCTATAGTTGGCGGCTCCCCCCCGCCGAGAGAGGAGGCCGCCTAAATCGGGCGGCTCTCCCCGCCGAGAGAGAGGCCGCCTTTAGCTGCGGATTGGTGGTGCA
>JAYTSX010000017.1:0-2759 GCA_043745445.1 Elusimicrobiota bacterium
GCCGTGCACGCGGTCATCCGTTACCGCCTGCCCTTGGTCCCGGCCTGCGCCGCGATCGCCGCGATGGTCGTCGTGGGCCGGAGCAAAAGTGCGTAAGCCCCGCGTCGACCCGGTTCTGACGGCCGTACTCCTGATCGGCTTGGCGGGGGGACTGTGCGGCATTACCGGCGGCCTCCCCGGCCCCGCGCGTTGGCGCGCGCTGCCGCCGGCCTTGCGCGGCTCGACCGAGTTCGCGTCCAAGCTCGCCGACTCCTGGCGCCGGCTTTATGTGGAGCTGGTGCGTTCTCATGAGGAGCGCCGCGCCGAGGAGCCCGTCACTTATGTGCAAGGCCTCGTGTCGCTGCCTTCCGCCTGGACCTTCCCGCCGGATCCGCTCATTAATTCTGCTCGCTCTTTGCTGATTCATTCCGAGAATCCCGACGAGAAGAAGTCGTTCATCATTCTCGCGCGCATGCGCCCGTGGAAATTTGATTTTGAGCCGCTGTACATCCAATACGGCGGAACCTTCATCTACCCGCTCGGCGCGTTCTTGGGCGCGGCTCATGTTTTGCATTTGGCCCGCTTGACGCCCGATCTCGGCCACTACCTGACCGTGCCGCAGGACATGGGGCGGCTTTATCTTCTGGGACGAATATTTACATTGCTCTTCCACCTGGGCACGCTGTGGGCGCTGTATGCGACGGGCCGACGCTTGAGCGGGCGGACCGCGGGCGCCGCGGCCGCCTTGTTTTTCGCCTGCGCGCCCTTCGTGGTCACGCAGTCCCACGTGCTCAAGCCCCACCCCATCGCCGCGTTCTGGCTGGCGCTGGCCGGCCTGCTGATGACGATCGCCGTCGCGAAGGGCCGGCCGCGGGACTATATTCTCTGCGGACTGTGCGCGGGCGTGGCCGCCGGGGCGAGCATGACCTTGCTGTTTGCCGGCGTGATGCCGTTGCTCGCGCGACTGATGGGCGGCAAGGGCTCCTGGCGCTGGGCCTTCGCGGGCGCGGGCGCGGTCGCGGCCGTCGCCGCCGCTTCGAACGCGTATCTGTTCCTGGCCCCGGCGGCGTACGCGTGGGAGCTGACCGCGTACTCACCCGCATTAATCGGTCTGTCCTGGTCGTCGGCGCGCGAGCTGATCTCTCATGGACTGCCGCGCGGCGTCGGCCTTCTCTCCGCCGTGCTGTTGGCCATCGGCACGCTTGCCGGACTGCGGGCCGAAGACCGTCGCGTGCGGGCCCTCGCGTGCCTGACGACTTTAGGCGGTGTTCTGTTGTGGATCCGCTTCTCTCCTCTCGGCGGTGGCGAGTCCGCCTTGCGAGTCCACTACGCTCCGTTCGCCTTGGCCTGCGTGCTCGGCGGCCTACTTGTCGCGCGTCTTCCGCGCTGGGTTGCCGCGGCCGTGCTGATCCTCGCGCTGAGCGAAGCGACGGTGCGCGCGCTTCCCTACTATGCGAACATGTCCGCGGCCTCGGGCCCTGCGGCCACGCGCGAACGCGCCGCGGATTGGATCGACACGAACATCCCCGCCGGGGCCGTGGTCGGTCTCCTTCGTTTTCCCGAGCCGCCGCATACGCCGCCGTTCGCGTGGAACCGCGTCGCCCTGCGCATCTTTGACAAGCCCGAGGCCCTGGGCGCGGCACTGCCGGAGTGGATCGTGGCTCACCGCCGCGGCTGGGACAATCTCGACGCCGCTTTCCGCAAACGCTACGACGAGGCCGCCGATTTCCCGCCGCGCTCGCCGTTGGGGCGGATTCCCACCGACGAGCACTTCTTCGTCAACGCGGGCTTCGTCGTGCTTCACCGGGCGGGCCGCTGACATGGACCTCCCTCTGATCGTGACCTCGCCGTCTTACCCTGGGCTTCGCCTGCGCGCGGTCGGGCCGGGCGATCTCGATGATCTGCGCGCCTGGAAGAACGCCAACACCGCGGGCTTCTTCTTTAAGGGCGTGATCACGCCCGCCATGCAGGCCGAGTGGTACGAGGCCTACCGCAAGCGCCCGGACGACTTCATGTTCGTCGTGGAGAAGGACGGAGTCAAGGCGGGCTGCATGGGCTTTCGCATCGGTCAGAGCGGCGAGGCCGATACCTACAACATGATCGCAGCTCCGGAATCCAAGGGCAAAGGGATCATGAAGGCGGCGATGCTCATGATGTGCTCCTCTATCGCCAAGACCCGGACAAGGAATATCGGCTGCCTGGTCGTGAAGGGGAACCCCGCGGTGAGCTATTATGAACACTGCGGTTACAAGGTGGTCGGCGACGGCGGCGATCACCATATATTAAAGTTGGACTGGGCCGTGTTCAAGCCCGTGACGGTCGAAGAGAGGAGCGAACGCGCATGATCAATGTTTTCGGCTCGTTGATGGGACCCGAGGAGCTCGAGGAAGTCCGCACGAGCCTCGAGGCGCAGTGGATCGGCATCGGCCCCAAGACCGCCGCGTTCGAAAAGCAATTCGCCGAGCGTCTGGGACTGCCCGGCATGGTGTTGCTCGACTCCGGCTCCAACGCGCTTCACCTGGCGGTGAAGCTCCTCGATCTTCCGCCCGGCTCCGATGTGATCGTGCCCTCCTTCACCTGGATCTCCTGCGCGCACGCCGTGGTCTTGTGCGGGCATCGTCCCGTCTTCGCCGATGTGGACCTGAACACGCACAACATCACCCGCGCGACCGTCGAGGCCGCGCGCACGCCGAACACCAAGGCCGTCATGGTCGTGCACTACGGCGGCCTGCCCGTGCGCGTCGACGAGATCCAGGCGCTCGGCCTGCCGGTCATCGAGG
>JAYTSX010000018.1:0-10208 GCA_043745445.1 Elusimicrobiota bacterium
CCGGGGTTGAACACGATCCCATCGGCCCATTTTCGATGAGCGTGGAGGAGGTCGATGAGTTCACCCTCATGATTGGATTGGCGGGCGCGCAAAGAGGCCTTTTTCTTCTTCGCGTAGGCGGCCAGCTTAAAGTTTAATTGCGCCAAGGTCATGGTGCCGTATATCTCCGGCTCCCGCTCGCCCAGCAGATTGAGATTCGGACCGTTCAAGACGAGAATATTCACAGGATCTCCCGGATCGCGCGCAGTATTTCTTTGTCGGAGACAAACGCCATGACGGGCCGCCCCGGCGCGCGTAAAAGAACGAAGCGCGCGCGGCCGCCGCGCGCCTTCTTGTCGCGGCGGGCGAGTTCGAGCAGCCGGCGAGGTTCGATGCGGCGCGGCAACGGCACCGGCACGGTCGCCAGAAAACGATCCGCCTCGGCGGCGAACGCGGCCTTAAGCCCCGAGCAACGGTGAGACAGGCGCAGCGCCGCGCGCATGCCCCAGATCACGGCCTCACCGTGGCGCAGAACGCCCAGGCCCGTCGCGGATTCCAACGCGTGACCGAGCGTATGGCCGAAGTTGAGCAGTTCACGCGGCCCCGTGGTCTCGCGCTCGTCACTGTCGACGATCTTGCGCTTCCAGGCGGCGCAGCGCTCAACGACCTTGCCCGTCAAAACGGAATCGCCGGCGAGCAGAGCGTCCCAGTTCCCGACGATAAACGCCCAGATGGCCGGCTCGAAGACAAGGCCGTATTTTAAGGCCTCACCAAAGCCCGACACGCGCTCGCGCGCCGGCAAGCTCTTCAGCACGTCCGGATCGCACACGACGGCGCGCGGGCGGTGAAAGCAGCCCGCGAGGTTCTTGCCTCCCGATAGATTGATGCCGGTCTTCCCGCCGAGGCCGCTGTCGAGCTGGCCAAGCAAGGTCGTGGGCACGGTCACCCACGGAATGCCGCGCAGGTAGATCGCGGCCGCAAAGCCCGCCGCGTCGGTGACCGAGCCGCCGCCGAGCGCTACGATCGCGCTGTCGCGCCCGAGCCCGGCCGTGAGCATGGAAGCGAGCAGGTCCGACACCGAGTCCCAGCTTTTGGCGGCTTCCCCGGAAGGCAGAAGATGGCGATGAACCTTGAGGCCCGCGCGCTTAAGGGCTTTTTCGACGCCAGGTCCAAAGCGCCGCCACGCCCCCGCCTCGGACACGAGCGCCACACGCCGTGAAGCGGCCAAGCCCCGCGTCCAGTTGCTTGCGCGCAATCGCGCGCCGGGTTCGACGAAAAGCTTCTCGACGCTCATGGAATTCTCCGGGCGATCATCTGCGCCGCGGTCAGAGGGGAGTTGACGGTGGTCGACACGCTCCAGTCGGCTCCGGCGTACGCCTCGCGACGCTGGGTCAGGAGCTTGCCCACCCGGGCGCTCAGCGTGCCGCCGGCCAAAAGGGGCCGCGACTCCCGCAACGGAGCCAACCGGCGCACGAGCTCAGCGCGCGAGCACGACAAGGACACCAGATAGCCTTTTTTGACGATCACGCGATGGCGCGGATCGATCAAGGTTCCTCCTCCGAGGGCCACGACGACACCCACGCGCTTAGCGGCACGCAGCAGCGCCTTATGTTCAAGCTCGCGAAACGCGGCCTCCCCGCGCCGCGCAAATAACGAGGTGACGCTCGAGCCCGCCGCGCGTTCGATCGACTGATCGAGATCGATGAATGGACGACGCAGGAGGCGAGCAAGCTCCTTGCCGACCACGGACTTGCCCACGCCCATGAATCCGGTCAGATAGATCGTCTGTCTCATTTTCGCCACTCCGCGATCCGGGGAAGAATTTCGCGCATGGAATCACCGCCGAACTTCGTCAGCACCGCGTCGGCAAGCACCAGGCAGACCAACGACTCGCCGATCACCGCGGCGGCCGGAACCGCGCAGACATCGGAGCGCTCGATGTGCGCCTTGGCGGGCTTCATCGTACGCAGGTCCACGGAGTCGAGCGGCTTCATCAAGGTGGCGATGGGCTTCATCGCCGCGCGCAGCACGAGCGTCTGGCCCGTGCTCATGCCTCCGTCGAGACCGCCGGAGCGGTTCGTGCGGTAGCCCACCTTTTTACCCTTCGGCTCATAAGCGTCGTGCGCACGAGAGCCGGGGACGCCGGCGCCGCGGAAGCCGTAACCGACCTCCACGCCTTTGATCGCATTCAAGGACATCAACGCTTGGGACAACGGCCCTTCCAGGCGACGATCCCACTGGGCGTAACTACCCAAACCAATCGGCAAGCCCTCGGCAAGGATTTCGAAGATGCCGCCCAGGGTATCTCCAGCGGCCTTGGCTTCGTCAATGCGGGTGACCATACGCAGGGAAAAAGCGGAATTGGCGCAGCGCACAGGGTCCGAATCGGTCAAAGCGTTCAACTGAGCGACCGGGCAGGTCAGAGGAGAGTCGTCGGTCTCGCCGCCGATCGATATCACACGACTGGCGACGAGCACTCCACATTCGTTCAAAAAGCGCCGCGCAGCGGCGCCAAGGGCGACACGCATAGCCGTCTCGCGAGCGGACGCGCGCTCTAAAACATCCCGCATGTCGTCGAAGCCGTATTTGAGCTTTCCCACGAGATCCGCATGGCCGGGCCGCGGTATGTCGACGCGCCGCGCAGCGGGCGCGGCGGAGGGTTCGGCGCCCATAATACCTTCCCAATTTTTGAAGTCCTGATTGGGCACGAGCAAAGCGAGAGGCGATCCAATCGTTTTTCCGGCGCGAACGCCCGACAAGATCTCAACTTTATCGCCTTCAATTTTTTGTCGGTTGCCACGACCATGTCCCTTCTTTCGCCGCAGCAGGTCGGCCTGCACGTCGGCCGCGGCAAGCTTCAACCCGGCGGGAAGGCCTTCAAGAATACCGACGAGGGCTTTGCCGTGGGATTCACCAGCCGTTAAATATCGCAAGGTCATGAAAGCTCCTTAATAAGCGTTGCGGCCAATAGGTCCCTCCGACGAGGGCCGAGGGGACGATCCCAAAATTCGTAGGCCCGCAAAGCTTGAAACACCAGCATGGCCGTCCCATCGCTCACATTCGCACCCATTCTTTCCGCATGCCGTTGAAAATCTGTTTTCTTCCCATAAACCATATCCAACGCCGCCACCGGGGCCCTTAGCGCCATCGGCGCAGGCGAAACATCAGGGTTCCCATTCTGACCCAAGGGCGTGGCGTTGATCCAGATATCCGCGTTCCTCGCTGCCCCCGCCGAAAAGCTCGTCTTCGGAAAGTATGGCGCCAGGTCGCGCACACATTCTTTTGCCGTTAATGCCGTTCGGTTCGTAAACCGGACCGACTTCGCCCCGCCTTTAGCCAGCGCGTAGCCCGCGGCCCTGGCGGCGCCTCCGGCGCCAAAGACCAGAACATGTACGCCGGCCATTACGACGCCCGCGAACTTTAAAGCGTCCCTCAACCCGTCGGCGTCTGTATTGTGCGCCACGATTTTCTTGCCTTCAAACCTAAGCACGTTCGCGGCCCCAATCACCCTGCATACGGGCGTCAAACGGCTTGCCGCTTTCGCGGCTTCAATCTTAAAGGGGATTGTGACGCTGGCGCCGCGCCAGCCGGCTTTTCGCGACCGCTCCGCGGTCGCGGTGAAATCATTCTTAGCGACTTCAACGGCTTGGTACGACAATTTTTTATTGAGCAACCTGCCGAGGAGTGAAAATAGCATGGGAGATCGTGAATGCACGATGGGTCGGCCGAAAATTCCGAGCTTCATACGCGCCTCGCGATGAAGTCTTCATAAAATGTCGGATAGCTTATCTCCGCACACGAAGCCCCCACCACCGTGCTTTCACCCGACGCCAAAAACGCCGCGATAAATCCCGTCATCGCCAGCCGGTGATCTCCCAACGAATCCACATTTGCCCCGCTTAGCTTCTTGACCCCAGCGATAACGAGATCATCGCCTTCAACACATACATTCGCCCCGAACTCCGTCAGCAGCGCCGCGATCCCCTCAAGCCGATCGCTTTCTTTATGACGCAGCTCGCCGAGTCCGTAAAATCGACTTTCTCCTGACGCAAGCGCCGCGGCCAGGGCCAAAATAGGAACCTCATCGATGATCCCCGGCACTTCCTCCGCCGAAATATCCACCCCGCGCAAATCGGAGGAAGAAACGATCAAGTCCTCGATCTCCTCGCCTCCTTCTCCGCGCATCGGCTCGCGATGTATGTCGGCGCCCATGCGCGCGAGCACCGACAGATAGCCGGTGCGAGTAGAATTCGCGCCCACGCCGCGCACCGCGAACTCGCTGTCCGCGGCGAGCGTCGCCGCGACGACCCAGAACGCGGCCGAAGACGGATCACCGGGAATGAGAACCTTGATCGCCTTAAGACGCGCGCCCCCGGAGACCGTGACCCTGAGCCCTGCCATCCGCACGGGCGCGCCAAAGGCCGTGAGCATGCGTTCAGTGTGGTCGCGCGTCGCGGCCGGCTCGACAACCGTGGTCTCGCCCTTCGCGTGCAGGCCCGCGAGCAGTATCGCGGATTTTACCTGGGCGCTCGCCATCGGTGTTTTATACTCGATGCCCTGAAGAGTGCCCCCGGTCATATCGACAGGTGGCGTATCCGCCGCGCTGAGCTCGACCGCGGCGCCCATCACGCGCAGAGGATCGGCCACGCGCTTCATCGGCCGTCGGGATAAGGATTCATCGCCGATGAAACGGACAGGAAAGGGATGGCCGGCGAGCACGCCGGCCAAAAGCCGAAGCGTCGTGCCGGAGTTGCCCGCATCGAGCGGGCCCAATGGAGCCGTCAAACCCCATAAGCCGCGCCCGCGCACGCGGACCGATGGAGCCGCACCCGTGATTTCCACGCCCAGCGCTTCGAGACAGGTCCGCGTCGAGGCGACATCGGCCCCTGAAGAGAGCCCCTCAACGACGGTCTCCCCCTCGGCCAACGCGCCGATGATCAGGGAGCGATGCGAGACCGACTTATCGCCCGGCACGCGGACTTCGCCTTGAAGGCGGCCGCCGCCGGAGACGACGCGGTCATTCATCCGCGGCCCTTAAGCGATGGCGTGGCCATATTCCGTCCCAGCGCGCCGGCGATCGCGGCCAGGTCGCGCATGAGGACGGCGAAATCGTCCGGGTGCAGGGCCTGCGGGCCGTCGCACAGCGCCTGGTCGGGACGATCATGCACCTCGATCATCACGCCGTGCGCCCCGGCCGCCACGGCCGCGCGCGCCATGGGCGCCACGCGCGCGCGCACGCCGGTCGCGTGGCTCGGATCCACGATGATCGGCAGGTGGCTCAACTCTTTGACGGCCGGGACCACATTCAGATCGAGCGTATTGCGCGCATGATCGGAGAACGCGCGGATGCCGCGTTCGCAGAGAAAAATATTTTTATTGCCCTCGCTGAGAAGGTACTCCGCGGACATCAACCACTCGTCCAAGGTCGCCGACATCCCGCGCTTGAGCATGACCGGCTTCTTCAGCTGGCCGAGCTCCTTGAGCAAGGCGAAGTTCTGCATGTTGCGCGCGCCGACCTGAAGCACATCGGCGTACTCCGCCACATCGGCCAAAGTGCGCTGATCGAGCACCTCGGTCACGATCGGAAGTCCCGTCTCCTTGCGGGCAAGCGCCAGAAGCTGCAGTCCTTTCTTACCCATCCCCTGGAACGCATACGGCGAGGTCCGCGGCTTAAACGCCCCGCCGCGCAGCATCTGCGCTCCGGCAGCCTTCACGCGCCGCGCAATGCGCAGCATCTGCTCCTCGCTCTCGACGGCGCACGGCCCCGCGATCACGATCAGTCCGGATCCGCCGATGCCGTAAGGACCCACGGGCACGACGGTGTCCTCGTGCTTAAAATCGCGGCCTGCGAGCTTGTATGTCTTCGAAACGCGCACGGCCTCGCGCACGCCGGGGAGCGAGTCAAACAGATGAGGATCGAGCGCGCCGGAGTTGCCGGTGATGCCGACGGCCACGCTGAGCTTGCCGGGAATCACATGCGGCTTCAGCTTCAGCGACTTTACCTTCGCGAGAACGTCCTTCAGCTGTTTCTTCGTATGGTCCGACTGCATCAAGATAAGCATCTAGATCTCCAATGCGGCGATGAGCCGCTTCGCGAGGCGGTTGACCGCCCCCGGTCCGCCTTCCGCGCCCGCACGAACGAGGGCGCTCCCGACGACAACCCCGTCGGCGTGGCGCGCCAAAGCACGAGCCTGAGACGGTTCCGCCACTCCAAATCCCACGAGGAGGGGCTTTTTTATGAGCCGTCGTACGTGTTCCAGCCGTTTGGCTAGGTTTTGCTCCAACCCTTTGCGCACCCCGGTAACGCCCTGGCGGCTCACGTAATACGCCGTGCTTCCCGTGAGCTTCCCGATCAATTTAAGTCGTTGATCCGTGGTGGTCGGCGACGCCAACAAGACGAGTTCGATGTTGCGTGTCTTCAAAGCCTTTGCCGTTTCCCGCGACTCCTCCGCCGGAAGGTCCACGATCAGCACCGCGTTGACGCCGCTGGCCGCGCAGACCTTGGCGAACGGTTTCAGGCCGAGACGCAAAATTGGATTCAAGTAGGTGAAGAGGATGACGGGAACCGTCACGCCGTCGGCACGCAAGGACTTCACGAAGCCAATCGACTTGGCGAGGCTCATCCCCTTAGCCAACGCGCGCTGTCCCGCCGCCTGGATCACCGGCCCGTCGGCGACGGGATCGGAGAACGGCACGCCGACCTCTAGGATGTCGGCTCCCGCGGCGGCCAGCAGGCGCGCGGCCATCAGGCTCGCTTCCCTGGACGGGTCCCCCGCCACGATAAACGGCACGAAGCCCGCGCGGCCGAATGCGCGCCTGGCCGACAGCGTCCGCGCCAAGTTTACGGACATAAAGTCCCCAGGTCCTTGTCGCCGCGTCCGGATAAATTGACCAGGATCACGTCGTTCCTCTTGAATCGCCGCTTGGCTTTGATCAGATACGCGATCGCATGCGCGCTCTCCAAGGCCGGCAGAATGCCTTCAAGGCGGCACAGTTCGTGCGCCGCGATGAGAGCGTCCTTATCGGAGGCCTGCGCGTACTTCGCGCGGCCGATCATCCGCAATTGCGCGTGCTCGGGTCCCACGGCGGGATAATCGAGGCCCGCGGAAATGCTGTGCGTCGGCAAAACCTGGCCGTTTTTGTCCTGGAGCAGATAGGTATAGGTTCCATGCAGAACCCCGGGATGGCCGCCCGCGAAACGCGCCGCGTGCTTTCCCGGCCCGGAGCCGGTCCCGCCCGCCTCGACGCCGGTCAAAGCCACCTTCCGGTCCTTTATAAACGCGGTGAAGATCCCGATCGCGTTCGAGCCCCCGCCGACGCAGGCGATAATCTCGCGCGGCAGGCGCTTCTCTTCTTTTAATATCTGGGCGCGCGCCTCGACGCCAATCACCGTCTGGAAATCGCGCACCATGGTCGGGTAAGGGTGCGGGCCGAGAGCCGAGCCCAGCACATAAAAGGTTTCGCGGCTGTCGGCCGACCAGGCGCGCAGGGCCTCGCTCGTGGCGTCCTTGAGAGTGCGCGAGCCCGATTCGACCGCGACCACGGCGGCCCCCATCATTCGCATGCGCGCCACATTCGGGGCCTGACGCGCCATGTCCTCGGTGCCCATGTACACGACACAGGGCAGTCCCGCGCGCGCGGCCGCCGCGGCGGTCGCCACGCCGTGCTGGCCCGCGCCGGTCTCGGCGATGACGCGCTTCTTGCCCATGCGCCGGGCGAGAAGGATCTGCCCGACGGTGTTGTTGATCTTGTGCGCTCCGGTGTGCGTCAGGTCCTCGCGCTTAAGCCAGATCCGCAGATTGAGGTTTTCGCTGAGGCGACCCGCGAAGGTCAGCGGCGTGGGCCGGCCGACGAAGGTTGCCAATTCATGCTTGAGCTCGGCCTTAAAACGCGGATCGCGCCGGGCGGCGTTATAGGCGGCTTCGAGCTCACGCAGAGGCTCGATAAGCGTTTCCGGAACGAAGCGTCCGCCAAAAGGGCCGAACCAACCGGGCCCTTGCCGATTCGCCTTCGGCGAATCGCTGGACGAGGGAGTTTTCATGGCTCAGGGAGGATAGCAGACCCCCCCCGGCTTGTCCATTGCGCCGAAATACAAAATTCACCCGGACCTTCCGGCAATACGTGATCTTGTTCAGTCGCGGCCGAAATTGAACCACGTGAAGGGCCACTTCTTGGCGGGCTTGGCCGGCTCGGGGGGCGCCCAGAGGCGCAGGGCGGCGCTGCCTCGGTCTCCCGGGGAGATGCTCTCGACTTTTATGCGATAGCCGGCGACTTCGACTGTCTGGCCCCCCGCGAGGGACACTTCTTTGTACTGGGAAGGCTCCTTTTCGACGGCGATCGCGAGCCGGGTATGGAGGCCCTCCCGACGGACCTCCTTCAAGTCGAGATAGGGGCC
This sequence comes from Elusimicrobiota bacterium, assembly GCA_043745445.1. Taxonomy (GTDB): domain Bacteria; phylum Elusimicrobiota; class Elusimicrobia; order UBA1565; family UBA9628; genus GWA2-66-18. The sequence continues at coordinate 8,375 of JAYTSX010000018.1, forward strand.
ATCGTCCGTGGACACGACCCCGATGAAGAGCTTGCCGTAGTGAAGCTGGGTCGACGTCATGACGGGCAGGACGGTGCCCTCGGAGGCCTTCGGCGAGGCCGGCACCGGAGCGGCCCATGCGCCACCCGGAAGGAGAAGCAGGACTGCGGTCAGAATTTTACTTGTCATTGACATAGACAACATACAAAGATTTCTGGAGCCGTTCCCACGGCCAGACGATCAAGGGCATGTGAGGTCCCCAGGGGTTGGCCAAGGACACCGTCTTGTTCGCCGCGTCGACCTTCTTCACCCAGTACGCGTGGCCCTTGGCCAAGGACGGCAAGGTTTCGCCGGCCTTGCAGACCGGATCGACGCTGCCGGCCGGACAGGCGATCTTGCCCTGGTAGAGCGGATCGGTGCAAATGGAATCCGTCAGCGTCGAGGGCGAGACCAAGGGCGCGGCCGCTGCCGACTGGGCGGCGGTGGGTGGGCCTATGGCGGGAGCCTTGCACCCGCCATCGGGCGCGGCCTTGGTCCCGATGACGATCGGCTGGCCGTTTGTGTCCCATTTGAGTATTTCGCTGAAATCGAGCTCGGTCTTGAACTGCGGCTCCTTCGGGTCGACGACGAACCAATGGCTCGGCCGGCCCGTGATGGCGGTCATCGCGTGGCTCGGGTGGCCGCCGCTATTGAGGTCGCCGTAAGACCCCTTGCGAAATTTTATCGTGTAGGCCTTCTCGATGATCAAAGGCCACTTCGGCGGCGGCGGCCCGCCGATCGTCTGGGCGAAGGCGGATTGTCCGCCCAGGTCCTTGTCGCCCTGCTTCGTGCCCTTCTTGTAGATCGGGAAAAGGTTGTCGACGGGGCCGACGAGCGCCGGCTTGCCGTTGTCGTAGAAGCTGACCCAGGTCGCTTGCGTCCGCTTGTGCTGGCGGATCATCTTCTTGAGCGTGTCAGGGTCCTTGACCGCGATCGCGGCCAGCGAAGCGAGCAGGAAGCAGTCGCCGACGCCGCCCTGGCTGATCTCGTCGCTGTTCGGCTTGGCGTCCTTCCAGAACTCCCACCATTTCGGCTGAACGAATACGTCTCCCTTGACCTCGCCGTACTCGACCATATCCGTGACCTTCACGGCGCTAGGAGTATTCTCGCCCATGACCATGACTTCCATGGGACAAGGCGGCGGCTGGTCGTTGGCGCACTTCGCGCGCTCGAAGCCCGGGTTCTCCACGAGCTTGCCGACGGGGGGCTCGGGCGGCGACCACCAATCGCGCGCCCGGGTAACCAACGAACTCGCCGCTTCGATGTAGCCGCCACCCGTGCCGCCCTTCGTAACTGGTTTGGGAGGAGGCGGCAAGGTTCCCCGCAGGTTCTGGGGAAGCTGGCTGCCGGGGAGATTCGCGTCGGCCCGCGTTCCGCGCGGGCTGTTGGCGTCCACGCCGGCGCCGGCGTCGTTGCGCGAGCGCTCGCCATAGATCTCGGCGACCTGGCCCGACTTTACTCTGGCCGCGGTCGCGGACGCGAGGGCCGCCACGCGGGCGCTGCTGGCATCGGCTGCTTTATCATCGGCGCGCGCGCTCAGGGGAAGCGCGAGGAGGAGACCGGTCAACGCCAAACGGGATGAGGGGATCATCTCCCCTTAGTGTAGCCCCCATCCCTCTTTTGTCAAGGCAGGGTCGCCGTGAATCTCCACGAGCGGCACACCATCCCCGTCTCTCTCATGCGCCAGCTGCTGGGAGGCTAAATGCTAGATTCGTTCCCGCAATGGATGCTATCCTCCCGGCCATACTCCACGCCTGGTGCTCGAAGGAATTCCAGGCCGTCCTCCAGATCTTCATCTGGCTGTGCAGCGTCAACG
>JAYTSX010000019.1:0-10202 GCA_043745445.1 Elusimicrobiota bacterium
GGCTTGGCGCTGAAAGCCGCGGTCGAGAGTTTGGGCATGAAATTCTCCCTAGTGAGCGTGCCGGAGGAAGTGATACTCGCGGAGGGCCGCTCAAAGAGCGTCTCCTCTCCGGACGATCTCGCGCCTTACGGATCGGGCATCGACCTGGATGATCCGGACATAGATATCCGCTTCATGATCCGGTCCAAGGAGGGGATCAACCTTCCGGATCCGACCGGCAGGCTGTCGGCGGCGATCAGGCGTTCCCCCATCGACATGCAAAAGGTCAACGAGATACTATGGGATGACGCGCTGATTTGGCCGATTTCCCATCAGTCATCCGGTATCTGGTCGCGGCCGGAATTCGATTTTTCCCACGTCAACATCCTCTTGCCCCCCTCGCCTCTCTATCTGATCGGTTGGAAGTCGTAGCATGCCCGGCCTTTCAATTCTCGTCATCGAGGACGACGAGCTCGCGCGAGAAAATATCGCGCCGCTGCTGGCCCGACATTCGGTGGCCTTCGCGCGGGACGAAGCCGAGGCGAGGGCCATGCTCGCCGCGTCGCGGCCGGATATCTGCCTGATCGACCTGAAGCTCGGCGAGCATGACGCTGGGTGTTCGGGCCTCGAGCTGATCCCGTTGGCGAAGTCTCGGGGCGCGTTCGCGGTCGTGATGTCGAGCAACGACGCGGATGCCTACGTCGAGAGGGCGCGGGAACTCGGCTGCGACGACTTTTTTTCCAAAGGGAAGCTCCGCGCGAACGTGGCCGCGATCTTGTCCCGGTTCGAGCTGATTCGCGAGCGGAACGACGCGAAGGAAACCGCCGAGGAGCTCTACGTCACGGCCGACGCGGAAACGGGCGGCGCGATACGGCAGGCGCTCGATCTGGCCCATTCCGAGCTGCCCGTGTTGATCCAGGGTCCTTCCGGGACCGGCAAGACGACCTTGGCGAGGCTCATTCACGACCGCTCGGCGCGGGCCGGTGAATTCATCGTGGTCGACTGCTCCTCTTCCACGCCGGAGCTGCTTGAAGGAGAGCTCTTCGGCGCGCGGGATCGCAAGGGCAAGTTGCTTCTCGCCGACCAGGGCACTCTCTTCTTGGACGAGATCGGAGCGATGAGCTCCAAAACCCAGGCCAAGCTTCTAAAGGCGATCGAGGCGCGGACATCCCGATTTCGCGTCATCAGCGCGACGCGCGAGGACGTCCCCTCGCTGATCAAGTCGGGAAGACTGCGCGTCGACTTCTTTCAGCGAATTCACGGGCTTGCCGTCCGACTGACGCCCCTTGCCACGAGTATCTGCGACATCCTGCCCCTGATCCAGCACTTCACCGACGGAGGGCGGAAGATCCTGTTCACGGAGGAGGCCAAGCGGCGCCTGTTACGCCATGACTGGCCGGGAAACGTCCGTGAGCTGAAGACATTCGTCGAGAGGGCGGCGGCCGGGAAGGAGACGCGGCTCTCGATCGAGGCCGTCGATGAGATTCTCTCCGGCCTTTCGATCGGCTCGGACACACGCTTAGCCACCGCTCAACAGTACCGGTATGCCCGGGAGCACGGCCTGAAGGCGACGCTCAAGAGGATCTGCGACGAGATGGTGGCCAGAAGCCTGGCCGACAACAAGGGCAAGAAGATGCGCGTCGTGGCCGATCTCAAGACGAACACGCGCACGGTCTATAATTCCCTCGCGCGCCTGAAGGTCAGCGGAGACCGCGAATGACCGACGACGACCGGCTTCTCCGGGAATTGATCCACGACGTTCGATCGAAAGCCGCCACGCTCGCCGACGGCGCCGAGGGGCTGCGTGACGCGACGCCGGAGAGGCGCCAAAAGCTGCTTTCGCTGATGAAAACGCAGGCGCGGCGCGTGGTGGCGTTGTTGGATGCGTATCCGTCATAACCGATGGCTATCAGCCTGGCGCCGGTCCGCTATAACAAGGTGTTCCAGAAATACGGCGGCCCGATCGAACGCCTCGAAATGTCGACGCGGGTATCTTCCGACGGGAAGCGGCGTCATTGCGCAAGCGGCTACCTGAGCGCGTCGCTCCGTCCCAGCTGGTATCAGGAGATGCGCCTGTATGGGAACGCGGACGGAGGCGGCACGCATCTCATCCGCAACACCGCAGGCTATATCGCCATCTCCGAATCGCTCGAACGCTGGGCGTTCTATAGCGAGTGCGAGGGAGCGCGCGGCAAGGAGTTCGGGTTCGACTGGGAGCCCTCGACCACAGGCATGGCGGCGTTCCCCGGTCTTACGAACGGCGGCGCCCGCGCTCGCGCCGCCGACGAAGCCGTCGAGCGCTGGAGCATCGTGGAATGGTGGCTGGGCCGCCTTCCGAGCCGGCTCATTTCGGACGACGGCGGAACGGAGGGCGCGCTTGAAATCATCAGCCCTCTGCCGCGGTGCTCCGTCGCAATCGTATGGCGGGCATGCTCGTTCGGGGGCCTCGCCTTCGGCTTCGCCGGGGGCGCGACGTTGAAGGAGGCGCTTCAACGCGCGCGAATCGAACAAGACCGGAATATCAGCGTGCTTGAGACGCTCGTTCGCGAGACGGGCCAGCGGCCGGACGCGTCCGCGATGGATAAGTCGATCGCCGAAGCCGAAAGGCGCCTCGTGTTTTTCGCCTCGGAAGCCGGAAAAGAGCTTTTTCGCGCGAGAATGGCCCAAAGCCGCGAGTTGGCGGCGTTGCCGCCGGCACCGCGAAAGCTGATCGATCGCGAGATCCCCGGACCATGGACGCATTACGCCTCCGTTTGGCGCACCCTGTACGAGCCGACCTCGTACGCCTATCTCGATGAGGACATTCATGACTTCTTTCTTTTCTAGGAGGGTCGGTTTCTATCCTTTGGTCGTGGCGGCCATCGTTCTTTCGATGGGCGTATTGACCTTCGTTTTCCAGCACCAGCTCAACGAGTCGACCGCTCAACTCGTGGGCGCGTTTCGCGCCGACAACGCCCGGGCCTTGGCGGCGGCGGACCTGCCCGTGATCACCAGCCGGCTCGACGCACTCATGTCGTCGGTCAACTGGGTGTGCATCTCGGCGGCGCGGGGCCGCGAGGTGTTCTTCGAACAGCGCCGGGGATTCTGCGCGTCCTCATTTTTCCAGCGGAATGTTCCCCTGACGACGGCCAATCAATCCGACATCAACGTCGTGCTGACGCTGCGCCTGCCCAGGACCTTGGAACGGGCGTTCTTGACGGAGTTGTGCCTGCAGCTGTTCTGCCTTGGAGTGATCTTCTGGGCCACCAAAATGGAGGAAGTGAAGCGAGCCGATCTGCTTGCCGGTCTTTCTTCCCAGGTCGCCCACGACATCCGTTCCCCGCTGGCGACCTTGGACTCCGCCCTCGACGACGCGCTGCAATTGCCCGAACGCAAACGCATCATGATTCGAAGCGCGCTCAATCGGATTCGCGACATCGCCAACAAGCTGAGGGATAACCAAGTCCAGCCGCGCTCTCTCGGGACAGCGTCCGCCGGGGATGGGTCCCTTCTGCCTTCCGGGCAGCTCCTGTCGAGTTTGATCGATTCGCTAATGAGTGACAAACGCGTAGAATTCCATTCCCGCGGCGGCATCGAGATCGACTTCCCGCTCAACGAGGCTTCCTACGGCCTCTTTGCAAGTGTGCATCCGAATGAATTCAAGACCGTGCAGTCGAATCTCATCAACAACGCCGTCGAGGCTTTGGGCGAGAAGGGACAGGTTCGAATCGCGATGTCCCGCGACACAGATGGAATCCTCATCCAGGTGCGGGACAACGGGAAGGGAATTCCCCGGGAGATCTTGGCGAAGCTGGGCAACCGCGGCGAAACTCACGGTAAAGCCGGCGGTTCGGGCCTGGGGCTCTATCATGCTCGAACGGCGGTGGAGTCTTGGGGCGGCAGGCTGAGGATCGAGTCGGAGGTCGGGAAAGGAACGACCGTTCTCGTCAGCCTTCCGGCGGTCGCGCCGCCGGTTTGGTTCATCTCGAAGCTCGAGTTCCAGCCGGGCGGCACGGTCGTTGTTCTCGACGACGAGGCCAGCATCCACAGCCTTTGGCGCGCGCGCTTCGATCGGCTGCGAGCGGGCGATCACGGCATAGAGGTGATCTACCTTCATACGGCGGATGAGGAACGTGCTTGGGTCGGGAAGAACCCAGAGAAGGCTCGTGCCGCCAGATACCTGACGGATTACGAGCTGATCGGCCAGCAGGCCACCGGCCTTGAGCTCGTGGAGGAGCTGGGGATTTCCGATCGGGCGATACTCGTGACCAGCCGCTTTGAGGACGAGGGAATCCTTGATCGATGCCGCCGGCGCGGCGTGCGCATGATCCCTAAGAGCCTGGCTGGCTTCGTGCCGATGTCCGTTCGGACCGCTGAGACCTCGAACGGTACCGGAAACCGCGTGGACGCCGTGCTGATAGATGATGACGAGCTGGCGCGTTATACCTGGGAAGTGTCAGCGGAACAACACGGGAAAGTCCTGCGCACCTTCACGACGTCGAAGGAATTTATCGCTATCGCGGAGTCTCTGGAGAAGGATACTGCGATCTATGTGGATGCCGAGCTGCAAAATGGCCAGCAGGGCAGCGACTTCGCGAAGGAGCTGTATTCGCTGGGTTTCTCGAATCTCTACATGGCAACGGGGCATCCCCCGGAGAAATTCGCCGATATGCCCTGGATCAAGGAAGTCAGAGGGAAATCGCCGCCGTGGAACGCTTGACCGGGGCTGGCCTACGCCGGCAGCGATACGCGAGGTTCGATTATCCCCAGCCGCCTTCGAGCGCGTACCGTGGAAAGCCAAAATCGGGCTACAGATGACCACTATCCCGATGAACCCTAGTGTAGTGTCCCATAGAAATATTGACTTATAAATACACTATAGGCTTGGCGGTCTCATAAATATTGTGATCAATTAATATGCCAACGCAAGGCTCCCTGTGCTTCCTCGACCTCCAGCTGGGCGCCGGCGACGAACTCGGCTGCGACGACTTCTACTCCAAGGGCAACGAGGCCAGTAATGTCGGCTCCGTGATCGCGCGCTACCTCAATAAGAAGGAAAGCTCGAAAACCGATGTCTTCGCCGAGCGCTTCGTCACCGAGGACCCCGAGACCCGCGCCGCGGTCAAAGAAGCGCTGTTCAGCCTTGAGAACGGCGTCCTGCGCTTTCACCACGCGCCGCCTCCCTCTGCCGGCGAAGTCGCGGCGTTGGTGTCGGGCCTGCGGCGGGCCGTCTTGAGGAGGATGCTCCACCTGCGGGCGGTGCCCGCGGCGATCATCACCGATTTGCTCGCGTGGCCGCACAGCTGGTTCTCACTTGACGCCGGTACCTTGGTGTTGGGAACGGACCGCGCGGGCCTTACGAGATTGCTGCGGCTTCGCCGTCTTATACCTGAGGCCGGCGCTCTCACTCAAGCAGTTGACGTATAAGCCAGAGGCGGGTTTGGTGAGGTATCGTCCCGCGAAAGGCCGCCCTGATCCCGACCGAGCCATAGGCGAGGAAGTGTCCCTTCCACACGCCGTTGGAAAGGGACCGACCAATGGAACGGACGACAGGACTTCCTCGCCGGCGACTTCCCGGCCTGAACGGGCGACCGGGCCGCGTCCGGCCGCGGCGAACGTCGCTGCCGCGGGCGCAAGACGGCGGCATTCGCGCCGTCGCGAGGCTTGGGTCCGCAGCAGACGGTCGACACCCCGAGCTCGCGCCAGCGGCGGCATCATGATTAGACGGATTAGCTATGGGAGCTATTCGTGGGCGACGCGCACGATCATCTTGCCGACATTTTTACCGGTGAGGACTCCAAGAAAGGCGTCGACGATTCGCTCGAACCCCTCGACGATCGTCTCATCGAGGCCGACGCGCCCGGCCTGGATGTGAGGGATGAGGAAAGCCTCGAGCTCGCCCTGCAGGTTCCCGTGCTCGCGGACCAGGAAGCCCTCCAGCCGCAGGCTCTTGTGCACGATCTCGAAGAGGTTGCGCGGGCCGGGCGGCGGCTGCTCGTCGTTGTATTGGGCGACCGCGCCGACCCAGGCGATGCGGCCGTGATCGCGCATCGCGCCGATGGCCGCCTCGAGGTGGGCGCCGCCGACATTGTCCACATAGACATCGACGCCGCCGGGGGCGGCCCTCGCGAGAGACTCGGGGAGCGGCCCTTGATGATAGTCGAACGCCGCGTCGAAGCCGAGGTTCTTGGTGAGATGCTCGACCTTGGCCGTCGAGCCCGCGCTGCCGACCACGCGACCGGCGCCGAGTAGCCGTGCGATCCGGCCCGCCGCGGTGCCGACGCCGCCGGCGGCGGCGGAGATGAACACGGTCTCCCCGGCCTGGAGCCGCGCGATCTTCACGAGCGCGATGTACGCGCTGAGTCCCGTGCCGCCGAGTATGCCGAGGTAGGCGCTCAAGGGGACGCCCGGGGGCGGCGAGACGAGCCGGACCTCAGCGGAAGCGACAAGCGCGTGCGTGCACCAGCCCTGGCGGTGGAAGACGAACTGTCCGATGGGAAGGCTCGGGTCGCGCGACTCGAGGACGCGGCCGACCGTGCGGCCTTCGAGCGGCCCGTTCAGCTCCCACTCGTCCATGCTACCGCGCATGTAGGGGTCGACCGAGAGGTAGAGATTTTCGACGAGTGCCTGCCCGGGGCCGGGCGCGGGGATGGGCCCCTCGACGAAAGCGAAGTCGGACGCGGCCGGCACGCCGGAAGGACGGGCGACCTGATGCACGGCGCGGAATTTAATCACCGCTACCACAGCCCCGGAACCGTGCCGGCGGGCGAGTCTGTGAGGGCAGGCGTCGCGGCGCAGGTGTTTTCCGCGGGGCACGCTGCCTTCGCGTTCATCGCGACGACCCATTTGAATTTATCCGCCAAAGTCTCGCCCATATAGGCGAGCCGCAGCTCGGCCGGGAAAGTCTTCTCGACGGGCTGGAGGCACCAGCAGGGCTCGTCCATCCTTCTGGACGCCTGGGAGGCGAAAAGCTGCTTGCGGCCGGTGTTCACGAGGTAGCGATCGACGGCGAGCGCCATGAGCCTCCGGTTTTTCTCGTGACCGAGCTCCACGGCGCGCTTGGCCCAGAGGAAGGTCTGCAGGAAGTGTTCCGGCACATCGCCATGCTGAAAGACCAAGGCCCCGGCCGCGAAATCCGCGGCGGTCTCGAAGCACCCCTCGCCGAAAATCTCGGCGACGCGCTTTCGCCGGATCATATCTCGCTCGATCGTTCCGGGATCAAGCGCGTTGTCCTGTCGGTCAGCCTGGTCCTTCGCGACGAGCCTTTGCAGCTCGCGCGAACGCGCCTCGGCGCGCGGCCGGTCCTCGCGGCACGACAAGGCGGAGGCGGGAGCGGCCAGGACCGTCGCGAGGAGGAGCGCGATCATTGCCGGGCTCATCTCAATTCATCCGCTTCAACGACCTTGGAGTAGATGGACAAGATGTCCGTCGCCGCACGGTGGGCGGCGAGCTCATCCAGCGAGCCCGTCTTCTTCGCCGAGGAGGCGTCCCGCACGAACACGAGCTTATGGCCGCGGTGGTAGCCGTCGACGATCGTCGACAGGCAGCACATTGTGGACCCGTAGCCGATGATCACCAACTCTCCGTCGTTGTGCCGGGCGGCGAACGCGGCGAACTCCGGACTGGTGTAGCAAGAGTAGTCGCCCTTGGTGACCTCCGTTTCGCCGGCCTGCGGGCGGAAGTTCTCGACGAAATCCGAGTAGGGGCTCTGCGGGTTGAATATCTCGCCGCTCTGCAGGTGCTTCACATGGACGATCGGCCAGTTCAAGCGCCGGGCGGTGGCCAGCACTTCCTTCGCCTTCTCGAGAGACGGGCCGGCCTGCTCCAGATAGAACGGGCGTCCAGGGGTCGTGTACTCCTTCTGGATATCGATGACGACGAGCGCTTTCTTATTCATGGGATCATTTTCCTTGCTTCGCCGGGCGCTTGGCGTAGGTCGGCAAGCCGTGCCGGCAGGCGCTCCACGGCGCCTTCAAAGACCAGAAGATGTTCCTCTCCGGCCGGCAGCCCGGGTCCGACTCGAGGGTTCCCGCCGGGATCGACATGCGCGCGCCGTCTCGGGCCAGCCGCGGCACCGGAGAGCCGCAGCGGTTGCAGAAGCGCCGGGGATAATCCTCGGCCCGCGCGTGGCGGAACAAGGTTGTGGCCTTCTCGCCTGAAAGCCAGGAAACCTGGCTCGGATCGACGAAAATGTTGGCCGCGTGGGCGCTTCCGGTGGACTTGCGGCAGCGCTGGCAATGGCAGTAGGTGAAATCTCCGAACGGTCCGCGCACCGTGAACGCGACGGCGCCGCAGAGACAGCTTCCCCTGATTTTGATCATGCCTGATTATACCGCGTCGGCGTCCGAATCGACGGGACTCGCAAATTTCCCCGTCGGGGGCTATACTTCGCGCGAGAACACTTATGAATAAAATTCGGATCGGCGTCATCGGGCTTGGGGCGATGGGTCGGGCGATGCTGGCCGCGGCCAAAGATCATCCTGATGCGGCGGTCACGCTCGCCTGTGATCCGGACCCGGTCTCGAGGGGCCGGATCGAATCCTCCGACCACCCGCTGCTGCGCCTGACCAGCATCGCCGCCGAAGTCTGGACCGCGAAGGAAATCGACGCTGTCTATATTGCCACTCCGCCCGCGACGCACGCCGCGTTCGCGATCGCCGCGCTTGACGCGGGCAAGGCCGTGCTTTGCGAGAAACCGCTGGCAACGCACAGTGATGACGGCGCCAAGATGGTCGCGGCGGCCCGAAGATCCGGCCTCGTCAATGCCATCCACTTCCCTCTGTGCGACCGCAAGGCGGTGCGGTTCCTTGAACAGGCCATCGAACGCGGCGAGCTTGGGAGCCTGCGCAACATCGAGATGCGCTTATTTTTCCCCGCTTGGCCGCGTGAATTCCAGCAGCACGCCGTCTGGCTGTCGGGCCGCGCCGAAGGCGGCTACTTGCGGGAGGTGTTCTCTCACTATGTCTACCTCACGCAGCGGCTAGTGGGCCCGATGACGATCGAGTCTATCGACATCGACTACACAGGACCAAGCTCGAGCGAGTGCCGCGCCTATGGATCATTCCGCGCAGGCGCGGCCGACATGACCCTTGTGAGTCACGCCGGTCTCGGAGGACCGGAGACCTACGAATGGTCGCTCTACGGAGAGAAAGAGGCCTATCGCCTCGTCGCATGGCGACACTTGCAGCGTTCTCGCGGCGGCGAGGCATGGCAGGATGTGGCGCTTCCGGGAGAACAAGGGTCCGAGCGCACGCGCCTGACGCAATTCGCGCATGAGGTCCGAGGATCAACGCGCACTCTCCCTGATTTCGCCGTAGGGCTGGCTGTGCAGAAGGTCGTGGAGCGGTGCCACGATCAGGCCACTTCATTATTTTAATCAGGGACGGCCTGTACCCCGGATTCTGTCCATCCTTGCGGGCTCGAGAACCATTTCTCTAAGCGGCTACCGGGCGGCCGTGTGGGATCAGCGAAGCTGATCCACCTGACGCGAGCAGCGTCCTCCGCCCAACTGCCTTGCTCCCGACGGGGTCCGGAAGTTCCTCCAAGCCTTGCGGCTCAGCGGCCCTCCGGCCGTCCCTGAAATTGTTTTGCTTAAGCGACCGGCACGGTCGCGACGAGCAGCTCGGGCTTGTACAAGATGCGCTGGCAGCTCTCGCAGGTGACCAAGGTCTTGAGCTTGGCGACCTCAAGCGTGAGCCCGGGGGTCAAGGTGATCTGGCACGAGCCGCAGTGCCCGCCGACGACCGGCACGATCGCGTCGGGCTTGCCGCGCGAGCGGATGTGGTTGTACACCTTCATCTCGGCGGGACCCACGGAGGTGGCCGTCGCGTCGCGCTCAACCTTGGCGGTCTCAAAGCGTCCCTTCGCGTGCGAAAGCTCGGCCTCGAGCTTCTCGAGGTCCTTCTTGGAAAATTCTTCCGTCTTATTGAACTCGGCGGTCGCGGCCTTTTCCTCGGCGCGCGCCTTGTCGATGTCCTCCATGATCTTGGCCTTCGCCTCGTTCATATTGCGCTTCTCGTTTTCGAGATCGGCCAGCACCTGCCCCGCCCCGAGTGGCTGCCGATCCTGCTGATTCTCCTGCGCATCCCGCCCAGCGACGCGCTGTACCAGCGCTTCGTCACCGACTATCTGCGCGATCATTTCGGCACCGAAGAGAATTATCTGTCCCTGCTCGGGCCGTTGCTGATCCCGAAGCACGACAAGAACGACAAGCAGCAGGCGACCAAGCGCCTGCTCAGCGAGCA
>JAYTSX010000020.1:0-2750 GCA_043745445.1 Elusimicrobiota bacterium
ACCACCGTCGGCTTGCCCATCAGGCCGGCGACGGTCGGGAAGGGCGGGGGCTGGCGCGGCCAGGCCTTCTTGCCTTCCATCGTTTCAAGAAGAGCTGTGTCCAGGCCGGAGATGTAGGCGCCGGCGCCTCGCATGAGATGAATGCGGCAATCGCCGAGAAGTCCGGCCTTATCGGCCTCGGCGAGGGCTTTTTCAAGAATGTCGTATTGGTTCTGGTACTCGCCGCGGATGAAGATGAACGAATCCTTGCTTCCGATCACATAGGACGCGATCAGCAAACCTTCGATCAGCTGATGCGGCGCGCGCGTGAGCAGGACGCGGTCCTTGAAACAGCCGGGCTCCGACTCGTCGGCATTGACCACGACATAGCGCGGGCCGGGCACCTTGTCCTCAGGCGGCACGGTGCTCCATTTAAATCCGGTCGGGAAACCCGCGCCGCCGAGGCCGCGCAGGTTCGACTTCTTCACTTCCTCGAGGACGGCGGGGCGCTCCATGCTGAGGGCCTTTTTGAGGCCCTCGTAGCCGCCGAGACGGCGATAGGTCTCCAACTCGTGGAGCTTCGGTTCGTCGAAGTGCTTCGTCAGGATTTTGGTCATAAATTTAAACTCGCAACGGTGCGAGTTCCAACTGACGAGGTGATCAATTGAGCGCTCACTTCATATCCTTCAACTTCGAGATCGATTCTTGCGTCGCCGGTCCGACAAGCCGGTCGTTGACCTGAAGCGCCGGCGCCTGCTCGCACGCGCCGAGGCACTCCATCGTCTCCCAGGAGAGCTTCCCGTCGGCGGTGGCCTGTTTCTTGGGCACGCCGAAGGTATCGGCCAGGCATTTCTCCGCCTGGACCGAGCCCTTGAGGAAGCAGGAGAGGCCGTGGCAGACACCGACGCGATTGCGGCCCGTCTTCCAGCGCGTGAAGGTCGGAAAGAAGGTGGCCACGCCCCAGACATGATTGAAAGGCAAGACAAAAAGGTCGGCGACGAAAGAGGCCGCCTCGGGCGAGATCATGCGATGCCAGTCCTGCACGGCGCGCAGCGCCTCGATCAGGCCCAGGTTCGTGTACGGATATTTTTTGGTCCACCCCAGGAGAACCTTCTCCTGCTCCGGTGTGAAAGGCGATTTCACCTCGATCTTGCTCATCGGTCCAACTCCCCCGCGATCATGTTGATCGAACCGAAGGTCGGGATGATGTCCGCGATTTGTCCGCCGATCAAAAGCTTCTTCATCGCGGCCATCGGGAACATGCACGGCGGGCGGCAGCGCACGCGGTACGGGCCGTCGCCGCCGTCGCTGACAAGATGAAAGCCCAGCTCGCCGTTGCCGCCTTCGACGGCGAAGTAGGTCTCCGAAGGCGGGATCTTCACGCCCCAGGTCCACATCACGAGCTCGAAATGGTTCATCAGGCCTTCGATGTTGCCGTAGGTGGTTTCTTTGGCCGGCAAGGTGACCTTGCGGTCAAGCACGCGCGTGTTGGGCTGGTCGTCTTTGCTCATGCCCGCTAAAGTCTGGTCCACCTTCGCCGCGTACTTGGCGAGGAGCGCGGTGTCGCCGTGCTTGCCGGCGTCTTGCATCTCATACGCGTACTTAATCTCTTTGGGCTCGAGCGAATGCTTTCCTTCGGGAATCTGCTTCAGGCACTGCTCGATGAGCCGCAGGCTTTGCTCGATCTCGGCCAAACGGCAAAGATATCTGTCGTAGTTGTCGCCGGTCGAGCCGACGGGGATTTCGAAGTCGAGCTTGTCGTACACCGCGTACGGGTGGGCGCGGCGCACGTCATAGGGAACACCGGTCGAACGCAGGAACGGACCGGTCACGCCGTATGCGATCGCGTCGGCCTGGGACAGGATCCCCGTGCCCTCCATGCGATCCATGAAAATGCGGTTGCGCGTGAGAAGCTTGTCGCTCTCCGCCACCGCGGTGCGGATTTCCTTCGCGATGGCGTGGAACTTCTCGGCGAAGTCCGCCGGCAGGTCGCCCTTGACGCCGCCGACGCGCGTAAACGCGGTCGTAATGCGCGCGCCGGTCAGGTTGTCCACGAGCTGGTAAAGATACTCACGGCCCTTGATCAGGTACAGGAAAACGGTCAGCGCGCCGAGCTCCATCGAGGTGGCGGCGACGCATGTCAGGTGATCGGTCACGCGCGAGATCTCGGAGGCGATGACGCGGATGTACTGGCCGCGCTCGGGAACATCGATGCCCGCCAGCTTTTCAACGGCCATTGCGTAACCGACGTTGTTGATCAGCGGCGAGACGTAGTTCAGGCGGTCCGTCCAGGGCACGACATTGTTCCAGGTCTCGTTTTCCGCGTGTTTCTCGAAAGCGCGGTGGAGGTAGCCGATTTCGGTGTCCACATCGATGATCTTCTCGCCCTCAAGCTCGAGCACGAGGCGCACGACGCCGTGCATGGACGGATGCTGCGGGCCCATGTTCAGCATGTAGGTCTTCTGGCTTCGATTTTCGCTCATCTTATTCGCCCGTCACCGTCGGCTTTAAAATGTTAAAGCTGGGGCTATCGGCCTTGTCACCGGACTTCGGCCCGATCAGAGGCTGGCGCTTGCCGATCGGATAGTCCTTGCGCAAGGCATGGCCCGCGAACTCCTCGTACATGAGGAGGCGCTTGATGCCCGGGCGGTCGGCGAACTTCACGCCGAACATATCCCAAATCTCACGCTCGAGCCAGTCGGCGGCGGGCCAGAGATCTTTAACGGAACGAAGAACGGGGGTCTCATCGACGGCGCAATGCAACTCGAGGC
>JAYTSX010000021.1:0-2745 GCA_043745445.1 Elusimicrobiota bacterium
TACTCCTCAACATAGCGCTCGTTGAAGTGAAGCACGTCGGTCCCGTGCTTGTACCAGCCGAGGGCGGCCATGTCCGTCTTCGTGAACTCGACCGTGAGCGGCGTCTTCTCGTAGAACGTCTTAAGATCCTCGCCCGCGAAGGTCCCCTCCGTCTCCTTGAGCATAGCGGTCTTAAGCATCGATCCGACAAGCTTGCGTGATTCGTCGTCGAACTTCTGATCGGCGCGCGGCGGCGCGGCGGCGAGCAGGCCGGCAGGCCGCTCGCCGTAGTTCTCGAAGATCGCGGCGAGGGCGGTCAGCCTAGCCTCCGGATTCGGGGCGTTGATCGCCTCCGACAAAAGCGCCTTTTGACGCGGATCGTTGTTCATCGCGACGCGCACGCGCGCCTCAGCCAGGGCCTGGGTCGCCTGAACGATCTGCTCCGATCTCTCCCATACCCCAGACATCTCATGGCTGCTGAGAACCTGGGAAATGTCCCACGCCCGCGAGCGGAATGAGTCGGCGGCGCTCTTATCGGCGGGATTGAGCTTGAGCAAAGCGGCGCGCTCAAACAGCGCCCATTCTCGCATCACCTCATGGCGTTCCGGAAAACCCATCTTAGGCCACGCGGAGGCCTTCTTCATGGCCGTGACCCAATTCATCTGCGTTTTCGACAGTTTATCCCAGTTCCATAAAACCAATTTGAGCGAAGCGAGTTTCGGTTCGCCGAGGCCCGCCATGTTCTTCCGGGCCCAGGCGGGGAAGGCGACGCCATCCAGGCAGAAAGCGCACCCGGTCCGCACGCTCAGGCTTTGACGGATCGAGTGAACCGTCGATTCGCCGTCAAGAACACCCTTAAGGTCCACCAGTTCCGATGCCCGCGCGAAAATCGGCAAATAGACACCGGCATCCTTGGCTTTGACAACCTCCTGAGCCTTCGTATCGGCCAGAAAGCGCTCGGCGGTGACCAGCTTATTTTCGTTGATCAGCTCGCGCCACAGTGTCGCGCTGTCCGTCGTCGAGGGGCTCTCAAGATCCGAGCCGGATGGGAGGTCGACTGCTCGGGCCGCAAACGCGAGGCTCGCCGCCAGGAGGGCGGCCGTCGAAAGGCTGAAGGCGCGGCGCAACGGGAACATAAGAGGGGTTCGACACTCCGAGGGTAGCCCCGCGGCTCTTGAAAATCAAGGGGTATTTTTTTGGGAGAGCGCCGTCCTTGCGCGGCCCGCGAAATCCGTTTAAACTTCGGTGCATGAGCCACCGCGTGCTGGTCGTGGAAGACGATCTCGATATCCAAGGATACTGCAAAACGATTTTAGAGTCCGAGGGCTTCGCGGTCGACGCTTGCGATACGGCCGCCGAGGCGCGCAAGCTCTTCACCGCGAACCGCCCCGACCTGGCCGTCCTCGACATCGGCCTGCCCGACGGCACCGGCATGGACCTTATGAAGGAATGGCACGGCTTCCCGGGCCCCAAAGTCCCCGTCTTATTCCTGACGGCGCGCGGAGATTTAAAGACCCGGCTCGAATGTTTTCAGAAAGGCGCCACGGACTATGTCCACAAGCCGTTCGCCGCAGAAGAATTGCTCGCCCGCGCAAAAGTCCACCTCCAGGTTAAAAAATCCCACGAAGAGCTCGTCAAGCGCAACTACGAGCTGGAGTTGGTGGCGCGCGCCCGTCAGGACATGACCGACATGATCGTCCACGACCTGAAGGCTCCCCTTACCGCGATCAAGGGCACCCTCGAGTTGATCCACGCCCGCGGCCTTATCAGCCAGCAGAATTATGTTTCCTTGCTGTCGAACGCGGGCTCGGCCGCCGACTTCATGCTTCTTATGCTCAACGACATGCTCGATCTGGCGCAGGCCAAGGCCTCGGGCCTCAAGGTCGACCCGGTCGCCATCGACCCGGCCCTGCTCCTTCATAAGATCGAGACCCTGTTCGCCGGGCGCATGAAGCTGACGGGGGCCACCTTGGTCATGAGAGTCGCGCCGGGCGTTGAAAAGGTCCGCGCCGATCAAAACCTTCTCTACCGCATATTGGCCAACCTTGTGACCAACGCGATGAAGGCGGCTCCGGGCGCGAAGCTCGTCGAGGTGGACTGCGGCTTCAACGGCGTCGCCGCGCGCTTCATCGTCTCCGACCGCGGCCACGGCGTCCCCGATGAGGAAAAGAAGCGGATCTTCGAAAAGTATGTCACCAGCGGCCGCAAGGACGCCGCAATGGAAACCGGCACAGGCATCGGCCTCAGCTTCTGCCACGCGGCGGTCGCCGCTCACAAGGGCAAGATATGGGTCGAGGACCGGCCCGGCGGCGGCTCCCGCTTCATCTTCGAGCTCCCCCAAACTTCCGAGTAAAAAAGCCGTTTATTCCGTTGACTCGCGGCCCGTTCTTTGGGACCATTGGACCTATGATCAACATAGGCCTGTCGGTCGCGCTTCTCCTGTCGGCGTCGTCGGCGTTCGCGTACGACTTCCCTCCCCAGATCGACGCACCCGCCGCTCAGGACCTCTGGGTCACATTCGACCAGGCCGACATCGCCAAGCCCGAGGCTGCGAAGTTTCCCCTTTCAACGCCCGTCCTGACCGATGGCCGTACGGCCGCCTTCAAGATCCGCCCCGACATGCTCCCGATCCTCTCGCAGTTCATGCACGACCGCTTCAGGCGCTGCGGCGGCTTTCTTACCCACGGCACGGAGGCCGCGGCACGAGCCTCCATGCGACCGACCGCCGTCCGGCCGCGCGCCGCGTATACACTCGACCAGCAGGCG
>JAYTSX010000022.1:0-2709 GCA_043745445.1 Elusimicrobiota bacterium
CGGCACCGCGGGTCTGATCGCGGGCGGCTCGGGCTTTGATGCGATGCGCGGTCTGAGCTTCGGCCTCGGCCTCAAGTACGAGCGCGTGAGCTTCGACTACGCGGTCACGCCGTCCGGCGACCTGGGGCAGGCGCATCGCTTCGGCGTGGGCGTGCGTTTCTGAGTGGTGTCACCGTAGGGCTTGGAGGGCCTCGGCCGCGGCGGGGTGCACCGATGTCAAGGTCTGGCCGGGCCGCGTGACTTAACCGCCATTGACGATTGTTCTTTTCAGGGCTACCCTTAGGCGTCTTTCCAGGAGGCATCCCGAAATGAAAATTTCTCGACTGGCGTTGGCGGCCGCTCTGGCCGCCGTGTGGGCCGTATTCCCATTCGCGGCGCGCGCGGAAGGCGATGGGCGCGACGGGGACGAGGAGACTATCGAGGTCCGCAAGCGTGTGCATCACGACGACCGTGAGGAAGGCATGGGCGGCCGCGAGGGCCACGAGGGCCGCGGTGGACCCGGCGGCCCGCACGACGATCCCGAAATGAGGGCGAAGTTCGAGAAGATGCGCGAGCTTGATCAGAAGGTTCGCGAGCTCTCAAAGGGCCTGCGCCACGGCTCGGACTCGGAGAAGGCCGCGGCCAAGACCGAGGCCCGCAAGGCGCTTGGGGAGCTCTACGACGCGAAGCTGGCGCTCGAAGAGGCGATGCTGGCGAAGATGGAGAAGCATACCGCTGAGCTCAAGGCGAAGATCGCCAAGAAGAAGGGCTCCCGGGAGAAGGCGATCGACAGCCGGCTTGCGCACATGGCCGGGGACGGCGACGAATGGTAGCCGGCTAGCGGCCGGCGCCCCGGACCACGCTGTAAGGCATGTCTTCAAGGCCGGCGCCTGCTTTGGCCGCCGCGATGACGACATCCGGCAACTGCGCGCGCGTGAAGAAAATGTGGCCGCGCGGCGCGACCACGCCGCCGAGATCGGCGACCGGGTCGGCGGTGAAGGCGCGTAAATACTGCTGAACCGTCATCACCTGCAGGGGAACCTGGGCCGGCGCGAGACGAACGCTGGTGTAAGCGGGCAGAACGACGGTGGTGTGGCCGTTGACCTGCACCGTGGCGCGCGCGTACGGCTGGGGATATCGGTCCGCGGTGAGGCTGGAGATATCGTCCTTCGCGGCGGCCGCTCGCATGCTGGCCCATGTCTGGGTGGATATGGGCACGAGCAGCTGGGGGAAAGTCGCCAGCTCGGCTCCCACGGCGTCCGGCCCCGTCGGTGCCTCAGGGGTCTTGGCCTTGCCGCAAGCGGTGATCGTCACGGCGAGAACTACGAGCGCGAAAAATCTCATTCGGTTAGGGGCCGCCCGGAAGATTGCGAGCTCGACGAGCCGCGTTCTCGCAGGCTGCGGCGCGCCGCCGGCGCCACCGGGGAGCTCGAAGAGATCTGCACGCCGTAAACGACCGTCGTCGAGATGGCGGGTGCCGCCGGTTCGATGAACACGGCCGTCGTGATGACGGAGTCACCGCAGTGAATGCTCTCGGCCAGCGTGGTTGTGTCGTTAAACGACACGCGGTTGCCCGCGGGCATCGAGGCGGGCGTGCTCCACTCGTAGGCCGTGTGGTCTTTTAGATGCGGTAAAGATTTCCCCTCGATATAGGGGTGAGTTTCTTCCGGCGGACCCATCGCGGCGAAGACCTGCTCGCGCGTCATGCCGATGCGCAGCTTCAGGCAGTGGCGGTAGTTCAGGGCCGGCTGCCGGGAGCAGGCGGCGGTGAAAAGCAGGCCGGCAAGCAGCGCGTATTTCATCACGCGACGATTCCCTGCTCCCGCAGATAGTGCCTGATCTTCGAGCGCGCCCGCGCGGTCTTGGCGTAGTTGAGCCAGTCCTTCTTGGGCATGGAGCCTTTCTTGGTGATGATCTTGCAGATGTCGCCGGACTTGAGCGGCAGGTCGAGCTTGACCATCTTGTTGTTGACCTGCGCGCCGACGCAGGAGAAGCCGATGGCCGTGTGCACGGAGAAGGCGAAGTCGAGCGGGGTCGCGCCCGCGGGCAGAACCTTCACCTCGCCGGCCGGGGTGAAGACGAAGACCTGATTAAACTCAAGGTCGGTTTTAAGGGAATCGAGGAATTCCCGAGGGGAATTGAGGTCCTGCAACCATTCCATCCATTGCCGCAGCCAGTTAAGCTTCTCCTCCATGTGCGCGTCGCGCGCCGACTCACCGGTCTTGTAGCGCCAGTGCGCGGCGATGCCGTACTCGGAGGAGCGGTGCATCTCCTCGGTGCGGATCTGAATCTCGACGAACTCACCGGTCGGGCTGACGATGGTCGTGTGAAGCGACCGGTACAAGTTGAGCTTCGGAGTGGAGATGTAGTCGGTGAAGGAGCCGGCGACCGGTTTGAAGTGGGTGTGGATGATGCCGAGGAGCGCGTAGCAGTTGGCCACCGTGTCGGTGATCAGACGAACGCCGAGGGCGTCTTGAATGTCTTCGAAGGGCTTCTCCTGGCGCTCCATCTTGCCGTAGATGGACCACAGCGTCTTGCTGCGCGCGAGGATGCGGCACGGGATATTGGTCCCCTCGGTCACCTTCTCGATCGCCGCGCGGGTCTCGATGAGGTTCTTCTCGCTGTTCGCGAGCATCGCCGCGACCTTTCCCGAGAGCTCGGCGTGCTCGTCGGGGTGCAGGTACTTGAACGCGAGGTCCTCGAGCTCCCATTTGATCTGCCAGATGCCGA
>JAYTSX010000023.1:0-2704 GCA_043745445.1 Elusimicrobiota bacterium
CCGAACTTGGCTTCTTGTCCGACCTCGTCGGGCATCCGGAAGCCCTGTCGCCGGAACTCGTAGCCGGCCCGGCTCAGGCGCGGGATCGTGGTGTGGCAGACCGCGCAGCTGATGTCGTAGCGCCGCGCCCACTGCGGGAGGGCCTGCGCCTGGGGCACGCCGTCCGGCTTGGTCGGGCAGAGACGGCGCAGGTCATGGATCGCCGGCGGGACGAGCCAGGCCGCCAGCCCGATCGCCACGACGCCCACTGCGATCTTGATCTTCTTTTTCATCGAATGTCTCCTTGTGAATGAAACGCCTTGTCCTGCATGCGCGACAGGGCGATCGTATGTTTGGACGCGGTGATCGGAGCCTGGGCCGCGTAGTCGAGAAACTCCAGGACCGCCGAGCAGCCGTCGATATACCCCTGGATGATCGCCGCTCCCGATACCTTGCCGTCGAAGTCGAGCCTCCCGAGTCCCAGGGGCCCGCTCGGGCGCAGCGTGATGAGCTTGAGGTAGCGGTACGACCGGTGGCCCAGATCGATGACCACTTGCTCGGGACGCACGCCCAATCCCGCGGCGAACTGCTCGCAAAGTCGGTTCATGCTGGAGAGAACCTTGGAGTCCGTTTTCAGGTTGTGCGCCATCATGATCTCGATCGAGCGCAGGCCGAGGTCGATGAAGGTCTTGATCGCGATGCCCTCCTCATTCCTGGCCTGCGGAATGACGAGCAACAGCACGTCCGCGCCCAGGTTCACGGCGGGGCGGATCGGTTGATTCGTGACGATACCACCGTCGGTGTAGACGCTCCCGTTCATGGGCACGGCTTCATAGACGAGCGGCAGCGCGGAAGAGGCGAGCAGCGCCTTCATCAGGTCGGTCGGCGGCTCAATCTCCGCCGCGACGAACGCCGCGTTGGCCCCGGGGTCCGCCGAGAGCTCGGCTCGAGACGCGTTGGAGAAGAAGCGTTCGGTCCCCTTTTGCAGATCCGTCGCCGCCATCACCACCCGGATGGGCGAGGCGCGCAGGGCCTCCATCGGGATGTGCTCGCGCAGGAACCGGGTTCGCTCGTAGTTCGGGAACAGGCCCGTGCGCAGCGGCAGGCGCAGAAACTGATGACTCCACACGCTGACCCGGGCGCGCAGGAACCGCCACGCCGGCCGCAGCGCGAGGAGCGTCACCAGCGCGGCGGCGGCCGCCCACGGATGAGCGCGGATCAATTTTCCGAAGGAGACGTGAAGGTGCGCGGGGCTGAACACGACCCAGGCGAACGACCACACGATGACGTTCGCCAGCAGCGACAAGGCGAGCTTCTTGGCGTCGGGCTTCCAATGCTCGCCGCGGAACCGTTGGGCGAGGGCATGGCCGAGGTACGGAATCCGGTCGTGAAGGAAGAAGACCGAAGCTCCCGCCAAGAATAGGAAAAGCCACGTCAGCCGGGGACGATGCAGGTGGATCAGCACGATGTCCAGGCGGCCCAGCCAGTCGCGGATCAGGTTGCCGATCCCCGTCACGGCGGCCAGAAACCCCCCCAACATGAACATGTACCGGGTCCATTCGATGCCCACCGCCGAGGGCGTCAGACGGAGCCATGACTCCACCAGCGGCTCCGCGTTTCCGACGAGCGTCGTCGAATGCGCGGCGTAGGACGCCGCATTGATGCTGCCGCTGGACGCGGCCGTGATGACGTGCGTGGGCAGGCCCGCGTCCTGGAAGGCGAGCAAGGCCCCGGCCTCATACGCGCCGCGCGCGCCGCCCCCGGACAGAACCACGGCGACGCGGCCCGGGAACGCCGCGCAGACCTCGCTGGACCTCCTTTCGGCGAGAAGGCCGCGCTGGCGCAGACGCTCACGGTCGAGCGATATCCTGGCTTCTTTCGAGCTCATCATGTCGAGGTTCTCTTGCCCGCGCCTTTTTCCTTAAGAAGGTCTTGCCAGACGCGGCGCAGCGCCTCGGGATCGGCGGCGGAGAGATGGTGGCGGAAGAGCACTCGCCGCTCGCGGTCGAGGATGAAGAGGTTGTGCAGCGGGCAGGTCCCCGGGGGATGCTCCAGTCCCAGGCGCCGTCCAACGACGTCCTCCGGGTCGAGGATGAGCGGGAACGGCGCGGTCTTGCCGTACTCCAGCGGCAGGGGATCGTCCGCCGGCAGGATGCTCACGGCCAAGACCCGGAGGCCCGCCTTGACCATCTCACCGAGCAGCGGCGCCCGACTCCGGCAGTCCTCGCAGAGATTCGTGAACCAGAGGACAGTCGGACCGCCCTCGGACAGGGTATGCGGCCGGCCGGAGATGTCCCGCAGCGTAAAGTCCGGGAAGACATCTCCTTCGCCCTGCCGCCTGTCGGCGGCGGCGCGCAGCCGCCAAGCGGCGCGCCAGAGCGTCGTCAAGAGACCCGAGCCCGTTCTATCGGCCATAGATGCTCCCCATGGGCTTGAGCGTTGATGAAGGCTTCGGAGACTGCGGACAATGACACCTTCGTCCGATAACCATCCCCGTCGCCCATGAGCCCTCCCCCGTCAACACCCCACGCAACATTTCTTCTCGGTCAGGCTCATAGCGCATTTCGGACAGAGGCCGTTGGGTGTGCGAGGCCCGGAGTAGTCGCCCATCGGGTAGACGTAGACGGCGGATTGACGCCGTCGCCGCGGATCGTCGTCACGTGAGCGTAGCGCTTGTGCCCGGACAGAATGGAGAGCAGCCATGTTCCCAGCACGTCGCGTTTTT
>JAYTSX010000024.1:0-2678 GCA_043745445.1 Elusimicrobiota bacterium
TTGAGAGTTCCGGCCCCGCGCGCAGCGCGCTCCCCTCCGATCTCTCAACCCTCAACTCTCAGCTTTCAACCTCATGGCTCGGCGGCGATCCCGCCTTCCTCGCGCATCTCTTCGACTCCACGCCTGCGGCGGAAAAGGCGCGCTTTCATTCCACGCGCCTCGTCCCGCTTTTCTTCGATACGCTCAATCATCCGGGCCGCCCCGGCGACCTTTTCGCCGTCACCGGCACGCGCGTCCCGTATCTGAACGGCGGCTTGTTCGAGCGCGATTTCGACACCGTCGCGAGCCTTGACTTTCCCGAGCCGCTCTTCGCCGCGCTGCTCCGGTTCTTCGGCGAATATCACTTCACCATCGACGAGAACGATCCCGACGATCACGAGATCGGCATCGACCCCGAGATGCTCGGGCACATCTTCGAGAACCTGCTCGAAGACAACAAAGACAAGGGCGCCTACTACACGCCCAAGGCCGTCGTCCAATACATGTGCCAGCAGAGCCTCATCCACGCTCTGCGCGGCCACTTCCCCGGCGACACCGCCGCGCCCGCTGAGATCGAGAAGCTCATTCGATTGAAGGAACCGATCGACGCGCGCGACCACCAAAGCTGGCGCGCCCTCCATGCCACCCGCTTGGAGACAGCCCTCGACGGGCTGAAAATCTGCGACCCCGCCATCGGCTCCGGCGCATTCCCCATCGGGCTCTTGCAGGAGATTTTCTGGACGAAAATGACGCTCCATCCCGGCGCGAACCGCGCCCAGCTCAAGCGCGCCATCATCCAGAACTCCATCCACGGCGTCGATCTCGATGCCGGCGCGGTCGAGATCGCCCGCCTCCGTTTCTGGCTCGCCCTCATCGTCGATGAAGACGAGCCGCTCCCGCTGCCGAATCTCGACTACCAGATCATGCAGGGAAACAGCCTGCTCGAATCCTTCGAGGGTGAGCGGCTGGACCATCTCGCCGAGCCCGTGCGCTACGGCGTCCGCGTCTTCGGCAGCGACCAGAATGAACTGGCGCTCGCCGCCTCCGCGCAAGCCGAGCTGCAAGACCCGCGTAACACTCCGGCGGCAAACCTCGCGGACCTGCGCGACAGCTACTACGCCTGCCACGCGCCGATTGAAAAAGCACGCCTGCGCGCCGAGATCGACGCCGCCGTGCTCCGAGCCATCGACGCCCGGCTGGAACGCCGCCGCGACGAACTGGAAACATCTCTCACGCAAGCTGCCGCCTTTCGCCGCGGTCGCGCCCGCACCCCTCGGGAAGCAAAGCAAGGCAAGGCCATGCAAACCGAACTGGCGGGCCTCGATGCAAAAAAAACCAAACTCCACGCCCTCCTCGCAGACCGCCGCGCCGAGCGCCCGTTCTTCCTCTGGCATCTTTGGTTCCGGGAAATCTTCGCCGCCGGCGGCTTCGACATCGTCATCGCGAACCCGCCTTACGTCCGGCAGGAGGCGATCAAGGAGCAAAAGCCCGCGCTCAAGGCCGAGCCTTACGAGTGCTTCGATGGCGTCGCCGATCTGCTCGTCTATTTCTACGAGTGCGCGGTGAAGAAGCTGCGGCCCGGCGGCGTGCTCACCTTCATCACGTCGAACAAATTTTACCGCGCCGGCTACGGCGAGAGCCTGCGCGGTTTCCTCACCCGCGAACTCACGCTGCACCGCCTCATTGATTTCGGCGACGCGCCCGTCTTCGACGCCATCGCCTACGCCTCCATCCTCGAAGGTTCGCGGGCCGCCGCGCCGCAGGATTCCAGCGCGCTCGTCTATACTTGGGAGAAAGGCGCACCGCTCGACCGCATCGAGGACATCGTCGCGCAACGCGGCCAGCCCATCCGCCAAAGCGAACTCACGCCCGACGGCTGGCGTCTCGAATCGCCCGCCGTCCTCCGCCTCCTCGCCAAACTCCGCGCCGCTGGCACGCCGCTCGGTGAGTATGTGAAAGGACGAATTTATCGCGGCGTTCTGACGGGCTTGAACGAAGCGTTCGTTGTTGATCGCGCGACGCGCGACCGGCTCATCGCCGAGCACGATTCATCTGCCGAAGTGCTCAAACCTTTTCTGCGCGGGAAGGACGTGAAGCGATGGGCTGTCGAGTTTGCGGAACACTATCTCATCAAGATCGAATCCTCGGCGAACGCGACGCATCCGTGGAGCGGCAAGGAAGCGGCTCAAGCCGAAAGCATCTTCGCCAAAACGTATCCTGCGATTCATCGCTGGCTCGGACAATTCCGCGACGGCCTCAACGCGCGCGACGATCAAGGCACACATTTCTGGGAACTACGCTCGTGCATTTATTGGGATGCTTTCGATGGATGCAAAATTACCTACCCCGATATTTACCAGCACCAGAGCTTCGCTTGGGACAGCGGAGGCTATCACGCAGCCAACACCTGCTATTTCATTCCAACCGACGAAAAGTGGCTAACGGCGATCTTCAATTCCGCCGTTGTTGAGTGGTTCTACGCTGGCATATCGAACCGACTTCAAGGCGGCTACTTTCGCGCTTTCAGCGATTACATTCGTCAAATTCCCATCCCCGTCGCGCCGCCCGCCGAGCAAGCGAAGCTGAGCGCGCTGGTGGACGGCATCCTCGCGGCGAAGCGCGCGGGAGACGATGCCTCCGTGCCGGCGCTGGAAGCCGAGATCGACGCCCACGTTTACCGCCTCTACGGCCTCACCCCC
>JAYTSX010000025.1:0-2661 GCA_043745445.1 Elusimicrobiota bacterium
AAGTCGGTCGCACGGGAGTTCGCCTCCCGCAGCATTACGGCGAATGCGGTCGCGCCCGGATTCATTAAGACGAGGATGACGGAAGTCATCCCCGAGGAAATGAAGGCGAAGCTCATCGAGAAGATTCTTCTCGGACGGATGGGCGAGCCGGCGGACGTCGCCCGGGCGGTTATGTTTCTGTCGTCGGACGAAGCAGCGTACATCACCGGCCACTGCCTCAACGTGAACGGTGGCGGGTACATGTAGTCAATAGACGTCAAGGAGATAAGACATCATGGCTGATGCCAACATCGCGGACCGCGTGAAGCAGATCATCGTCGAGCAGCTCGGCGTGGACGCCGCGGAAGTTACCATCACGGCGCATTTCGTGAACGACCTCGGGGCGGACTCGCTCGACACCGTCGAGCTCGTTATGGCGCTCGAAGAAGAGTTCGACACCGAGATTCCCGACGAGCAGGCCGAAAAGATTCAGACGGTCGGCCAGGCGATCGACTACATCTCGACTCACGCCAAGAAGTAAGGCGGACGCTCCGATGCCCCGACCTCTTGAAGAGGTCATCGGCTATCGGTTCATAGACGCCGGACTGCTCAAGCAGGCGCTGTCGCACAAGTCGTTCGCCAGCGAAAGCGGGTCCGGCGTCTATAACGAGCGCTTGGAGTTTTTGGGCGACAGCGTGCTGGCGTCGGTCGTCGCACATGCCGTCTTCTCGGGGTACCCGAATGAACCCGAGGGGAACCTCTCCAAGAAAAAGTCGCTGCTCGTGTCGCGGCCGAGCCTCGCGCTTTGGGGTGAAGCGTTGGACATCGGAGCCTATCTGCACCTCGGCGTCGGCGAGGAGTCAACCGGCGGAAGAACGAGACACAGTTTGCTCGCCAACGCGGTGGAGGCCCTGATCGGAGCGATCTACCTCGACGGCGGGTACGAAGCGGCGGCCAAATTCATTCGTTCCTGGTACGCCGAGCGGCACGGAAGCCTTCTCGAAACAGATCACAAGAGCAAGCTGCAGGAAATGCTGCAGAAGCGGCACAAATCGCCGCCGGCGTACGAGACGACGTCCTCGACAGGGCCAGACCACGATAAGGTGTTCCAGATCACGGTCCGCCTCGGAGAACGGGAACTCGGACGCGGCGCCGGCAAGAGCAAGAAGGAAGCGGAGCAGGCCGCGGCCTGCGACGCCCTCAATAAGATGAACAGGGGGAATTTATGAGCTACATCTACGAATTGACCGAGCAGCAAAAGGAGATTCAGGACCTGGCATGGCAGATCGCCCTGCGCGACATCAAGCCCGTCCGCGAAGCTCTCGATGAGGCGGAAAAGTTCCCCTGGGACGTGGTCAAAAAGATGGCCGCGGCCGATCTGTACTCCGTCTACCTTCCGGAGGCCTACGGCGGCATGGGCGGCGGCTTGATGGAGCAGGTGCTCGTCATCGAGCAGCTCTCCCGCGCCTGCGGCGGCATCGCGCTCGCATTTGCGGCCTCCGGGCTCGGCGTGCTCCCGATCCTGCTCCTTGGCAGCCCCGAGCAGCGCGCCCGCTTCATCCCTGAGCTCGCCTCCGGCAAAAAGCTCGCGGCATTCTCGATCACCGAGGCCAACGCCGGCTCCGACGCGACCGCGACCGAATGTACCGCCAAGCTCGATGGTGAGCACTACATCCTCAACGGCTCCAAAATCTTCGTCTCCAACGGCGAAGTCGCCGAGACCTATGTCGTGTTCGCGACCACGAACCGCTCCCGCGGCGCGCGCGGCGTCACCGCCTTCGTCGTTGAGAAGGGCACGCCCGGCTTCGGCTTCGGGAAGAAAGAACACAAGATGGGCATCCGCGCCAACCCGACCTACCAGCTCGACTTCCTGAATTGCC
Organism: Elusimicrobiota bacterium; assembly: GCA_043745445.1. Taxonomy (GTDB): domain Bacteria; phylum Elusimicrobiota; class Elusimicrobia; order UBA1565; family UBA9628; genus GWA2-66-18. Next base: position 1,860 of record JAYTSX010000025.1, read on the forward strand.
GCATTCCCGTGAAGAACCGCCTCTACAAAGAAGGCTACGGGCTCTTCACGGCGCAAACGACCTTTGACTGCTCCCGCCCCGGTGTGGCGGCGCAGGCTTTGGGCATCGCGACGGGCGCGCTCGATGAAACGCTCGCCTACATCCGGCAGCGCCGCCAGTTCGGCCAGCCGATCTCGAGCTTCCAGGCGATCCAGCATATGATGGCCAATTGCGCCACCCAGATCGAAATGAGCCGGGCGCTCCTCTACACCACGGCGAAGGCGATGGACAAGTACATGCTTCCGATCTACAAAAAGGCCATCGACGAAAACGCCATCGTCTACGACATCCTGCAGGCCGGGGACGGCAAGCGCTGGACGAAGGAATCCGCGATGTGCAAGCTCTCTTGCTCCGACACCGCGATGTTTGTCACCAATGAGTGCGTGCAGATGTGCGGCGGCATCGGTTACATGAGAGACTTCCCGGTGGAAAAGTACATGCGCGACGCGAAGATCACCCAGATCTACGAGGGCACCAATCAGATTCAGCGCAACGAGATCGCCGCGATGATGATCAAAGAGCTCGCCTCGGTCTCAAAGGGCGAACCGGTCGCCGCCTAAGTGGCTCACTCAGACCAGGAGTTCCTCGGCTGCGGAAGACGCCTCGCAGCCGAGGTCTCCGGGCCTGGGGTGCAGGCCGCCCTCCTGGGCGTGCCGCCCGTGTACGCGCCGGATCGACCGTTCGACACGCGCCATATTTATCTCGACCTCAGCGTCGACCTCAAACGACGCCGTCTGACAGGATTCTGTCGTACGACCATCAG
>JAYTSX010000026.1:0-2654 GCA_043745445.1 Elusimicrobiota bacterium
CTCGCTTCACACTCGCCCCAGGTCGAGTGGAGCTCGAGCTTTCCGGAAAGATAACTGAGGTAGGAGACGGGCCTCGTGTCGGCGGCCTTGCGGTCCTTGGCCTTCGGCCGGGCCGGAAGCGGCTTCGCCGCGGACGGCAGAAGGGAACCGTGCGGGTAATTCATTAATGGTCCTTCAAAAAGCTCTATCGGAAGCCGCTTCGCGAGAGCCACCGCGATCTCGTCGCAGCGCTCGTTGGCGTCGTGGCCTGAGTGGCCCTTCACCCAGCGCCACTCGACGCCGCCTTTGCCCCGCGCGGCGACGGCTGACTCGAGCGCTCGCCACAGGTCCTCGTTCTTGACCGGATCGCCCGCGGCGGTCGTCCAACCCCGGCGCTTCCAGCCCAAAATCCACTTCGTGATGCCCTCGATGACGTAGGTCGAATCGCTGTGAATCAGCGCGATACCCGGCATGCCCTGAACCGCGCGCAAGCTCGCGATGACGCCGCCAAGTTCCATACGGTTGTTCGTCGTCGGCTCCTCGCGCCCCGCGAGTTCTAAAACACGGCCCTCGGGCGTAACGATGATGGCCCCCCATCCCCCGGGTCCGGGGTTTCCCGAGCAGGCGCCGTCGGTGAAAATTGAGATCATGACCTTAATGGTAGAATTTCCTTACTATGGCAGTCACCTGGTTATGGGCGGGCTTCGTCGCGGTCATCGGCGTCATGATGGTCCTCGACCTGGGCATCTTCCAAAAGAAAGCGCATGTCATGAAGGTGCGCGAGGCCGCGATCATGGTCGCCGTCTGGTGGACCTTGGCCGCCGCCTTCGCCGTGGCGGTGTATTTCGTGTACGGCCACGACAAGGCCTTCCAGTTCGTCTCGGCTTATATTTTGGAGCAGTCGCTGTCCGTCGACAACCTCTTCGTCTTCATCCTTGTTTTTTCTTTCTTCGGCATCAAACCGGACAACCAGCCGCGCATCCTGCACTGGGGCATCATCGGGGCGATCGCCATGCGCTTCATCTTTATCTTCGCGGGGCTGTCTTTGCTGAAGGCGTCGCACCTCATGTTCTATGTCTTCGGCGCGATCCTCGTTTACACCGGCGGCAAGATGATGGTGTCGGATGAGGAGCAGATGGAGCCGGGGAAAAATCCCGCGCTGCGTTTGCTCCACAAGTTCCTGCCCGTGACCGAAGGGACGCACGGGCACCACTTTTTCACCCGCATCAACGGCGTCTTGCACGCGACCCCGCTGTTCGCGGCACTCGTGGTGATCGAGGCGACCGACCTAATCTTCGCCGTGGACTCGATCCCGGCCGCGCTCGGCGTCAGCTCCGACCTGTTCGTGGTGTACACCTCGAATATTTTCGCGGTCATGGGTCTGCGCTCGACCTATTTTCTGCTGGCCGGCTCGATGGCGGAGTTTAAGTACCTGAAGGCCGGCGTTTCGGCCGTGCTCGTGTTCGTGGGCATGAAGATGATCATCAAAGACTTCTACCACATCACCACAGGCGCGTCTCTCGCCGTCATCGGCGGAACCTTGGCCCTCGCCATGGTGGCCTCCGTGCTCGCCCGCAAAAAAGACTGAGCGGCTACGGCTTGCGCGCCACGACGAGGTGGTTGTTCGCCTCTTCGGTCAAATCCCCCAGGCTCAGCAGAAGGCAGACCGGCACGCTCAGCGCTGCGTACGCGCACATCAACGGCAGGAGCAGGTAAAACAGAGGACCTCTTCGGTCCTCCTCCGTCGTGTAGCCGGGCGCGCGAAATGCTTGGAGGAAAAAATGGACCATATGAGACGCGGTGCTCGTCCAGCGTCCGCCCAGGGGTTTTAGTTCGATGATCTTAAGGCCGGCGATATCCGCGGCCTTGATCACCCAGAAGCGTGTGAAGTTGTAGTAATGCTTCGGCGGGTGATGAAGCACCGAGGTCTGCGGAATCAGGAAGACGGCCACGCCTCCGGGGCGCAGGACGCGCGATATTTCGCGCACCATGGCCAACGGATCGAAGGTGTGCTCGAGCACTTGTATATTAAGAACGGTGTCGAAGCTCGCGTCGGGGAACGCCATCTTTTCCCCGTCGCCGGTCACGGCTCGATACCGACCATCGGGCGTCTCAAGCAGGCGTTCCCCCTCCTCAAGGCTCGTCCAAGTGTTGAAGGCGATGCGCGGATTGTCGCGGACTGAAAGGAAAAAGTCCCAGCCGCCGACATCCAACACATCGCCGCGCGAGTGATTTTCGAGCGCCGCGAATAATTCGGCGGAGCGGAAGTTGCGTGCCCAGGTCATGAAGCGGTCGATGTGATTTTTTTTCATGCTTTTGCGCAGATGTAAACGGCATGGGAGAACGGGGTCCCCTCATGAACGAGCCGCGTTTCGGTCCGAAAGCCGCACCGCGCCAGAAGTTCGTGCATCTCGGCGGGGAAGCGGTAGAAAATCGGATCGCCGGGATAAAGCATCCGGTCGGCGAGCCAGCCCAGCGCGTATTTCCAGCCCGGCGAGGAGTTCACCTCGCAGATTACAAGACAGCCATCGTCATTGAGCTTCTCCCGGCAGGTTTTAAGAAGACGCTCTTGAGCCTCAAACGAATCGAGATGATGAAGGACATGAATCAGCAGGATGCATGCGGCCGGCTCCAACACCTCCGTGCGAATGTCTCCGAGGCGGTTGACCACATTG
>JAYTSX010000027.1:0-2650 GCA_043745445.1 Elusimicrobiota bacterium
ACGCGGCCTCGTCGCGGCGGCCGCTGAGCTCCCAGGCCCGACGCGCGGCGGCGTTGGCTTCTTCGTAGCGGCCGGCATGGTAGAGAGCTTCGGCGCGCATGCTGAGTAATGCCGCCGACTCGGGCTCGGCCCCTTCAGCCCGTTTCAATGCATCCAGCAGCGCCTCAGGCCCCAGGATTTCGCGGGCGATCACGCCCAAACCGCCGTCGCGGCCGAGGAAGCGCCCGCCGCGCGGACCCATAGCATCGAGCCCGACCCGGAAATCTAGAGCCGCCGCGGCCTTGGCGTCGGCGCGGGCGGCGTCGGGCAATTCCTCGGCCTCGGTGAACGATGCCGCGGCGTTTAGGACGGAAACTATGGCCGGGCGGTCGCGGAGGAACTCGCCGGAAGGTTCCGCGAGGCGCTTCTGGATCAGGCCCAGCGGACGCGGCCAGCGCCGTTGAATCGCGGCGACGGCGGCGGGCTCAAGGACGGCCGAGCCGTTCGCGGCCCGGACCGGAGCCGCGAGGAGCGCAACGACGAGGAGACCGAGGGGAGTCCACCTCACGAGCATAGCGTAGAGCCACCTCGGACTTCCGTCAAGGGCCCGCTCCGACGAGGATCGCGGGATTTTCAGGCCGCCGCGAAAGTCGCGTCGACGGCCGTGCGGCTCGGCATCAGCGCGGAAGCCGCCGGGAAGCGGCCTTCGCGCTTGTCGAGCTGCATGGGCTCGCCCCTGAAGGGAAGCATGCCGGTCAGCATCTCGTAGGCGATGATGCCGAGGGCGTAGACGTCGGACTGACGCACCACGACGCCGTCGTTCTGCTCCGGCGCCATGTAGATCGGGGTGCCCACGATCGTCTCCGTCTTGGTCGGCTGAGCGTGCGAGACGACCCGTGAGATGCCGAAGTCCATCACCTTGGCATTGTCCCCGCCGCACACCATGACGTTCGGCGGCTTGAGGTCGCGATGGATGACGCCCTCGTTATGGGCGTAGTCCACGGCGGACGCGAGCTGGGCGAGTATTTTCAGCGCGAGGCGGAAATCCAGGCGGCGTCCGGGGCTCTCGTTGAGCATGTCATGGAGCGTATTCCCCTCGATGTGCTCGAAGACGATGAGGGCGCGCTCGCCCTCCATGAAGAAGGAGTAGACGGCGACGATGTTGGGATGCCTGAGCTTGGCCCCGGTCCTGCCCTCGGCGACGAAGCGTTCCCGCGCCTTCCGGTCGGGCAGCAGTAAGTCGTTCATGCACTTGATCGCCACGTCGCGCTTGAGGCCGAGGTCGTACGCCTTGTAGACCGTCCCCATGCCGCCCTGACCGATCACGCAGACGACGCGATACTTGCCGCCGTCGACGGTACGCCCCTCCAGGCCGGCGGCTCCGGCGCCCCTCATGGGAGGCAAGGATCGTCCGTCATCGCGCGGTTCGATGCGGCCGCCGATCTCGCGCGTCTCCTCCGCCGCTACGGGAGTCGTGACAGTCACAACCTGGCTTAGGCGCGTGAAGAAACTCCTTACGCGGCTCGCCGGCGAGCCTTCCTTGGCGAACCAAAAGACGCAGCCGCCAAACAGAACGAACAGCGCGCCCATCGTACCCATGAAAAGATTGAAGCTCCCGCCCGTCTTACCCAGGAACCCCGTCCAGGCTTGATGAAGGGCGCTCTCGGTGGGCCGCGCGACTGGGGCGGGGCCCGCGTTCTCGGGCGCCATCAGCCGGGCCGTGGCCTCGTCGCGCGCCGCGCCGTACTCCGGCAGCAACTCGGCAGATTTGTTGTAGTCGGCCAGCGCCAACTCCTTCTGCTTCGACGCCTCGCGCGCGACTCCCCGCTGCCAATAGGCCGGCGCGTAGCCGGCGTCGTAAGACATGGCCCTGTTCGCGTCGTCCTGCGCTCCGTTATAATCGCCGTTGGCGTTCTTGGCCTTGGCGCTCAATCCGTTCGCTTCGGCCAAGCGTCCGGTCTGCCCATTCTTCATCCAGAGTTCCATGGCGGAGCGGAGATCGTTGATCGCTTGGGCGAGCTGATCCCGTCGAACGCCGTCTTTCTTCCCGAGCAACGCCTTCGCCCGCTCCATGTAGCTGTCCGGCAGGCTGGGATCAGCCCTGATCGCGGCTTGCGCGTATTCCAACGCGCGCGCCGTATCGCCCAAATCGTTGCTCGACTTCGCCCTATTGTAAAAGCCTATCGCCTGCTGACGCCCCAGCGCCCGTTCTCCCGCCAGCTGCACCTGAGGATCGCGGTAAGGCGAAGGCGCGGCCGTCGGCGGAGCAGGGGTGTTGCCTGCGGGGGGCTGCGTCAAAGCCGTCGCCTTTCCGCGGCCCTTGGTCGAGTAATACAGAGCTTTGGCCGTCGCATCGTCCGGAAATTTATTGAGAACCTCTGCCGCGTACTTGTTTGCCAGCTGATAATCCCCAGCCTTCTCGGCGACCCTAGCGCGCGTGTTCATGGCAGACGGCCACTTGGCCGCATACTTTTCGGGATCGGTCTCGGCCGAGGCCGCGCTCACCGCCTGGTCAGCGCGGCCCTGCGCTCGGGCGATGTCGCCGTTGCCGAGGGCTTGGTCGGCGGCCGCCGTCAGAACCGGTACATTCGTCGGCGCGCGCTGGGCGTAGCTTTCGGTTTTGTCGCCGCGCGCCTGGATATTCCTTTGGATTTGCTGTGCCTGGGGGCTA
>JAYTSX010000028.1:0-9794 GCA_043745445.1 Elusimicrobiota bacterium
GATCAGGCCGCTAAAATTTTCGACGATTTGAATCGCCGCTATGGCACACCGAAAGGCGCCGCGGGCGCGGTCGCCGTCAACTTCGGGGCGATTCGAGAAAAGCTCGCCGTCACCTACACGCCGCAGGGTGCGCCCGGCACGAACGCGGCCAAAGCGCGCAATCTCGGCCGCGACACGCCCGCGCCCATTCAAGAAGCGGCGGTCGTGCGCGCCGAAAGCTACGATTACGCGGCCCTGTTGAGCCTCACGGCAGGACGAGCCGCGGAGGCGATCGTCGACAAGCTCCCGAATGGCACCGAGCGCCGTTTCGTCGCGGAACGCAGCGCCCGTCTCAAGGAGCTTTTCGACGCGGGCCGGCGCGCGGCGTCGGTGTTGGGCGTCGACCCGAGCACTTTCGCGACCCTCGACTCCCTTGTTGAGTACCTGAGCCAGGAGGAGCAGAAGCTGGCGACCTCGTTGGGGTTGAGTAATAAATTCGAATCGATGGACGATGTGATGCGCCGCATCACCGCAGTCAAGTCCGCCAATGGCGAGCTCGGCGCGTTCATGGCCAACCTCTGGGAGTACCGCGGCTATCTGCGCACGAATTTAGTGAAGGGGCAAGTTCCGCTCAATACGAAATTTACGCCGTGGGAGACCTTCCCTGACGGCAATGGCACGACCGGCGCGCAAGTCGTCGGGCTCGCCCGCGGCGCTTCGCAATTCGTGGGCCTGCGCTTTGACAATCCGGATGGCTCCTCTCGGTTCCAGGGCCAGGCCAAGGACGGGCGCAGCGGACTCATCGTGGCGTTCGACGAAAATAAGCATCGGAGCGAATCCTTGATCGGTTATGACGCGCAAGGCAAGCTTCAGAACGCTTTGACCAATATGTACGACGGCGCCAGGCTCGCTCGCCGGGAGCGCCTGGACATGGCGACCGGGATCATCGAGATCATCGAGTACAAGGCCGACGGCACCGAGCTTAAGAGCTCGCGCAAGAACACCAAGACCGGAGACCAATTCGTTCGCAATCTTGCGGGTGAGGATGGGCGCTTTGAAGCCACGACAAAAGACGGTCGCCGGGAAACGCGCTTCCTGAAGAGCGCCGATGGCGCGCCGCCCGCGATCTCCTTGCGTGTTGAGAAGGTCGGCCTCGATGGAAGCGTTCAGCTTGAGCGGCTCGTGCTGCAGAACGGCACTCACATCGTGGCCAAGTCCGCCCATGTGAACCAGCTCCTCGAAGGCGGTACGAAAAATATCGGCTGGGAAGTCGCGCTCAAATCGTTGGTCGACTCGTCCGACGGGAAGCAGCGCCTGACGCTCGCCCGCGGGCTTGCGCATGAGACGATCATCGCGATGGGCATGAACGACGACAACGGCCGCATGAGCAAGCCTCTGGCCGCCTTCCTCGCCGCCGAAGCCAAGGACATCGGCGGCCTCGTGGATCAGAAGAAGGGCGCGCCGATCCGCTTCTTCATCAACGAGAACAAAAGCTACATGCTGATCTTCACGCGCGCCGACGGTTCACGGCGCATTCTGAGCGGGACCTTCCAGAAAGCCACCGAGTTCGAGGACAATAAGGACTTGGGCCTGGCGTTCGGTGTAGCCGGAGCGATCGAGATCGGAAAAGGCGGCGAGGCGAGACAGGACGACCCGAAGATCGGCACGGAGTATCTCGCTGACGGCTCACGCCTTGTGTGGCTGCCGGCCTCGCCTGTTAAGTACACCCCGGAGACGAGCCTTGGCTGGTTGGGCAAGCACGAGATGTGGTGGACCAACGAGCATTCGAAGACAGAGTTCAAGGTTCGCCGCGACATCCCCCCCGATCTCGCCCGCGCCGAGTGGAACATGGACGGTCGGAAATGGATTTCTTCCAAAGACACCATCGACCTTGAGCTCAACGGCACCTCGGTGTTCGGCACGGGCGCGCGCTGGGTGGCGAGCGTGCCGGGCGTCAAACAGGTGCTGGGCGTCTGTGGAGATGTCGCGTCGACGCTTTACACTGGAATCGTCTCGGGCGGCCAGATGATCGTTTACGAAGTCAGCGGCAACGAGGACTTCCTCCTCGAAGCCTCGGCCGGGTACAGCCGCAATCCCGGGGTCAAGCTGTTGATCGGCGGCATGGAGCCGGACCGCGAGAAGGATCCGAAGGCCTGGCGGGCGTGGAAGGACAAGATGAACAAGGGGTTCCTCTCCCGCTCCGGTGGTGAGGACAATATGTTCGTTCTTGATGTTCAGGCCAAGGAGCGGCGCGAGAAGGCGCTCGCTTCACAGGGCATCACTGAGCGCCGTGCGCCGGACCGCTACCGCGCCGCGATGAAGGCCCCCGTCAGCGAAGACGAGCGTTTTGATGCGATGAGCGATTTCGGCGCCGGAACCTACGGTCGCCGCCTGGCTGCAGACGGCCACGAGTTCTGGGGCGGCGCGATGTCTTTCGGCGAGAGCCTTGGCGAAGGCTTGCTCAACCCGCTGATGTACGTCATCCCGGGGCTCGGCGGCGCGGCCGCCAAGGCGGTCGAGTGGACCGCGACGCGCGGAGCCACCATGCAGGTGCTCGGCAAGGTCGCCGAGTTCGGCCTGCGTGGCTTCCAGTACGCACTGCTCGGGTCCGTGGTCGGCTCGTTCTCCCTCTCCGCTCTGGACAACATCGGGAAAGTCGCCGACTACTGGGGCACGCCGGAAGCCTCGGTCAAGGCGGGCGAGTCGCTGGCCGACCTCGCATTCGGCGGCCTGATGATTAGAGGCTTCACGGACGGGCGGGCACGAGACCGTCTCGCCGAGCTTAAGAAGGTGGGGACAGAGACTCGCGCGATCGATGTCCAGCAGGCCAGCGTCGAGACCGCCGTCAAGGCGGCGGAGGGCAGTCTTTCTGTCAACGGTGAAGCGGGCAAGGGTGGGTCGGGCAAGGGTGCCTCGGGCACGGGCGAGGGTACCGGCGCCGGCACAGAGCGGTCGGGCCTCAAGGGAGAAGTTTCGGGCGAATCTGTCGTGGGCGAGGGCGCGAAGACGGGACTGGCGGCTCGCATGGGCAATTTCATCGCGAAGAGCTTTGCCGATTTCCGCGAGAAGGGCGGCGATATGTGGAAAGAGTCGGCCCCTCGCGAGGAGCTTCGCGCCGGTGACGTGAAACCCACGACCCAAGGCGCGGCCAATGGCCCGGCTGCAACTGTTGAAGCGAAAGGTGCGGAGTTCAAGGTCGCCGATGTGAAGACCGCTGAAATCAAGGCGCCCGAAGTGAAGGCCGCCGAAATGACCGCTCCCGAAGTAAAGACTGCGGTCGAAGTAAAGACTGCGGTCGAAGTGAAGTCTGTGATCGATGTGAAGTCTACGGCCGGAGCGAAGTCCGCCGTTGAAGTGAAGTCCACGGTTGAAACGAAGGCCTCTGGTGAAGTGAAGGCGGTCGAAGCCAAGACGGGCGAAGTGAAGTTGGCCGAAGTAAAGGGCGAGGCGGTGAAGACTGAAGCCAAGATAAAGGGCGATGCGAAGGCTGAAGTGAAAGTCGAAGCGAAGGGCGAAGCGAAGGGCGAAGCGAAGGGCGAGGCGAAGGGCGAGGCGAAGGAAAAATCGAAGAGCGACACCAAGAGCGATCTTAAGGATGAGGTTAAGGACGAGACCGCAAAGAATGAAAACGGGAAAGAGGAGAAGCGTGGCCGTGCCAATTTGATGGAGGAAGGAAAGACCGGTGCCCGCGAAGAGGTTCGCTCAGAAGCACGCGAGGAAGTCCGCACTGAGGCGAAGACAGAGGTTGAGCTGAAGGATAAGCCCGGCCGCGTCAGTCGTGTGGCGAAGTGGCTTGGTGAAAAGGGCCGCGCGTTGGGCGACAGAGCGGAAAAGGGCTCGCGCTGGATTGAAAAACGCCCCATCATGAAGCTCGCGCGCGCAGGCGTCATCCTTCCGATCACGCCCGCCATGAAGCGCAACATGGTCGAGCCCGACGCCGACCGTAACCGCAATGGCAAGAAAGATCCCGCTCCGCCCGAGGACAAGGACAACGAGGAGGTTGAGCCCGGAAACATGAGCTCGCCTCCGGTTGAGCCTCCCGTTGAGCCTGCTGCCGAGCCTCCCGCAGACCCGCCCTCTGAAGAATCGAAAGATCCTCGGACCGATACCCGGCCTAAGCCGAAGCGCACCGTCAAGGCTCCCATCGATAACAGCAGCTTCAATCCCAATGGCGGCAGCGGTGGTGGCGGCGGTGCCGAGGGTGGCGGCCCCCCCTCGGGCAAAGGCCCGAAGCCTCCTAAGTTCGGCGGCTTCGGCGAAGGCGGCAAAGGCGGCGGCGGCGGTGGCGGCCCTGCCGGTAACGGCGCTGACGGCGGCGGCGGCGGCCCAGACAGCGGCGGCGGCAGCGGCAGCGGCCCGGCAGGCGCGAAACCTGCCGTGAGCGCGGAGGCGCCGGCTAACCTCCTTGGCGGCGGCGGGCCGACGATTCCCGTCAACCGTGGCCTTAAGTCAGCGCCGAACGATTTGGCGTCGACCGGCGGTCATTCTCCAGCACCCTCTTTGGCGTCGCGTTTCGATGGCTCGCGCCCGAAGCCCGCATCGAACAATAATTGGTCGCCATCCCCCATGACGGGCCTCGGCGCGGGCGATTCGCCCGGCCTGCCCCGCATTGCCTCGCGGGCCGCGGCGCTGACCGCGCCTTCTTCTGCTCAGGGCGGCGACATCGCCGCGCGCACCTCCGGCGGTTCCGTGGCGCCGGCCCGCGCCGTGGGCGGCGCTCAAGGTGTGAAGCCCGAAGAAGAAGATTTCAACTACACCTACATGGCCCCCGCGCGGCACAAGTATGAGTTGCCGACCGACCGCCCCTCCGACGAGAAGGATTGGCGCTATTTGCTTTCGCTCGGCCTGCGCGGCGCTGCCGCCCTGTCGATCGCTTATCTGATCTACCACTCGGACCTTCCGTACCTTGTCGGCTTCTCTCGCCGCCGACGCGACGGCTCGTATGGCGCATAAATAGGTAGAATCACTTTCCGCTTTAACATGGCGGCCCAAGATGATTTCTCGCTGCCCAAGCTGTGGCGCTCCCGCCCCTGACGAGATCCGGCAGTGCCGGGCCTGCGGTTGGGATTTCGTTACCAATAAGAAAAGTGAAATAAAGGCAGAACCTCCTAAGAAGACGGAGCCCATCGCGGAAAAACCGAAGTCCGCGCCGGCTCCATCCGGAGGGCTTTCCCTTCCCCCCGCGCGGGGCGGCTCCGCGGAGGTTCCCGCGACCGGCCTCGGCATGGCGCGTTTGCCCAAGGTCGAAACCGGGGGCACAAGCACGCCAGGCGCCCCTGATGCCAATCCCTTTGCGTTGCCCGTCGCTCGCAATCTGGGACCGAAGCCCGGCGAAAGCTTATTTGCCCCCCCGCCTGTCGCGGTCGAAGCCAAGCTTCCTGCGGCGAAACCGAAAGCCGCCGAGGAGCCGAAACCTGAGGAGCCGGTCGAGGAAAAACCGCCTCAGGAGAAGCCCCCCCTTAAGGGCTTACCTAAAAAGGCGGCGCCTCTCGATGTCCCGGAGCCAAAAGCCGAGGCTCCGGCCCCGATTGATCCACCGAAGGCGAAGCCGGCCCCCGTTGAACCGAAATCGGAAGTGGAAGAGGAAAATGAAGACGATTCTTCTTCCGCCCTCTTTCTCCCCAGCTCGACGAAGGAAATCGTCGTCGAAACTGCGCCCAAACGCGCCAAATCCGACGCTCCAAAGTCGCCGGTAGAGGGGCGCGAACCGGCGGTTACGGCCATTAAAAAGGCGTCCACGGGACGACCGTCCGCCGTCTATGTTGCGGCGTTTGCCGGCGGGGCGCTTGGATTATTAAGCATCAGCACGATCTTCATGATGCTGCGAACCGACCCCCAAGGGTCCGCGCGTCCGACGGGCTCTTCTCCGTTCGGCAAACGCTCGTCCGGCGATGCGACCATGACTCCGGTTCTTGACGAACCCGCGCCCGCTGCTCCAGAGAGCCTTGCTCCACATGCGCCGGTTTTTTCGCCTCCCACTGGTTCCGGCGAGGCTCCGCCTCCGACGAGCATCCCCGCGCCCGCGGTGAGCAGGGCTATTGAGCCGCCCAAGCCCGGAGGCATCGACACTCTTCCTTCGGATGCGCCGAAGGCCGTTACGACTCCCACTCCAGTCCCTGCTCCAGTGGCGCCCAAGCTCGCGGTCCCTGAGCCGGTCGCCCCACCTCAGCCGGTGCCCGCGCGTCCGACGGCGACTTTCGCGCAGACCGCGCGTCCGAAGCCGGTCCCGGTCCCGGTGCCGAGCGTCAACAAGGCTAAGGCCGCCGGCGCGAAGAAGCCCACGGGGCCCCAGTGGATATTTGAGGGGACTATCTACGATCTGCTGACAACTCGCGGCGTGTACGGCGCTCGGCTCGTGTTCATCGATGCGGAGGATAGCGAGGTTGCGTCCGCCGAGGCGGGCGAGGGCGGTCACTACCATGTCTCGATGAAAGCCGGCCCGGCGGAGGGCTATGCGATGCGCGTCATGCATGATGACTATACAAGCAAGCACATCGATGAACTCGACTCGACCAGCTCGGTGCGCAAAGCCGACCTCGAACAGCGGAAGTTTTTGATGCAGGCGGGCTCGCGCAGCCTTCCTTGGATCGGCACCGTGGGCAAGCCCGTGCGTCGCGACATGGCGCTTGTGCCCAAGATTTCGCCCGAGTGATTGCGGCATGACCTATGCGCAAGCGACGCTTCTGGGCGCGATTCAGGGCCTCACTGAGTTTCTTCCGGTCTCGAGCTCGGCTCATTTGGCGCTCGCCCCGCGCTTTTTCTCGTTCCCCGATCCGGGTCTGACTTTCGATGTGGCCCTGCACCTTGGGACCTTGTTTGCGGTTCTCTTCTACTACCGCGACATATGGGCCCGTATGCTTCTGGGCGCGGCGCGCGACCCGCGCGGCGATGAGGGTCGCAAGCTGGGGCTTCTCGTTCTCGCCACGTTACCGGCGGTCGTGATGGGTCTTCTGTTTGAGAAATCTGCCGAAGCGGCCTTTCGGGATCCGCGCCGAATCGGCGTCTGCCTGATCGCATTCAGCGCCGTCATGCTGTGGGCCCAGCGGAGCGCGTCAAAGGGAACGGCCTGGCGCGCCGCTGGCGTGAGGAATTTGATTTTGATCGGGGGCGCGCAGGCCTTGGCCTTGATGCCCGGAGTGTCACGCTCGGGCGCGACGATCAGCGCCGCCCTGCTTCTCGGAATCGCGGCGGCGGAGGCCGCGGAGCTTTCTTTTCTTATGGCGACGCCTATCGTCGCCGGCGCGGTGGTGCTCAAGCTTCGTCATCTCGGCGCGGCGGATCTGACCGGGACTTTCCTGTGGGGGATCGCGGTGTCGGCGGTCACCGGCTTCGCCGCCGTAAAAATGTTCATTCGCCTTCTGCCTAAAGGCGGGCTCGCGCCTTACGCGTATTACCGCGTGGCGTTAGGTGCGGCCGCTTTGTTGTTCTGCTGAGCGTCCCAATCGGGAACAGCCGCGAATGCGGGGCTTTTGCGCGGCTTTCGAACTGACGCGGGCGAGGTGGGATTGGTTGCGAAGGCGCGACGCAGCTCTGCCAGCTTCGGATAGGCGAGGTCGCCGGGGCAGTCGGTTTGCTTGTAATCGCGGTGACCCTTCAGCGATAAGGGATCGATGCCAAAGCGCTTCACGAGGAAGCGCCCGAGCGCGCCGACCGCCGCGAGCTGGGCCGCCGTGGTCTGGTCATTCTTGGGCGCGTGATACGTGCCGAGAAGAACGATGCCGACATTGCCCTCGTTGTTGTTGAGAGTGTGCGCGCCGAGCGTTTCCAGCGGCCGGCCCTCGATGATGTTCCCACTCGGGTCCACGATAAAGTGATAGGCGATGTCGCTCCACTTCCTTCCATTCTGATGGAAGTCTTGGATGAAGAGCGTCTCCTGGAGGCTTTCGGCGAGGTTCGCGGTATAACGGCCGTCCGTATGATGCAAAGTGATACGCCAAGGCAGAGGGTCGGGCGACAGGGGGTTTGTCGGTGGAAGGGCGCGCCATTCGGCGCGGCTATGCACGGAAGGCGGCAGCGCGCCGGGATCCATCGGGCCGCGGGAGGGGATCGAGGGAGGCGTTGCGGCGTCGGGGGCGTCGCTGAACACCTCCGCGTCGTATATCGTGACTTCGTGGTCTGACTTAACGCTGTCGGCGACCGCGCGCAGGCGCAGAACTCCCGTGCCCTTCTGAAAGCGGCCCTTGGCCCAGAATCGGCCGTTGGGAAAGCGTTTGACCTGAAGCTCCACCCAGACCGTGGCGCCGCCAGGGCGCGCGGCCATAAAACGGATAGAGGGATCGGGCAGCATCCCTTGGATTAGCAAAGTGTCCCAGTCGCCGGACGGCGGATCGCTGAGGCCGCTGTCGAATACGACGCGCTGGCCGGCACCGGCCAGGACGGAAAATTGCGCGCCTCGCTGGGCGCCGAACGTCACATTCGCACCAAGGTCTCCCGCGCGCAGAGCGGGCGCCGCGAGGATCAGCGCTAGAATGAGCTCAGCCCGCACAGGCGGCCTCGACGGCGTCGATCTCCTTGGGAACGCGCGTGAGGTTCTCGGCGGCGCCGTCGCGAATGACGATGTCGTCCTCGATGCGGATGCCGCCGAAATCAAGAAACGAGTCGGCGAGCTTGAAGTTCACCGAGTCTTTGTGTTTTCGCCGCAGAACCGGATCCTTGAGCAGCGCGTCGATGAAATACACGCCGGGTTCCATTGTGATAACGAAGCCGGGCTCAAGCTTGGCGACGAAGCGAATCGCGATCTTGGTCGGATTGGGCAAAACGCGCTTCTTCCCGCCGGTCACATCGTGCACATCCAGGCCGAGCATATGCGTCAGGCCGTGCGGGTAGAACAGGCGTACCGCGCCGTTCTCGACTAGGCCGTCGGTTTCGCCCTTCAGGAGGCCGAGCGATTTGAGGCCATCGGCGATCACGCGCATCGAGTGCATATGGAGCTCGGCCGAATTGATGCCGGGGCGCGCCATGGCGATGCAGGACTTCTGCGTCTCGAGCACGACTGAATACACGTCTCGCTGTCGACGAGTGAACTTTCCGTTGATCGGATAAGTGCGAGTGATGTCCGCCGCGTAGCCGCCGAGCTCTCCGCCCGCGTCGATCAGGAGCAGGTCGCCGGACTTGAGCAAGGCGTTGTTTTTGCGGTAATGCAGGACCGCGCTATTGACGCCGGCCGCGACGATTGAGGGATAGGCGAGATGCTTGAGCCCGGCCTTCACGCACGCCGCGTCAAAAATCGCTTGGAGTTCGTACTCCCGCAGTCCGGGCTTCGTCGCTTTCATGACGGCGATGTGGGCCGCGCCGCTGACCGCGTTCGCGCGGCGCATGAGGTCCAGTTCTCCTTCAGTCTTTATGGCGCGCAGCTCATCAAGCGCGTCGCGAAGCTTCGCGGGGGCCACGGGCCGTCGTCCATGAAGGGCCTTCTTGAGCTCATCGGCGAACATAACGCGATCAACCCCAAACAACCGCTTGGCTTCGGCCGGGCCGGGGACATGGCCTTCCCAAACGCGGTGATGGGCGTCGACGCGCGGCACAAGCAGAATTTCGCGGTTGCCGTCGAGGACGAGGTGGCAGCCGGGCTCCTCGACACCGGTGACATACAGGAAGTCGGAGTTCTGCCGGAAGGTGTATTCGACGTCGAAATTGCGCGGAACGGGCTTGCCGCCCGGCAGATGGATAATGCCCTGGCCCGACAGGCGCTTGGCGAGGCTGCGGCGTAAAGAGCGATAGTGGTTCATCCTGGGATTATACATCGGCTGGGAGGCATTTGCGCAGGAGGGCCTCGGCATGCTAGAATGTCCGTGAAAGCCGCCACCCCTCACCCT
>JAYTSX010000029.1:0-9783 GCA_043745445.1 Elusimicrobiota bacterium
TCTCCCGCCGCCAAGAGCAAGCTCCCGCGCTCGCTGTGGGGCCTCTTCTGGGGCCACCATATCACCACCGTGTTCGGCGTCAATTTCCACGTCCTGAGCCTGCCGTTCCTCGTCAAGGACGCCCTGGGCATGGGCACGGCCGCGATGGGCCTCGTGCGCAACATCCACATGGGCTCGATGGCCGTCGTGAACCTTCTGCCGATCGGCTACCTGATCGACAAGACCGACTACCGCGTCGTGTTCATCGCGACTTCACTCGCGCGCGCCGCGCTGATGGCGCTGATTCCCATTTTGTTCATGTCAGGCGGGCTGCACTTCACCGTCCTGGCCGCGATCATCGCGGTCAACCCGATCTTCCAGAGCGCCATGATCGTCGCCGACGGCGCCGCGCGCAAGTCCTTTCTCGGCAAGGACGAGAAGCTCAATAAAGACGCGGCGGCCACGCTCGGAAAATGGGACTCGGTCGCGGGCATGCTGATGCCGATTATCGCCGGCTGGGCCGTCGGCATGATGGTCACGACCTTCGGTCTCGGCGGCTACGCGATGGCGTACGGTGTCTACGGTGCCCTGCTCCTCGCGTCGATCCCCTTTTATTGGTTCATGATCCGTGACGCGCGCTTTCCCGGCAACGACAAGTTGGGCGCCCTTGGATTCGCCGCGCAGATAGCGACATTTATGGCGGCGTTGTTCGCAAGCATCGTTCATCCGGTGACCATGATCCTTAATTGGTCTTTCCGCTCATTCTTCACGCACGCCCGTCCCGAGTTCCCTGCCTCTCATGGCGCCCGCGCGCTGTGGGCCGCGCGCGAGATCCTTGTCGCCCTCGCCGGTGCCGCTCTGTTGCCGTTGGCGCTGGTCAAAGGTCTTTGGGCCTTGCCCGGGGCCATCAAGGCCGCCCGCGCCGGGAGCGGGAAAAAATCTCTACCCGACATCCTTGAACGCTATAAACCCATGGAAGGCCTCGCCTTCATCCTGCGCAACCGCACGCTGCGCATCCTGACCGGCGTGATGGCCCTTGAAGTCTTGCTGATCGACGCCTTGCCCTTCGTCCTGATCCCGAGCTTGATCACCGACGCTCTCGGAGCGGCGCCGACGACCTTGGCCGTGCCGCTGATGGCAGTCGCCGTCGCGGCCGGCGCCGCCGCCCTCGCGGCGGCCGCGCGCGCCGTGAACCGAGTTAAATCATGGTGGCCGGCCGGGGCGCTCGGCGCCGTCGCGACTGCGGTTGCCGCCGTGCACTTCTTCCCGTCTCTCCTGCTCGTTCAGGTCGCGACCGCGGGCGGCGTGATGGGCCTGTTGTTCTCGCTTGAGTATGTCGGCCGTTTTATTCCATCCGCTCGCCTCGAGGGGGAGAAGGGCGACGCGATCATCGAGAAGATCGGCCACGGCCGTTTTTACCGCAGGGCGGCGTTCGCGTCTCTCTTATTCTGGGCGCTGCTGGCACCGGTGTTCTTGACGCCGGGCCTTTTCTGGGTCAACCTCGCGATCGTGTCCGCGGTGCTGTTCACCGTGCAGTACTTTCACACCCCGGTCGGCATTGTTTTAGAACCGGTCAAGCGCGCGGAGATGGATGACGACAAGCTCGCGCGCATCGAGAGCGCGGTCTTCATGGTGGATGTCGCGTTTGAATCTATCGGCGCCCTCTTTCTCGGCCTGCTGCTTGATTACGCGGGCCTCGTGCCCGCGCTGATCGCCACGGCCTCGTTCCTGACGCTGGCCGCGATCTTGCAGTACAACGTTCCGCGCTGGATCTTCCCGGACGGCAACCGCCCCGCGAAGAAAACCCCGCCGCCGGCCGCGCCGCTGGCGTCAGCGCCGGCCTTCACGCTCGTCTTCGCGTAAAATCCTCCTCGTGAACCGCCCTATTTCATGCCCCCCTAAAAATCTAACAATATTTATTAGAAAAGCTATTGACATTAATTAGGTAACCTGTTAAAACAAGGCCACAGATCGGGCGGAGGGGAGATGAACATGAAATCGGCGGTGGCGAAAGACCTGATGCCCTGGATGTTCGTCGGTCGGGGCTCGGCGTGGCGGCCCTTCGCGAAGGTTCGGTGCGAGGGAGGGAAGTGCGTGTGGACGGAGCGGCCCCGGGGGCGAAACTCGAAGCGCGCCCAGGCCTGCGCCGCCTAAAGGCGCCGCTCCCGGCTGGTTTCGCCTGGGCGAATCCTCCGTGAGCACGCAGTAATAAGCGAGCGGCCGGTCCCCCAAGGGGGACCGGCCGCTTCAATTAAGGACGACGAGGGTTAAGCGGCGACGGCGTGGCCTTTGCGGTTCTTGATTTCGTTGGTGATCAGCGGCAGGAGCTCGGCATACTCGCCCTGCACCGCGATCGAGGCCAGTTGCATCATCGGGCAGTCCTTGTCCGTGTTGATGGCGACGATGGTGCTCGAAGAAGACATCCCGGCGAGGTGCTGGATCTGCCCGGAGATGCCGACGGCGATGTACAGCTTCGGGCGCACGGTGCGGCCGGTCAGGCCGACCTGGTTTTTATAGGGAATCCAGCCGGAGTCCACGGCGCGGCGGCTCGCGCCGACGGCGGCGCCCAGCGCGTGCGCGAGGTCGTACAGCGGCTTGAAGCCTTCGGCGGAGCCGAGTCCGGCGCCGCCGGAGACGACCTTCTCGGCCGCGCCGAGATCGATCTCGCGCGAGGCTTCGCCTTGGAAGGAAACAAATTCGCTCTTGGGCGTGCCCGGATCGAAGGAAACGGCCTCGATCGGAGCGGCGGCCCCCTTCGGTTCGGCGCGAGGAAAGGTCATGGGGGCGACTGTCATCACGGCAATGCTTGTCTTGAACTCGACCTCGGCGATCAGGTTGCCGCCGTAGTAGCCGCGGCGGATCTTGCCGTCGGGCAGGATCTCCGTCACATCGGTCGCCAGGCCGGCCTTGAGCAGGATGGCCAGGCGCGCGGCGAGCGAGCGGCCGGCGATCGTGGAGGGAAGAATGACCCTGGAGGCGCCGGCTTTCTCGGCGGCGGCCGCGGCGGCCTTCGCGTAGGATTCCTCGGTGAAATTCGACAAGGAGGAGTGCTCGACGACGAGCACCTTCGACGCGCCTCGCGCGGCGATGTCGGCGGCGAGAGACGCGGCGTTGCCGCCGACGACCGCCGCGATCAGCGGCTGCTTCAACGCGTCGGCGAGAGCCTGGCCGGCGCCGAGAAGCTCGTATGAGGCGGGAGATACAACTCCGCGCGAGGGGAAAATGACGACGAGTATTCCATTAGCCATATTAGATGAGCTTCCTGTCGACCAGGATGTCGACGAGCTTCGCGGCTTTTTCCGCGGCGGTCGCGCCCTCGACCTTAAGGCCGGCGGGGCGAGCGGGGGGCAGCGAGGCTTTCACGACGGAGGAGCCGGCGCCGGCGGCGCCGACCTGACCGGCTTGCAATCCGAGATCGGCGGATGTCCACTTAGGGAACACGGCCTTTTTAGAAGCCATCTTGCCCTTAAGCGAGGGCAGGCGGGGCTCGCCGATCTCCTTGATCGTGGAGATGCAGGCGGGTAGGCGGAGCTTGACGGTGTCCACGCCATCTTCCATCATGCGCAAAACGGTCGCGGACTGCTCGTCGATCGTCTCGATCTTTTTGACGGCCGAGACGCTGGCCCAATCGAGCCAGGCCGCCGTCTGGGTGCCGACGACGCCGGCACCCGCGTCGGAGGTGTTCTTGCCGAAGATCACGAGGGAGACCGGCTTCTCGGCGTGGAGTTTTTTGAGCGCGGCCGAAAGCGCGAACGAGGTCGAGAAGCTGTCGCCGCCCTCGAATTCGGGGCCGGTGACCAGCGCGCCGGCGTCCGCGCCGCGCGCGATGGCCTCACGAAGGACCTCGGCGGCGGCCTCGGAGCCGACGGTGAGCGCGGTGACCGTGGAGCCGGGAGCGGCCTCTTTCAGACGCACGGCCGCCTCGACCGCGTACTCGTCGAACGGATTGATGGTGGTCGGGACGCCGGCGATTTTCGGCTGGCCGGAGGCGTCGATGCCGACATTGACGGTGGAGGGGATGCTTTTTACACAGACGATTATATTGAGTGCCATGGTTTTTCAAGCATAGCAAAATCATATAGAATCAGCCATGTTCACACGCTTGGGTGCGCTCATTGCCGCGGTTTTCTTTGCGGCCATACCGGCAAAGGCCCAGATCGACGACGCGAAGCGCCTGCTCCTCGAGGCCGGATATGAGGACTCCTTCGGCAATCCCGGTCCCAGTTCTCCTTACGCGTTCCTCTATCTCAACCGGCCCGACATCGCGGGCAAAGGCAGCGCCTTCCGCCTGGCGCTGGCGCCGGTGTACGCCGACGCTGAGCTCGGCTTGCCGAACGTTCTCCCGCGGACCGATCTGGGCCTCGGCCTGAGCGGCGGAGGCTACGCGTACGGTTTTTATCAGATGAACCGCGGCGACGAGAAGACCGGCGAGTCGTTTGTCGGCCACGGCGGCGGGCCCTCGGTCTCCCTGTATCCACGCTTCGGGAACATCGGCCCGGTTCCGGTGAGCGGCGTGGTCCGCGTTGCGTTCGTGTCCACCGACTATCAGCGCACGAAGCGGACCGATCCCAATTTCGAGCCGCCGCCCGACGAATTGAACGGCATCGGACGCGTGGGCGTACGCGCCGGTGGTGTGGAGCCGGGGCTCGACCACGGCCAGGCCCTTGAAGTTTCGCTGTGGGCTGAGACGCGCTTAAGAGACAGGCCCGCGTCTTACGGTTACAACGGAGACCGCTATGTCCGGCGCAATGTAAACCTGTACTGGGGCCGCATCTATGTGTCGTTGCCGGCTCCGGGCAACAATCGCGTCAGCGGCGGTTTGAACATGGGCGGCGGCGGCGGCTTGGGGCGGCTCTCAGCGTACCGTCTCGGCGGCATGCAGAGCCAGATCTCAGAATTTCCGTTGATGCTTCCCGGCTACTTCAACCAGGAAATCTCCGCAAGCCGCTTCGTCCACCTCTGGGGACACTCGGCCCTTTCGATCGCGGGTTCCAAGCGCTTCTTCTTGAGCCTCACCGCCGCCCTCGCGTCTGTGTCTCCGATGCGCGGGACGGATGCCGGCGGAATCCACCATGTCGGACTTTCAGCCGGGATTAGCTACGCTCCGACCAACGGTCCCGTGCATATGGACTTGGATTACGGGTACGCGCCGACGGCTCTGCGCGGCAAGCGCCGCGGCGGCCAGATGGTGGCGGTGAGCGCTGAGTACGATTTCCTCGGGACCGATGAGACGGCCGACACGCCGGTCAGGACGAAACAGCAGGGCATGCGCTGGCTGTTCGGACCCTGATCCTTTTATTGAGGGCTAAATAAAAGCAGCCGGCTCTTTCGAGCCGGCTGCTTTTTTCAGATGGTGGTAGGGACAGGATTCGAACCTGTGTAGGCTATTGCCGCCGGTTTTACAGACCGGTGCTTTTGACCGCTCAGCCACCCTACCGATACGAACGAACTGATTACTTCTTCAGCACTTTTCCACTTCTCGACTTTCCCGATAAACCGAATTACGCGGATTTTTTGTCGAGATGTCTGTCGAGATGCATGTCGAGATGAGCCCCTCGGAGTTTTCACTAACCACCGGCAATCGCTGATTTCCGAGGGACCAAGGCGACGACGACTCATTATGCCAGTTCAGCGGCGATTTTGCCAGCACTACCGCCTTGTGCGCTAAGAGCTCCCGCGCCCGGGCAGGCGGTCGATATATCGGTCGGTGAGAAGGGTTCCTTCAGACGGCCGCTCGCAACTGCCGAGTTGACGTCTTGCGCCAGTTCTTGCATCGCGTGTTCTCCTGGGGACGAGCTCCTAAAAGTTGTACACCGAAACGCGGGAAAATAAATCCCCGACGGCGGTGCGGTGGATGCTGCCGCGACCGTGGACGGCGTGCCAACTCCTCGAGTTGCATACCCCGCCCACCGCCGCTTGGATTTCTCCGCCCCTTCGTGGCGCGCGGACCGGTCCGCGGACGCTCCTCCCTGCGCGCGGCCCGCAGGGACCGAGAACTCCGTTGGAACGAAAGGAGGGGGGTAGTCGTATATCCTCCATGGAGCAGGAGACCCCCGAGGCATTCGCGTGGCAGGACTGGGACTGGCGGCCGCTGGCGCGGCTCGTCGTCTGGGTCCTCCTCGTCGCCACCTGGGCGCACTGGCGGCAGGCCTTTTCACGCGACCTCATGCACCGGGTCCTCCGGGAGCTCGTGCTTGGTTGGCTGCTTTCCTTCGGATGGCTGACCTATGTCCAGGCGCTCATCGCGACGAGCGCCTTCCGGCTGGCCCTGGCGCTTGACCATGCCGCTTACGCTTTATCTGAGCGGCTCGTGCGGCCCTTCGCGGGCCGCGCGCCGTTCGCCGCGAACTTCGCCGCGGCGTTCGGCGTTGAACTTGGGCTCGTTTATGGGGCGGCGCAGTTTTGGCGCGCGGCGCAATTGGGCGACCGCGTCGCGATCCTCCTTAGGGAGATCCTTCGGTGATCACGAGCTTGAGGGTCGTGCGCTCGGGACTTCCCTCGCGGCGGTTCATCCGCTCGGCCGAAGACGCCTGTAAAGTTCTATGCCCGTTGGCGCGCGGCCTCGATCGTGAACACTTCTGGCGGCTCGACCTTGATTCGCGGCGGCGCCTGATCGGATGCGAGCTCGTCTCGATCGGCAGTCTCGACGCCTCCATAGTCCACCCGCGAGAGGTTTTCAAGGGCGCGCTCCTCAACAACGCGCACAGCGTCATAGTCGGACACAATCATCCTTCCCAGGATATTCGGCCGAGCGCCGAGGACCGGCAAGTCACGCGACAGCTTCAACTCGCCGGGTGCTTGCTCGGCGTTGAACTCGCCGACCACCTGATCGTAACCGACGACCGCTACTTTAGCTTCAAGAAGGCGCGCCTGCTCGAATGATACGTCGCTTCATCGTTCAAGACGCTGGTCCTATGATCCTTACGTCCCAGCCTGGCAGTTGCCTCATATTTTGGGCGTAGTTGTCGCGAAATGCCGGGGCGTCGTCCCGCGTGAGTCCAGATTCAACCGTATGGACGATCACGTGGTCGGCCACGTAGCCGAAGGCCGTATTGTGCGTGGTGATGACGATCGCCAGACCCTTCTCAGCGGCGAGGCGCTTGACAGGTAGAGGCTGTCGTGTTATAGTGGGAAACGATGTGGTCCAGAATCTGTAGAGTCATGTGCGTCGCCGCGCTCGGGCTGTTGCTGTTCGACGCCCTTGCCGACGCGTCCTGCTGCGAGGATTCGAAGACCACGTCGACGGCGGCCGTCTGTCACTCCTGCTCCTGCGCGCCTCATCTCGTTTCGCAGGGCGTTGTTCAGGTCAAACTCGTTTCGGTCTGCGCGGACTTCGCCGCGTACGAGTTCGTGCCGCCCGCCATGCCCCTGCCGCAGTCTCCTCTGCGCCCACCCTGCCTCGCGGCCTGACCGCCGCGTCTCCGCGCCGTCGCCCCTGACTTAATTCGTATTTCTGCTGGCTACCCTCCGGCAGGCGACCCGTATCCATCGAGGCTCTATGTCATTTATGCCCAGTCGTTTCGCCGTCGCTGCCATTTTCATTCTTCTTGCCGGTCCTTGCTTGGCGCAGGAGGCCGCATCGTCCGGCAAGAAGTATTCGCTGGCTGAAGTGGTGAGCTTGGCACTCAAGACGACGCCGCTGCTCTCCGCTCAGGACGCCCGGGTCGAGGAGAAGAGCTTGTCCGCGGCGCAAGCGCGCGTCTGGCGCGGTCCTTCCGCGGATTTTCTTCTTGGACGCAAGAGCGCGTCCGGAGCGAGCGGCCCGCGCTACCAACTGTCCGGTGCTTTGCCGCTGCCCCTGTCCGGCGAGCCGGGCCTGCGCGGCAGACTTCTCGACCTGGAGACGGAGTCTTGGCGTGTCCAGCGCGCCGCGACTGAGGCGCTCATCACGGCAGCGGTCGCTCAAGGTGCCTATGAGTACGCTTCAAATCGTCGCAAGGCGATTTTTGCCGAGAGCCGCCGCAAGCGCTTCGAGCTGATCCAGTCCTACCTGGCGGGGCGCGAGTTCCCGACCCCGCAGCGCAAGGCGGAAAGCCGCATCGTCCAAAACCGCCTCATGAACCTCGTCGCCGAGGCGATCCGCAGCGAGGCCGGCTCTAAGGCGTCCCTCGAGAAGCTGAGGTTGTACGCCCCCCTCGACGCGGAGGAATACCCTCACATCGAGGTCGCTTGGTTCTCCGGCTCGCGCCGCCTCGAGGAGAAGGAGTGGCTGGACCGGGCCTTGGTCGACAACCCCGAGCTGCGCGCTCAGAAGCTGACGGTCGAAGGCGCGAGCCTCGAAAAGAGCTTGGCCGCGAGGCAGGGCCTGCCGGACACGGCCTTCATCGCGTCTTATGAGAGCGCCAAAGCCGTCGAGACGGAGAAGACCTACGGCTTGGGGTTGAGCCTCGCCTTCCCGGCGTGGAACGGCAATCGTTCCGCCGTGAAGAGCGCGGAGAAGAAGAAGCTCACCGAGGAGAATCTGCTCGCCTTCTCGGAGCTGCGGCTCAAGGCCGAGCTTCGGCGCGCGTTGGCGGAGTACGAGGCGGCGAGGCAGGTCGTTCTTAAGTATCCGCCGGAGACCTTGACCGAGCTGGAAGCTCAGTTGAAGGGCGCCGACGAGGGTTTCAGCAAAGGCCAGGTGGACCTGTTGACCTTCCTGGAGCTCGACGGCTCCGTCGCGGAGACCTACGGGCGAGCGCTCGACGCCCAGGCGGACCTCGCCGCCAAGGCGGCGGGAGTGCTGGCGTTGACGGCCGACCGCGACGCTTTGACCAAGCTCGCCACATTTTAGGAGACCGACATGACTCGCCTACTCGATTGGACCTTGAAGAATCGCCTCGCGGTGATCCTATTCTTCGCCGTCGGCAGTGCTGCCGGCCTCTATGCCGTCTCCATCACGCCGGTGGACGCCGTGCCCGACATCACGCCGGTCCAAGTCATGGTCAACACCAAGACCGGAGCTTTGGACCCTGAGCAGATCGAGAAGACCGTTTCGTTCCCGATCGAGACGGACATGAGCAGCATCGCCCATGTGAAGGACGTGCGCTCGCTGTCGAAGTACGGACTTTCGCAGGTGGTCGTCACCTTCGAGGACAAGACCGACATCTACTGGGCGCGCCAGCAGGTGGGCGAGAAGCTTCAGGGATCACGCGGTGAGATTCCCGCCGGACTGTCGCCTCAACTCGCGCCGATCAGCACGGGCCTGGGTGAAGTCGTCATGTACGCGGTCAAGGCGAAGCCCGGCACGCCGCTCGCGGCCAAGTCCGAGCAGCAGCGCCTGCTCTATCTGCGCACCATCCAGGATTTTGTCCTCGTTCCCTACCTTCGGCGGTCGATCAAGAACGTGGCTGAGATCGATACGACCGGTGGTTATAAGAAACAAATTCACATCGACGTTCACCCCGAGAAGATGGTACAGATCGGCGCGACGATCGAGCAGTTGGGCGAGCGTCTGGAGGGTCTCGGCGAGAACTCCGGCGGCGGCTACATCCAGCCCAAAGGGCGTCAGGTCATCGTGCGGACCTCCGGGCGGCTCCAGAGCCTCGACGAGATTCGCGGCGTCCCGGTCAAGCTCGACGTGCGCGGCCGGCCCATCCGCCTGTCCGAGGTCGCCGACATCGAGGAAGGTCACTCCCAACGCATGGGCGGCGCCACAGAAAACGGCGAAGAGACGGTCATGGGCATTATGCTCATGCTTAGCGGCGCCAACTCCCGCCAAGTGGCAATCGACTCGGAGCGGGCGCTCAAGAACGCGCCCTTGCCTTCCGACGTAACGGTCGAATTGCTCTACACGCGCAGCTACCTCGTCGACGCCACGCTCAA
>JAYTSX010000030.1:0-9776 GCA_043745445.1 Elusimicrobiota bacterium
GCGGGGCCGCCGACGACGAACTTGCCGGTCGGGTTGACCAGGAAGCGCGTCTTGTCATCGATCAGGCGCTTGCCCAAGACGGGGCGGATGATGACGTCGATGATCTCCTTGCGCGCCTTCTCGGTGATCTGGTCGCCGGACTTGTCGAGAATCTCCGGACCGTGCTGGGTCGAGAGCACGACGGTGTCAACGCGGACGGGGCGGCCGTCGAGGTACTCGACGGAGACCTGCGACTTGCCGTCGGGACCGAGGTAAGAGAGCTGACCGGAGCGGCGGACATCCGCGAGCCGCTTCACAAGCTTGTGGGCGAGCATGATGGGAAGGGGCATGAGCTCGTCGGTTTCGCGGCAGGCGTAGCCGAACATGATGCCCTGGTCGCCGGCGCCGCCGGTGTCAACACCCTGTGAAATGTCGGGGGACTGACGGCCGATCGCGTTGAGGATGGCGCAGGAGTTGGAGTCGAACGCGTACTCGGGGCGGGTGTAGCCGATCTCCTTGACGACCTGGCGGACGATCTGGTCGATGTCGAGCATGGCCTTGGTGGTGATCTCACCGCCGACGATGACGAGGCCGCGGGCGACGAAGGTCTCGCAGGCGACGCGGCTCATGGGGTCGATGGCGAACACGGCGTCCAACACGGCGTCGGAAATCTGGTCACAAACCTTGTCGGGATGGCCTTCGGTCACCGATTCGGAATTGAAGAAATACTTGCCTTTGCGCTGCATAATCTTGCGTCCTCCGGGCCGTGCTGTGGGCGGTAACCGCCGACGGCCGTTACGGGATTATACAAATTTTACGACGGAGAATTAGCCTATTAGGCGGTTCGGTAAGGAGAAGCGCGCGACGAGCGCGCCGACGAGAAAACCTCGGCGCCTCAGGACCGGATGTTGAGCACCGCCGCCTCGAAAACGGAGATGTTCTCGCGGACGCGGCCGTTGGGCCCGATGATGCAGTTGGTCAGGTTCACGCCTTCCCCGACTGTGACGTTGTCAAAGAGGATGCACTGCGCCAGGGTCGCGCCCTTGCCGATCTGAGCGCGGTCGCCGATGACGGTGCCCGGGCCGATCTTCGCGCCCGCCGCGATGCGGCAGCCTTTGCCGATGACGACGGGCGCGACGAGCTTCGCTTTGGGGTCGACGACGGTACCTTCCTGCACCCAGACGCCTTTTCGGACCTCGACGCCGGGGATATTGATCCGGGCTTTGCGCTCGAGGCAGTCGGCTTGTGCGCGGCGGTACTCGGCGAGATTGCCGACATCGCACCAGTACGAGTCCATCTCGTAGGCGTAGATCGGCTTCTTGAGCTTGAGCAGCTTGGGCCACAGGTCGTGGCCGAAGTCGTAGACCTTACCTTTGGGGATCAGTTTTAGGATTTCCGCTTCGAACAGGTAAATGCCGGTGTTCACTTTGTTGGAGAAGACGTCACCCCACGACGGTTTTTCGAGGAAGCCCTTGATCTTCTGGCTCGCGTCGGTGAGCGTCACGCCGTACTCGAAACGGGCGTCGACGCGCTTGGTCGCCATCGTGGCCATCGAACCGCGTTTGCGGTGAAAGTTCCACATCGCGGTCAGGTCGATGTCGGACAATCCGTCGCCCGACATCACGAAGAAAGGCTCGCCCTGGAAGAAGCTTTCGGCCTTCTTGATGGCGCCCGCCGTTCCCATCAGCTTGGGCTCGTGGGAGTAGCGGATCTTGAGGCTCCAGCGCGAGCCGTCGCCGCAGTAGCCGCGCACCTGCTCCGGGTGCATGTGAAGGTTGATCATGACCTCCTCGACGCCGTGCTTGAGCAGGTTGTCGAGGACATGGTGGATCACGGGCCGGTTGACGACCGGCACCATCGGCTTGGGCGTCTCGTAGGTGAGCGGGCGCAGGCGCGTGCCCGCGCCGGCCGCCAGGAGCATCGCCTTTTTGGGGAACATGATCTCAGCTGTTAAGGTTTGGGGCGACCCACTTCTTGGCCATGTCGAGCAGACCCTGGGTGCGCTCCGCCTTGTCGCTCTCGGCGTACACGCGCATGAGGGGCTCGGTGCCCGACGGGCGCATCAGGAGCCAGTGGCCGTCCTCAAGGACGATCTTGAGGCCGTCGATCGAGATGAGTTCCTTGATCGCGGTGCCGAGGAGCTTCTTGGGCAGCTTCTTGATCAGCTTCTGCGTCCAGAGCGCCTTGTCCACGACGGCCTTGTGGATGCGGTAGTCGATGCGCTTGTAGTGAGAAGCGCCGAAGCGCGTCTCGACTTCTTTCCAAAGCTGTGAAGGCGTTTTGCCCCTGACGGCCATCATCTCGAGAAGAAGGAGCGCGGTGAGCATACCGTCGCGTTCAGCGATGCCGCCCTTGGTGGCCCAGGCATAGCCGCCGGACTCCTCGCCGGCGATGTCGGCCTCGCCCTGCGCGATGCGTTCGGCGACATGCTTGAATCCGACCGGAAGCTGTTCAAAGGGAATGCCCTTCTCCTTGGCGATGCGCTCGGCGAGGTAGCCGAGGGAGACGGACTGCACGATTTTCTTCTTGAACTTTTTCTTCTCGATGAGGTAGAGGACGATCATCGGGAAAACCTGACAGGGTGTCAGATATTTCCCGTTTTCATCGACGAGGCCGAAGCGGTCGGCGTCGCCGTCGAGCGCTAAGCCCACGGCCGCCTTATTTTTCTTGACGGCCTCGGACAGGGCGCCGAGATACTGCTCGATCGGCTCGGGATGAACGCCGCCGAACAACGGGTCGTGCTTGGCGCGGATCTCGACAAGATTCTTTACTTTAAGCACCTCGTCCATAAGGCCGATTCCAGCGCCGTGCATGTAGTCGATGACGACAGGTTTCTTGATCTTCGACTTGATCTTGGAGATGTCGGCTTGCGCTTTGAGGTACTGAACGTAGACGTCGCGATAGGACTTCACCTTGATTTCGGCGGCGCGAGTCGGCGCGGTGCGGTCCACCCAGGCCTCGATGCCTTTCGTTACGGGCTCGAGCGCGGCGCGGCCGTCAATTTTAATTTTGACGCCGTTGTAAGTGGGAGGATTGTGGCTTGCCGTGACCATGACGCCAAGGCCGCCGAGCTTTTTGGTCATGTAGCTGACGGCGGGCGTGGGCAGGGCGTCGGCCATGAGGATCGGGTGCATCTGGTTGGCCTCGAGCACCTTGGCGATCTCGCGCGCGAAAGCGTCGGACTGGAAGCGCTTGTCGTAGCCGATGATCATGGGACCGGAGAACGGTCCCTTCTTGTTCTTGATCTGTTCCTCTTTGACATAATCGGCGATCGCCTGGGCGACGCGGCGGCAGTTCTGGAAAGTAAAGTCGCGAGCGATAATGCCGCGCCAGCCGTCGGTTCCGAACTTGATCGGGTCTGCCATGTTATTTGCCTCTCCGTCCGTAATCATCCTGCAGGCGTACGACATCCCACAGTTCGGGCGTGGACACCTCGATGAGGGTCACGCGCCCTTTCGGCGCTTCAAAACGGTGAATCGTCTTCGGCGCGATCGTAAACGCCGCGCCGGGCCCGACCGTCTTCGTCTTTTTCCCGAGCTGAAGCTTAAGGCGTCCGCGCAGCACCATCAAGCTTTCATGCTTGAGGCGGTGGAACTGTAGGCTCAGGCGGTGGCCCTTTTCGATGACGAGAATTTTCCCGATGTACTTATTGGTGCGCGCGAAGATCATCTCGTGGCCCCAGGGTTTATGAACCCGTTCCACTATCCCGGTCATCGAGGACTTCATAGCTGGCTATAGTCCCCGACCGAGGATCCGCCCGCCAGCGCCGCCCCGGGTCCGAGCACCGCGTGGGTGCCGACACGCGCTCTCGGCCCGACGACGCAGCGCTCGAGGCGCGCGCCGTCGCCGATCGAGGCGCCATCGAGCACGACGCAGTCGGTCAGCTGGGCGCCTTTGCCGACCGAGACATTCGCGCCGAGGCTCACCGAGCCGGAGAAACGCACGAACGCAGCCGCTTTTGTTCCGGCGCCGGCCGTCACGCGCGCGCCGTCGGCGTTCTTGAAGGGGCGGGCGCGGGGACCGGGCTTGAACGGGGTTCGGCCCTGAAGCAGGTCCAGATGCACCTGCAGGTACGCCTCGACCGACCCAATGTCAATCCAGTAGCCGGGCGCGACGTAGCCGGCGATGCGCGCCCCGGACGCCAGGCGCTCCGGGAAAAGGCCGCGCTCGAGCGAATACGGCTTTCCGTGTGGAAGATGGGCGAATACCGACGGTTCGAACAGATAAGCGCCGGCGTTGACCGAGTTGGTCACCACCTCGTCCCAGGACGGCTTCTCGAGGAAGCGGCGCACCATTCCTTTGTCATCGGTGAGCACGAGGCCATACCGCGTCGGATCCTTTACCCGGGTCAGGGCGATTGAAATTTCGGCGCGGCGAGCGCGATGAAATTTTAGAAACGCGCTGAGGTCGAAGGCGTTGAGCACATCGCCGTTGAGTGCGAGCGTTGTTCCTTTCAAGAAGGGTTCGGCATTTTTAAGAGCGCCGCCCGTACCGAGGGGAAGGCGCTCACGCACATATGAGATTTTAAGGCCGAGGCGCTTGCCCGTGCCAAACGCGCGTCGAAAGGTTTCCGCGCGATAGGAAGTGCAAAGCACGACTTCCCGGATTCCGTGACGGCTGAGGACCTGGAACTGGTATTCAAGGAAAGGTCGGTTCATGACGGGCAAAAGAGGCTTGGGGGTCGCCAAGGTAAAGGGGCGCAGCCTGGTACCCATGCCTCCGATAAGGATCACCGCTCTCATGAGGCGCAATTCTACATAAATAGGCCGTCAAGGTGTCAGGCCTGCCGGGAGTCCCGACACCGTCTGGGGTGTTATTTATTATGATGGACCCCGCCTATTATGGATTCGAACATCTACGTCGCGCCTTCCCAGGCGGTCAATCGAAAGACATTTGTTTTGAGCGTGCTGGGGCTGGTGTTCTTCCTGGCCTGCGAGGCGCTTCTTCTGCGCTCCTTTAATCACACGGACACGCGGCCGCCTTCCTGGGATCAGTCGATTCACATGGAAATTGCGCTCGACTATCGGGAGGCCCTTAAGGATGGGAGGCTCTCCGACGCATGGTATCTCGCGCCGAAGCCGGGTATGCCGCCTTTCCCTCCCGCCTACCATCTTCTTCTCACGCGCGCTTACGGGTCCGCGGATCCAGCTCACGCGGCGCTCTGGATCAACTGGTTTTACCTGGCGCTTCTCGCAGTGTCGATTTTCGGCATCGCTTGGCGCTTCCGTCCCGATGAGACCGCGCTCGGGGCCGTCATCCTCTTCGTCGCTTCGCCCGCGATCCAGGATCTGCTGACGACCCAACTCGTGGACCTTCCGGTGGTCGCGCTCGCCGCCGCCGCCTATTGGGCTCTGCTTGCCTCCGACGAGTTCACTTATTGGCTGCCCGCGCTTGCGTTCGGGGTGTTGCACGCTCTGGGCATGCTCCATAAATGGTCCTTTTTCAGCTACATGCTCCCGGCTTATTTCATCGCGCTGCGAGCATTACGCGATAAGCGCACGGCTTTAATCATGATTGCGGCCGCGGCTCTCTCGGCGGGTCTCAGCGTGCCGTGGTACGCGGCCCATCTCGCGCTCCTTCCTTCGCGTCTCGTGCAGGCGAGTGCTGATATGGCGGTTTCAGTTTGGACTCCCGGCGCCTGGCTGATCTACTTCAAACAGGGTTCGAACTCGATCGGTCCCATCGTTTGGGTCTTGGGGACGATCGGCCTACTCGCTCCTCAGTATAAGCGCAGCCGGGAGCAGGGGTGGATTCTTCTCGCCTGGTTTGCGACGAGCTATATCTTCTGGACGATCGTGCCCAATCGCCAGTTGCGATTTCTTATGCCCGGGCTCGTCCCGCTCGGTATCGCGTTTTGCTCGACATGGCCAAAGTCACTGACATGGGGGACGGCGGCGCTCCAGCTGTTTGGCATGTTTAATTTTTTTGGAGGATGGGTCGGCCCCGTCAACCTGAACCTGCCTTATTATTCGTTCCAATTTTTTGAGAATCGTCCGCCGATGAAGGCGGATTGGAAGACGGAGGAAATTCTCCGCAAGATCGAAGCCGAGCGTGACCCCGCGACCCCCATCTCTAATGTGACCCTCGTCGCCAACGACGCTTTTTTTAACGCGCCGACCTTCCATTGGATGCAGCGTCGCTTGGGCCTGGAGCACGCGCGCATGCGCGGCGTCAACCACCGGCTCTGCGAGCTTTCTGATTTCGTTCTTCTTAAGGACCCGGTCGTCGGTCCAGTCGGCGTCATTTCGGGCTTGCCCGAGGCCGCGGCGGAAATCCGCGAACCCAACGGCTGGTTCTCCAAAGCGTATGAGGAGATCGCGCGCTGGCCGCTCCCGGATTCAAACAGCGCCATCCTGTATCGTCAGCGCCGGCTCCGCAAAAAGCCGTATGAGAGCTCGACTCTTTTCTATCAATTTTTCTCGGCGGGCAATGTGGACATTTCGGGTCTCACGATGAATTTCGGACCTTGGGATCCGGTGAAGTCGGTGTACAAGACGATGAGCCTCAGCGTCGGCCAGATCAATGTTCGCGGGCTCATCATTCGCGACGCGAAACTCGACTTGGTCGGCATGGGCTTCATTCCGGTCATGAAGAGCGCGCGCCCGGACGATTGGGTCGACATCCGGCTGCTGCGCCTGGAGCGCCTACAGATCAAATCGTTCGAGGTGGGTGCCGAGGAGCTGAAAGCGTTTCTGTCCGCCCGCGTGAAGGGGCTTTCCGTCGCGGAGGTGTCCCTCGACAAGACCGTGCGTATCGCCGGTTCGTTCAACGGCAAGCAGGTTGAGGCCGAAGCCGGTCTTCAACTCCTGGACGCGCCACGACGGCTGAAAATCGACATCATGTCGGTACGCCTCGCGGGCCTAACCGTTCCGCTCTCGATGTTTAAGGAAATCAAAGAGCTGACGATTCCGCTGTATCCAAATCCTGAAACGCCGTTCGCCATCGAGCTGCCCGGGCTGACGATCGCTAACGGACGCCTGACGATCCCTTAGTTCGCGCGAAGGGGAAGATCACGAGCTTGCCGTCATCCCACACCGGAGCGCCGTGGGCGTGAAAACGCTTCCACATCAAGCCATCGGGCTCGGAGAACAGCCCTCTTTTTTCTGACGCGATGAAGCGCGCTCCTTTCGCTTGGGCGGCATCGATGGCCGCGTCGCCGATCGATGGGTCCAGGTCCAGTTCGAAGTTCCAGCCGCGCCGGTCAAGATAGTATAGAAGCGCGGGACCGGACTGACAGTTTGTGAAGAACAGGTCATCCGGGGCGCTGACGGTCGCGGCGGCCTTGCCGGCGTTGGCGAGGAAATCGTAGCCCTGCTTATACCAATGACCAATACGCAGGGCCGTGTGCGCGGGGATGGCGATGATCAGGAGAGCCAGGCCTGCTAATGCCAGGGAGCGTCTCTTCCTTGGCGCAGCGGCGGTCATCGCGCGCAAGCGCACGACGCCGACGCCCATCAAGCCGGCCGCGACGGGCGCCAACGGAAGCGCCGTGTACTCGTGGTAGTGCGCGTAGCCGGACATCGCGCAAAGGTGGGCGGCCACGCCGAAGAACCAAGCGAGCCAGAAGACGTCGCGCTTCTTCCATAGAATCATGTGCGAGCCGACGGTGAAGAACACGAGGCCGCCGTAGGTCATGACCAGTTCGGGAATGCGCGAAAGGAGCTGGAACTGCATGAAATAGAGCAAGCGTGGGTAGTCGAGCAGGCGGGTGTATTGGTCGGCATGCGTCGGCACAACGAAGACGGCGTTGCGCGTATGCAGATACCAGGCGAGCACTCCGCCCATCGAGAGGAGGCCTGCGGCGTACATGCGCCAGTCAGTCAGGGTCCGTGGCCCCAGTTTGCGCCAGGACAGGCCAGCAAGGGGTATGAGAAGGTGGGCATAGGGCAGTTTGAGGCCCGCCGCGATGAAAGCGCAGAAGACCGCGCCGGCCCATGCCCCCCACGGACGACCGGATTCAAGCGAACGGCCCCAGAAAACGAGCGCGCCGATCAGCGCGAAAAGCGCCGTGGCCTCGGGTTGAACCGTGCGCCCGCAGTAAGCCTCGATTGGCAGCAGCGAGAAGAGGCCCGCGCCCCATAAGGCGGCCTCGCGGCCGAATTCATTCTCAAAAAAAACGAAGAGAAGGAGCGCTGTGAAAAGAGAGGCCGCGACGGAGATGATCCTACCCCATTTCTCGCCGAGCCCGCCGACCGGCCAAAGCTTGCCGTACAGTCACATGTGAACCGGGAGCTCCGTTGCGGCGAGAGGGCCGGAGGGGCCGGCCCAGTCGATGCTCGGCCTCTGGATCGGGCGTGCGTCGCGCCAGTAGCCGCGCGCGATCGAGGCGGTTTGAACCTGGCGATGAAAGTGATAGTCGAGGAGCGGGGCGGTGAGGCCTTTGGCGTGGACGAGGAGGGAGAGAAGGGCGACGATGGCGAGGCAGAGGGCGCGCCTCTTGAGAACGGCCTCCATTATTCCTTGAAGGCGTACAGCTCGAAGGTTCCGCCCGACTTGAAGACGGTTTCGAGAACGGTCGCGACGGCGACGAAGGGAATAAAGAGCGGGACTAGGAGCGCGTGGGCTGCGGTTTGGAACGGATAGCGCGTAGCCGTGTCGGTGCGCGCCGTTGAGTTCTTGAGAAGAGAATAGAGGAGGTTGAAGCGGAAGCCGGCCGCATTGAAGAGAGACTGAAGCAGGCCGTAGGGATTCTGTTCGAAGCTGAAGTGGTCGAGCTGGACGACCCGGAAGCGATGCCGCTGGAGAATCGCGTCGAGGGACTTAACCGTAAAGTGGAAGTAGTGGCGCGGAACATCCGCATGGAACCAGTGGCGGCCGAAGAGGCGGGCCTGCCAGCCGCCGTAGTTGGGAACGGCGATCCAGAGGACGCCGCCGGGCTTGAGGATCTCGTAGGCGCGCGCGATCGCGGCGACGGGGTTGGAGAAATGCTCGAGTGTGTGGCAGAAGATCGCCGCATTGTAGCGGCTTCTCTCGTGGGGGGAGGTGATGAAATCGCCGGTGACGACTTCGAGCTTGAGAACGTGCCGGGCGTGGTGGGCTGCGGATTCGCTGAGCTCGAGGCCGTGGGCCTCGTAGCCGAGCGCGCGCATGTGGGATAGCATTATGCCGCGACCGCAGCCGACGTCGAGGACCGGCCCGCGCGGGACGCGGCTGTACAGAACGGCGGCGCGGCGCTTGCGGAACCAGCGGACCATGCGCTCGAAGAGCGGGTTAAAGCGGACATTTTCCTTCCCGTAATATTGCTCAGGATACCACGCGCCGATGTCCTCGCTGGAAACTGGGGGCCAGGTCCGGCCCAGACCGCAGTCCGGACAGGTGAGGAGCTCAAAATTTTCGTCATTCGTGGGAGCGGAGGCTTCCGGGCCATCGAAGCCGCAGGCAGGGCAGCGCGTGGGGCGCTTGTCCTGGTCGGAGAGCTCGGGCTGAAAGCGGGATGCGGAAATGCTCACGGGCCAAAATTGTATAAAATCCAACCATGTCGATCCGACGACTATTCACCGCCCTCGTCTTAGCCGTCGGAGCGCTGGCCGTCGTTCGGCCGATTCATGCGCTGCTGCCGGACGAGGAGAACACCATCGGCGTGTTCAAGGGAGCCTCGGCATCAGTCGTGTACGTCACGAACGTCGCGATCACTCAAAGCCCCTACATGGACGAGCAGGCGATCCCGCAGGGGACGGGCTCGGGCTTCGTTTGGGATCGAGCGGGCCACATCGTCACCAATTTTCATGTCGTGCAGGGCGGCAACGCTTTTCTCGTGACCCTTGGCGATCAGACCCAGCTTGAAGCGCGGTTAATCG
>JAYTSX010000031.1:0-2643 GCA_043745445.1 Elusimicrobiota bacterium
GTGGGCACGATGGCCTTCGGCCTCGGCCTTAATTTTTCACCGATGATTCTTGATATCGCGATGTCCTTGCCCACCGCCGGCCTCAACCGCTCAGGCGGCGGCTATCAGGCCAGCTTCAGCTACCGCTTTGGCGCGCCGTCCTTCACCGGGCAGTTCATCGGTGAGGCCGCCTCGCGGGCCGAGCGCGTGCGCGTCGATCTCTCAAACCTCGAACAGAAGCAGAAGACGATGTCCCAGCAGGCGGGCACGGCCGAGAGCAATAAGACGACCGCCGAATCTCAGCTCCGCGTCTTGGAAAAGCGCGTGGCCGAGGCGCAGGATGAGTATCGCGCCCTGCTCAAGCGCAACGATGAGCTCGAGTACCGCGCCGCCGAGAAGGCCGCAGGCCTCGTGGGCCGCCCCAAGCCGGTCGAGCCGGCCAAGGTCCGCGTAAAGAAAGCGCCGCCTGCGTGGCCCAAGCGCCATGTGGTCAAGGCCGGCGACACCCTGCGCACGATGGCTAAGCAGTATTACGGCGATCCGAACCAGTGGGAAAAAATCTACGACGCGAACCGGGAAAAAGTCGAGCGAGGCCTGCCCGCCGAGGGCGCCTCGCTTGTCATACCGGCGCCCAATCCCTAATATGGCCGCCATCGGATTGCTGGCGAAGGACGCCGCCGACCGGGAGCTGCTTGGTCTGATGCTCGGTGAGCTCGGACACAGCGCCGAAGGGGCCGGGCGCCTCGAAGAAGCGATCGAGTTCGCGCGCGAGCGCAAGACGCGCGCTTTTCTGCTTGTGGACGGCGGCGGCGCCGACGCCGAGAGCCTGACGCGAGAGCTGATCCGCGCGTTCCCGCTTCTACCCGTCGTGGTCGCGATGAAAGTGCGCGACGCGAGCCGCGCCGTGGCGCTCATGCGCGTGGGCGCATCCGAGGTCGTGGCCCCGCCGTGGACGCCCGAGGACCTCAAGGCATCAGTCTCCAAGGGTCTGCGCTTTCAAGGCACGGTGATGACGCTTGCCGGCGCCGCGCCAATGAGCCGCTCGCCAATCTGGTACGCGTTGTCCGTCGCTCTTTTCCTCGCCGCGGGCCTTGGCGTCGCTTCGCTAAAGCGCGTCGAGAACAACCGTACCGCCGCCGCCGCGCGCACGGACCGCTGGGAGCTTCCGGTGCGCCATCCGGCAGGCCTCGCCTTTGACGGAAAATCGTTGTGGCTTGTCGAGTGGTTTACCCAATCCTTCTACGCTCTTTCGCCCAACGACACGACCGTGCAGATTGTCCGCCACCTGACCGCGGAGACGCCGGTGGCCGCAGCGTTCACCACCGAGGCGATGTGGACGGTCTCGGCCGACGGCACCGTGATTCGCCGCATGCGCGACGACAAGATGACGCCGCTGATGCGGTATCCGAAGGCCGCGCCGAATTCGGCGGGCCTCGCCTTCGACGGCCTCTACCTATGGTCGCTTGACGCGCGCGCCAAGGTCCTGCGCAAGCACCTCGTGGACCGCGAGCTGAGCGTGATCGCGACCTACCAATGGCACGGCGTGAAGCCGGCCGGCCTGCTGTTCGATGGCAAGACGCTGTGGTCGCTCGACGCCGCCGACCGGCGTCTGCTGCGCCACGGCCTGGCGCATCCCGAAGATTTCATCGAAGCGATTCCTCTGCCCGAGTACGCCGAAGGCGCCTACATCCCCGTCGGCGCCGCGTGGGACGGCTCCCGGTTCTGGACCGTCGGCGAGGCAAAAGATGGGGCAAGCCCGGCGCGTCTGGTCCGGCATAAAGAGGAGCCGCGGTGACACGGGCACCCTTTCTTGTGCCCGTGCTCCTGCGCTTCCCGGGTACCGCGGCGCGCCAGGACTCCTGGGGCCGTTTGCTCAAGATCACGGCGGGGGGCGGCGAACTGTCCACCGCCGCCCATCTCGCCAAAGGCGAATCGGTGCTGATCCAGTTCGAACTCGGGAGCGAGCGGTTGCTGATTCGCGCGCGGGTGCATCACGCCTACGATGACGACGACGGCCATCGCGTGGCCGAATTGCGTTGGAATGACATGGTGGAGCGTCGCCGCCTGGCGCGCGCGCTGTTGGACGTGCTTTCCCGCGCCGCATAGTCGAAGCCGACCGCGGCAGCCGCGTCACAATACCTTTCCCATCTCTCCATTGGCCCCGGGCACATCCGCGGGTATCCTAAGACGAACGCAAGGAGGTTCACATGTTGAAATTTAAGACGAAGAGCTCGAAGGAGGCCATGAGCCTTCTGAAGAAGGATCACGAAACGGTCAAGAAGCTCTTCGACGCGTTCGAAGACACCGAGTCGACTTCGGAAAAGAAGGGCATCGTCGCGGACGCGTGCATGGAGCTGAAGGTTCGAGGGCGGCTCGGGGCTCGCCTGGACCGGGGGCTATCAGCTTCGGGCTGGTCAATATACCGGTGACGCTCCATAAGGGCTACCGTGGCGACGATGACCGCTATGTCACTTTGACCAACGCGGATTCTATGCGCACTCGCTGCGTTCGTACTGGCCTTAGGAGCCTGGAACGTTCACGCCGGACTCTGGCCCCAAAGCCGCATCGAGAACAACATCGCTTATGACCAGGCCTTGTTCCTGAAGGCGCATACGGTGCCGAGCTCGTACATCGTTATCGCCGGCGTGGTGAACTCAAATTTAA
>JAYTSX010000032.1:0-34438 GCA_043745445.1 Elusimicrobiota bacterium
TCCTCAGGGTTCTGGTGGCGCGTACGGGATTTGAACCCGTGATCTTCGCCTTGAGAGGGCGACGTCCTAGGCCGCTAGACGAACGCGCCACCAGAACCCCGAGGACGGAAGGAGCCCCATCTTACCAATTCCGGCCATGTTGAGGCAACTACTCCTCGTCGTGGGGCTGGCCATCCTGACGGCCTCGTGCGCCTCGCTCGACCGGGCCTTCGCCCCCCCGCCCAATCCCTGGCCCATCCCCAAGGAAAGCCGGGTGCGCCGGGACGGGCGCCTGCTGAGGGTTTACGGCGCTTCCCTTAAGAGCAGGGCGGAAGCCGAGGCGGACGCTAAGGTTTCGCTCGAAGCCTGGCTGTGGAGCCTCGAACTCGGCGACGACATCCCCCTACGCAAGACGCTGATCGGCACTCTCCTGAACTCACCGGAAGCTAAGCCCGTGCCTTCGCCCGTGCCGGAGAAATCCGGCTTCACCTCGATCATCGAGCTCGATTTGCTCGCTCTCCAGAAAAAACTCGGAACCCACTATGAGTGAACGAGTCCCGCGCGAGCTGCTCTTCGGCAACCCGGAGAAGGCCTCCCCGAAGATCTCCCCGAACGGGAATCTATGGGCCTACCTGGCGCCGGACGAGGGTGTTCTTAATATTTGGGTCGGCCCCGAGGGTCAGGACGCGCGCCCGCTGACCAAGGACCGCGGCCGCGGCATCCGCGTGTTTCTGTGGGCCGAGGATGAAAAGTCTCTCCTCTACATTCAGGATCGAGACGGCGATGAGAACTGGCATCTCTATCAAACCGACCTCGAGTCGGGGGACACGCGCGACCTGACGCCGTACCCGGGCGTGCAGGCCCAGATCGTCGCGACCGACCCGCACTTTCCCAATGAGATCCTCATTGCGCTCAACGATCGCGACCCGAAGCTGCACGATGTGTGGCGCCTGAATCTTAAGACCGGGGAGCGCGTGCTCGAGGCGACGAACCCCGGCGACGCGATCGGCTGGATGCCAAACCAGGATTTCAGGATCGGCCTTCACAAGGCGATGGCGCCCGACGGCGGCACGATTCTGCGCGTCAAGGACGACGAAGGCTGGCGCGACTTCCTGTCCTGCGGCCCCGACGACCAACTCGGCGCGCACGGCTTCGCGCCGGGCGGCGCGAGCGTTTACATCGAGTCCTCGGTGGAACGCGACACGACCGCGCTGTTCGAGGTCCCGCTGGCCGGCGGCCCGGGCAAGGTTCTCGCCGAGCACCCGGAATCCGACCTCGGCACGGTCCTCATCCACCCGCGCCGCTACCATGCCGAGGCGGCCTCCTTCGAAGTCGACCGCGTCCATTGGCGCGTGGTCGATCAGTCGCTGAAGTTCGATTTTTCCGCGATGGCCGCGCTGCAGGGCGACGCCACGATCGTCTCACGCAACGACGCCGACACAGTCTGGTACCTGCTCGTCAACAAGCCGGACGCCTCACCCGTCTTCCTGCGCTGGAACCGCGTCGGGCGCGTGGCGACGCCGCTGTTCACGACGCGCCCCCGCCTCGCGCCGTACAAGCTCGCGCCGATGGCCCCGATCTCTTACGCCGCCCGCGACGGCCGGAAGGTGCGCGGCTACCTGACGACGCCCGCCGGCGCGGACGCGAAGAACCTGCCGCTCGTGCTGTGCGTTCACGGCGGGCCCTGGGTGCGGGATCACTGGGGCTTTAACCCCGAGGCGCAGTGGCTCGCGAGCCTCGGCTACGCCTGCCTCCAGCTCAATTACCGCGGCTCTTCCGGCTTCGGGAAGGCGCACCTGCACGCGGGCGACCGCGAGTGGGGCGCGAAGATGCAGGACGATCTCACCGACGGCGTGACATGGGCCATTGAGCAGGGCATCGCCGATCCGGCGCGGGTCGCCATTTACGGCGGTTCGTATGGCGGTTACGCCGCGCTCGCGGGCGCCGCGTTCACGCCCGGCGTGTATCGCTGCGCGATCGACGTCGTCGGGCCTTCGAACCTGATCACTCTGATCAAATCGATCCCTCCGTATTGGGAGCCGATGAAGCGCATATTCGATCTGCGCGTCGGCGCTGTCGACACCGAGGAAGAATTCCTCAAGTCGCGTTCGCCTTTGTTTCATATCGACAAGATCAATATTCCCCTCCTCATCGCCCAAGGCGCCCACGATCCGCGCGTGAAGCAGGCGGAGTCAGAACAGATCGTGGACGCATTGCGCGCCAAGGGAAAGCCCGTCGAATATTTACTATATCCCGACGAAGGCCACGGCTTCGCCAAGCCCGGTAATCGCCTCGATTTCTACGCCAAGGCCGAGGCGTTTTTGGCCAAGCACCTCTCCTAAAACGGCTGGGTCTTTAGCCCGAAATGAGAATGGGTCCTACGCTAGGCCCCTTCTAGGACTTTCGGTACTGATTACCGCCTCAGGAACAGCCTATTATTGGGGCATGATCACCTTATCGCTTCGCCGCGCCGGACTCGCCGCCGCCTTGATCGCCTCCCTCTCGATTCACGCCTCAGCCCAGAGCGATGCCGCCTTCGCTTCCGCGCTCGGCGAAACTCCCTCCGGCCTCGCGACCCTGGCCCAGCTGAAGGCCAAGCCCCAGAAGCCCGCCGCGCCCACGGTCAAGCCACCGAGCGCGCCCGACGCCGTCTGGCAGAAGGTGCTCGAGACGGTGAAGAAAGACGGCGAGTATAAACCCGAGGCCGGCCAGATGCCGGACATGTTCGTCATCGAGGACTCCTCCGGCGACGAAAAGGCCGATCATACGCTGCAGGCCATCTCCGTTCTGGGCCAACTCAACGACGACGAGAAGTTCGAGCCGGGCGCCGTCATGCTCGTCATCCAGGATTTTAAGCTCGACACGAAGACCGGCAACATGACCGGGGACTCATGGGCCTTCAAGGTCGATGTTTACGGCCAAGTCGGCAACGCCGTCCATGTCGTGATCGTCAAGTCGCCGGACGGCAAGGTCGTCTCGGCGACGCCCGACAAGCTCGATCCCGCCGACCCCAAGATCCAGGCGCAATACGACACGATGCTCAAGCACTGGGCTGAGCGCAAGCCGAAAGGAGCCTGACCATGAAACTTCTCCCGCTCGCCCTCGCGCTGACTTTAGCCGTCCCGGCCTCCGCGGCCTCCACCGACTCCGATTTCGCGGTCTCCCTTGGCAGCATCGGGGACGCCATCATCGGCAAGTCGAGAAGCCTCAAGAACGAATTCCGGCCGATGACCCAAGAGTCGGGGCCCAACGACCCCTTGCTGCTCGCTCAGAAACCGCTGATCGACCTCATCAACAAGGTCCAACCGTCGGTCGTTCTCCTCGTTATGACCGTCCCCAACGCCGCGATTCCCGGCGGCAAGCCCGGCATGGCCTCCTGCACCGGCTTCTTCGTCGACACCGCCAAGGAGCTCGGCCGGCCCAGCGTCATCGCGACCAACGCGCACTGCGTCGAGATGCTGCCGATCGGCGCCGAGATCCAGGTCGGCCTTTATGCGGGGAACGACAACCGCCCCAAGATGACCAAGGGCAAGGTTCTGGCGTTTGGCAACAGCCGCATGGCCAAGGACATCGCTTTCGTCGAGCTCGCCGACAAGAGCCTCGACCGCCGTCCGCTGCCGGTCTGGACCAAGCTCGACAAGGGCGAGACCGTCGTCGCGATCGGCAATCCGCTCGGCATGAACTTCTCCGTGTCGAAGGGCATCGTCAGCGCTTTGGGCCGCGATCATCTGAGCGCCGAGTTCGTCCTCGATCAGACCCAGAGCGATGTCGCCGTCAACCATGGCAACTCCGGCGGACCGCTGTTCAACATGTGGGGCAGCGTCATCGGCATCAACTCGTCGATCGCCACCGAGTCCGGCGGCTTCGAGGGCATCAGCTTCTCGCTTCCCGCCGGCTACATCACCTTGGCTCTGCAGCAGTACAAGCGCACCGGCGACCTGAAGCCGTCCGCGATGCAGCTCGAGGTGTCCGCTTCGTCGACCACGAACAAGCTGACGGCCGGCAAGGCGAGCCCCGGCGGCCCCGCCGAGGCCGCGAAGATCCTGCCTGGCGACCAGTTCCTAAAGGTGGACGCCACCGACCTCGGCGCGATGGAGCCCGAGGACGCGATGAGAGCCTTCCTGGTCCATGTGAAATACCATTCCCCGGGCGAAAAGATCACCTTGACCGTCTCGCGTGACGGCAAGATCCTCGACCTCCCCGTGACGCTCGGCGAGGCGAAGCCTCCTGTGCCCCCGCGACCGGAGTGGGCGCCGATCCCGAAGAAAGACAAGTCCGGCCCGACGAGCTTTTCGATCTAGAACGGCGAGCGCGCCCTATTGACGGACGGGGAAAGCCGGGGCATAATCATGTCATCATGCTCGCCCCACTCCTCCTCCTAGCGGCTTTGGCGGTCCCCGCCGCCGCCGAGACGCTTCCGGACTGCATCCACGTTTCCTCAACATCGGTACGCTTTAAGGCCGATCTCGACGCGGTGCGAGACTGCCAAGAAAAAACGCGCCAGAAGCTTATCAACGACGCCGAGGCAAAGGGAAATCCTCTTGCTTACCAAAAGCTCGAAACAATAGACGACCGTCAGCGGGCCGAGGTCAGGGAATTTCTCGAGAAAAGCGGCACGGTCATCGAGGGCGCCACCAAGAACGGCAGCGGGCTTGGCGGCGTGACAGACGGCGCCAAGATCGAGGGTTTGCAAACGCGCCTGCACGCGGCGGCGGGAGACGGCAAGGCAGGAATCACCGCGCCGATGGGCCGAGACATCACGGACACCCTCACCAAAAAGCAGGGCTATGTCACCCCGGAGATGCAGGCGCTGCTTGACGCGGTCGTTCGGGACGGCGGCAAGCTCACGCCGGAGACGATGAAAAAACTTCAGGGAGCCGGCCGCGCGGCGAAAGCCGCGGGGCTCGACCTCAACATCGACAAGGGCACCGAAAAGGCAATTCTCGAACGCGACTTCGATGCGGACAAGGAACAAAAGCCGGAAGCCCCCGCCAGCCCCGGCAATCTGTAAAATAGACGCGTGAAAACAAAACCCGGCGCTCTCCCCCTCTTTCGGCACCTGACCTCCGTTCCGACCGCCCCCTTTCGCGAAGCCGCGGTCTCGAAGAAAGCCCTGGAATGGATTCGTGAGAACCTCGGCGCGCGCGTCAAGGTCCGCCGCAATCGCGGCGGCTTCATCGTTTCATACCGAGGCGCGGGCGCGGGTCCGGCGTTATGCCTGGCGGCCCACCTCGACCATCCCGCGTTCGACCTGCTCAAGATCACGACAGCCGGAGCCACGGCGCGGCTGCGCGGCGGCCTGCCGCCCCACCTTCTTGCCGGAGCGGCCATTGAAGCCTTCCCCAAGATCCCCAAAGACAATCGGCCTCTCGCGCGCGGGCTCATCGGGCCTCGCCCGAAGAAAGACGGCGGCCTGTGGACGATCAAGTGGACCGAGGCGCCCAAGCCCGGAGCCAAGCTCGATTTCGCGGTATTGGCTTTGCCCGCGTGCGAAACCAAGGACGGCTGGCTCTTGTCACGCTCAGTCGACGACTTGCTCGGCTGCGCGATCAGCCTGGAAGCGATGCGCCGCCTGTCGAACGCGCGCGCCAAGGTCAACCTGACCGTCCTCCTCAATCGCGCCGAGGAGGTCGGGTTCGTGGGCGCGCTCGACATGATCCGCTCCGGCGTCCTGTCGGCCAGCGATTCCTATCTCTCAATCGAATCCTCGCGCGAGCTGCCGGGCTCCCAGCCCGGCTCGGGCCCGACGATTCGCCTTGGCGACAGGGTGACCCTTTTCGATGGTAATTTAACCGCCTTGCTCGATGACGCGGGCGAGGCCCTGCGCAAGCGCGGCACAAAAGTCCAAAGGCTCCGCCTCACGGGCGGCGCTTGCGAGGCGACCGCCTACCACGCCTTCGGCTTTGAG
This sequence comes from Elusimicrobiota bacterium, assembly GCA_043745445.1. GTDB lineage: Bacteria > Elusimicrobiota > Elusimicrobia > UBA1565 > UBA9628 > GWA2-66-18. The sequence continues at coordinate 5,888 of JAYTSX010000032.1, forward strand.
GCCGGCGGCGTCGCCGTTCCTCTCGTCAATTACCATAACGGCTGGGGCGCGGACGCGGTGGCGCCCGAAAAGGTCCGGCTATCGGATGTGGAGGGCGGCGTCAAGCTTCTCGTGTCGGCCTCGAAGTTGTTCAGCTCGAAAGATTTGCGCGGCAAGCTCAGGGCTCGCCTCGAGAAACGCCACGAGAGCGAGAAACGAGGGCTTTTAGAACGGGCATGAAGCTCTACAGCTTTATCGGTCTCAATGATCCGGTCTCGAGTTTAAGCCACCTCATCGCCGCGGTGGGCGCTTTGACCGGAGCCGGCTTTCTCTACAAAAAAGGCCGGGGCAACGCGCTACGCACCTCGTCGCTGATGATCTTCAGCGCCTCCTTGTTGTTCCTGTTCTCCATGAGCGGCGTGTATCACGGCCTGCCGCCCGGTCCCGCGCGTGTTTTTTTCCGACGGCTCGACTACGCCGGCATCTGGATCGTCATCGCGGGTTCGGCCACACCCGTTCATATCCTGCTCCTTAAAGGGTATTTGCGCTGGGGCCTGACCGCGCTGTTCTGGGGGATGGCGATTACCTGCCTCATACTCATCGATGTCTATTTCACCAGCCTGCCGTATTGGGCGATCGTCGGCGCCTACATCGGGGTTTCCTCGCTCGGGGGCATCACCTATGCCCATATCACGGCGCGCTACGGCTGGAAGGAATCTTCTTTGTTATTTCTCGGCGGCATCGCGTACATCGCGGGAGCGCTCATTGACTGGCTCGACGGCCCGGTGATCTTCACCGGTTGGCTCGGCGCCCACGAGCTGTTCCACTTCCTCGTCATCGTCGGCGCGGCGCTGCATTGGAGCTTTATCTACAACTGGGCGGGGCGCCAGGACCTGAAGTAGCTCAGCGGGGCTCTGGATCAAGGCGCTCGATGTCGAGGAGCGCGGCGCGGGCGCCGGGGCTGTCGGTTAGAGCGAGGACGCGGTTGTAGGCCGCGCGCGACGCGGGGTAGTCCTTCTCCTGAAACGCGATCATTCCGAGCAGGAACTGCGCCCGGGGGTTGAGCGGCGCGCAGGACGCGGTCTGCTCGAACAAGGCGCGCGTGGAGCGGTAGGTGAAATTGCGGGACGCTGCGATTAAGCCCCAGATCACGACGAGGCTCGCGAGCGCGTATTCGCCGCGGGGCGTGCGCCCGAAGCGCAAGGCGAGGACAAGGCACAGGCCCGCGGCGGGAAGATAGAGATAGCGGTCGGCGACGGGGCTGACATTCGAAAAAGGAATGAGGTGGAGGACGGGAAGGAGGCAGATGGTGATCCAGGCCAGGGCGAACAGGCATTCTTTGGACTTACGCAGGAACCATACGGCGGCGGCGAAGGCGGCGAGCCAGAGAAGCCATGACGGGCCGGAGGGCAGGGTGCGCTCGAGGCACAACGGATACGGCACAGCTAGGGTCCTCGCGTAGAAAGCGAAGGACTCGAGGGAGGAGTACTCGAAATGGCGCGGGAAGGGCGGCGGGGGTGTCAGGTAGAAAAAACGGAAGTAGAGATAAACGGCGCAGATAAAAGTGACGGCGGCGGCGAGGGCTTTGAGCCGCGGGGCTGAGGGGCGTGCGAAGAGAAAAATATAGAGCAGCGACAAGGGGACGGCGGCGAGGGCGGACTCTTTGGAGAGCAGGCCGAGAATCAGGGAAAAGAAGATAATAAACGGCAACGAAGTTTTCTTCTTGTCGGCGCAAAATTCCGCGACAGAGAGCACAACGGCAAAAATGCAGGACGCGGCGAACAGATGACCTTTAAAGGCGGAGAAGTTGAGGAGTTCTGTGTGAGCGGGAAAGACGGCAAAGAGGCTTGCGGCGAGGAGCGCCGGCCTGCGGCCGGCGTTTAATCGTCGGGCGAGCTGGTAGATGAGAACGGCGTTCAGGAAATGGAGGCTGAGACCGAAGGAACGATAAAGCAATGGATAGGAATGGGTTACGTAATGGAACAGTGTGACGGCGGGTTGATAGGTTCGCTCGGCGATGAATGAAAAGTAATCGCGGGAGATCAAACCGGCCCAAAAGTCGGTGAAGGGTATACGAAAAGCGGGGTTATCACGGACATGTGCGGCGTCGTCGTAGATAACGGGTGACAGGAGCGCCGGCGCGTAGATGAGGGCGATGGCGACGGCGAGCGCGGCTGCGCCGCGCGTCCTCATTGTCCTATTCATTCGATAAACGGCGGTGGGTGACCTCGCCGGCCCAGAGGCACGACAACGCCAAGAGAATACCGGCGGGGACATCGACGAGATAATGCCAACCGAGAATCACGGTTGAAGAGATCACCAATGCGTTTAAAACGGCGAGGCACAGACATATATTTTTTTTAGGCAGCGCGGCGTAGGTGGCGAGGACCGACCAGGCGACATGGAAAGACGGGAAGGCGATTAAGCCGCCGAGCAAAGTCGTCACCGGCTGGAAATTGTGCACCTGCTCATACTTCAAATGGGTCAAGCGTTGAACCGCCAAAAAGTCGGGGCTTTCAAATAGACCGGCGGGGCCGGAGCTTGGGAAAAAATAATAAATCAGGCTGCCGATAATTGACGAATAGACGATCGCGTACAGAAAGACCCGCAACCTTCTTCGGTCATGAGCATATGCCGCGACGAAAGGCGCCAGAACGAGCTGAAGCTCGGTCGAGTTGTAGCAGAGATTTAGAAACGCTCGCCACGACGGGCGCTCCGCGACCCAATGCAGAACCGCAACCGTATCCCAGCCAAGCCGCGCATCCCAGCGGGCGAGGGCAGAGTCTATTCGCGGAAAGGGAGTGTATTGGATGCCTGTCGTGAGCACTCCCATGACGGCGGCGGTCAACGCGTAAAATGCGAGATTGACGGCCACGAACGAAGCATAGGGCGACTTTTCCCGAACCAAAAGCCCGAAGATCGTGAAATCGAGCGCCACAAACGCCAGCCACCAGCCCTCGCGGGGAAAATAACTGATCCCCGTATAATGGAAGCGAAGCGCGTTGACGGAAAAAAGGGCGGCGGTCATTAGGAGCGCGGCCAAGAGGCAGCCCGCCAGCCACCGGTCCTCACGGGAGAGAGTCACCCACGAAGTGTACCGCAATCGCCGCGAATTTGGCAAAATGACCCTATGAAAACCACCCTCGCCCTGCTCGCCGGCCTCGCTCTTTTCGCCTCTTCCGCGCGCGCCAACCCGCTCAGCGACTTCCAGTCGCGGGTCCAGCCCGACCTCATCAAGCCCTTCGCTCTCGACCTCGGCGGCGTCCTCGGCGGGGCCTCGGCCCATACCGGCCGGACGCTCGGCATGCCCGGCTTCTGGGCCGGCGTCGTCGGCTCGGTGCAGATGCGTCCCGACCGGGACGACCGCATTCTCAATGCCGCGGGCGTCAAAGCCTTCGGCATTCCCATGATCGAAGCCGGCGTCGGCCTGCCCTTCAAGATCGACCTCATCGTCCACGGCGTCAAAGCCTATGACGCCACGATCTTCGGCGGCGGCTTACGCTATGGAGTGTACCGCACCGACCTCGTGGACACCTTCCTCCCCAATGTCTCGATCTCGGCCTTCGCAGACAAGGTGAACCACAAGTATTTCAGCGCGACCCACGGCGCCCTCAACGCGACTGCGACCTGGAACCTGCCCATCGTCAAGCCGTTCTTCCTCGCCGGCTACGATGTGACCGAGGTGAAGGTCGGCGCCGCGACGACGCCGGGCGTGTCCGGCATGAAGGCCACCGCGCGTGGTTCGCGCTTTTCAGTCGGCGTGGACCTCCACCCCCTCCCTTTGATCAGCCTGCGCGGAGCGTACACCTTGCGCCACGGCATCCCCGGCTTCGACTTCGGCTTGGGCGCCCAGTTCTAGGTGGCGATTTACACGCGGACGGGCGACAAGGGCGATACTGGCCTGTTTGGCGGAGCGCGCGTGTCCAAAAGCCATCTGCGCGTGACGGCCTACGGCGAGATCGATGAGCTCAACAGCGCGCTTGGGCACGCGCGTTCTTTTTTCCGGGAGGATCCCGCGCTCGCGTCCGTCGAGCAGGGCGTGGCGCGCGTCCAGGCCGAATGCTTCATCGTCGGCGCCCTACTCGCGACCCCCGCCGATAAGCTCGGCAAACTCACGCCCCCGTTCGACACCGGTCTGCCGAACGAGGCCCCCAAAAGACTCGAGACGGAAATCGACGCCTGGGACAAAAATTTGGCGCCGCTGAAGACCTTCATTCTTCCGGGAGGCGGCAGGGCCGGCGCGGCCCTGCATCTGGCCCGCGCCGTGAGCCGCCGCGCCGAACGCGCCGCCGTGCTGCTGTCGGAGTCGGAGCCCGTGCCCGACGGAGTTCTCATCTATCTCAACCGCCTATCGACTTGGATCTTCGTCGCGGCGCGCCTTGTCAACAAAGAGACGGGCCACGCCGAGACGCCGTGGACAGGGCTTAAGAAGTAATCTCGGTCGTCTAAGCAGGGCGAGACCGCGAGCTCAAGGTCCCGATGACGAAACCCGTCGCGGAGACCGCCGCGGCCGTCATCGCCCAGGCCTGCAGCCGCGCGTGGCCAATGAGTAAGCCAGCGACCAGCGGCGACAGAATCGAGGAGATCGAATTCAGCGATTGCGTCAGCCCCAAGACCACGCCCTGCTCGCGGCGGCTGACACTGCGAGTAACAAGGCTCGTCAGAGCGGGGCGCAGGACTCCGGTGCCGAAGGCGACCGCCGTGAACACCGCGACGAGCATCGGCCCGGGTCCGACGAAGGCGAGTGCGACCAGGCCCGCCGCAGCGGACACGAAGCCCGCGCGCGCGAGAACGCTCTCACCGAGGGCCTTGACCATGCGTCCGAGCAGGCCGCCCTGAATGATGACGCCGAGCAGTCCCGAGTAGGCGTAGAGATAGCCGACCTCCTTCGGTCCGAAGGCATGGCCGTCGACGAAGAAGCGGCGCTCGGCGAACAACGCGAAGCCGGACATGAAGATCGAGAACATCGCGCAGAAGCAGAAGAACTGCATTAGGATCGGCGCCAGTTGCTCGTTACGGAAATACTTGGCGTAGGCGCCCCAGTCGAGCAGGCCCAAACGCTTGCCGCCGGGACCCGATTCCTCGTTCGCGTGCGGGCGCGCCTCGGGCAGCAGGAAATAAGTGCAGAGCACGCTGGTCATGGACAGCGCCGCCGCGGCCCAAGCGGGATAGGAGTAATCGTATTGCGCCAAAAAGCCCGAGAGGGCGGGGCCGATCATGAAGCCTATGCCGAAGGCGATGCCGATCACGCCGAACGATTTGGCCCGGTTCTCGGGCTCGGTCACATCCGAGATGTACGCCTGCGCGAGCGAGAGGTTTCCCGCCGTGGCACCGTCCATCACGCGCGAGAGGAATATCCAGATGAGCGAAGGGGCCCAGCCGAGAATTAGGAAGCCGACAAAGGTCCCGAGCTGGCTCACGATCAGCAGAGGCCTGCGACCGTAACGGTCGGAAAGCTTTCCGAGGATGGGGCCGGCGAACAACTGGCACAGGGCGTAGGTCGCGACGAGCAGGCCGACCATCTGAGGGGAAGCGCCGTAGCGTTCCGCGTAAAAGGGAAGCAGCGGCAGAATCATCGTCATGCCGAGGATGTCCACCACCACGATCAGGAAGATCGGAAGGAGGACGCGCTTTGGCTTATCTCGCACGGCGTTCATGGGGGGATAGTACAAAAGCTCGACGGGTCTGAGATAAGAACGACCAGGGTCCTTGGACCCGCATGAGCGCGGGCCAAAGGGTTGATGACCTAGATCATTGCCTGCGATCGAGGCCCGGGCTTATACTATAGGCATGAAGCGCTTAAATCTCCTCCTCGTTCTGCTTCTCGCCGCACCCTTCCACTCCGCCGCCCAGACCCGGACCAGCCTCCCCTCTCTCCCTGTCCTATCCGTCTCGGCCATCGGCGCGGCCGCGACCCTCTCGCCCGCCTTCAGTCTCACCGACTCGCTGTCCGCACCCAGCGTCCCGCTTGCGAATCTCCCGGTTCCCGCGCCGCAGATCGTCCTCACGCCCGCAGTTGTCCCGGCCCACGCCCTTCCCGACGCGGCCAACGAGCTGCTTCCCGCTTCGGAGAGGTTGGAGGATCTTTTCGGGAAGCTCAACGCCAAATACTTCCTGCCCGAGGGCTCGCCGACCACCAAGGTCCGCGCTCAAGTCCGCGCTCAGCTTCTCAACGCCGCGCGCGACTACGCAAATCCTGAGGCCGACCTGCTGGAAATCGTGGCCACCGAGGCCGACAAGGCGTTGGTTAAAATCCAGGACCGCTTAAATAAGGGCCTGATCGATCCTACGGCGAAGATTCGTCTCTCCGAGTCCGACCCCGCGGTTGCCTTTTCCAATCGCCCCATCCGCATCGGCGTTTACCCCGTGGCGGCCGATCCGTTCCAGTGGGGCCATCTCCTCATCGCCCTGCGCGCAGTGGGCGAGCTGAATGTCGATAAGGTTATCTTCGTCCTGGCCGGGGACGATGTCCGCAAGCCCAGCATGACGCCCGTCGAGCAGCGCCACCCGATGGGCCGGGAAGTCTTAAATCTCTTCGCGCCCTTCTTCGAGTACTCTCCCATCGCCGTGGGCACGACCTTCGACGGCGAGACCAACATCTTCCGCATTCTCGCCCTCAACCCCAACCAGGGCGTCGAAGCCTGGTACATGGTCGGAGACGACCACTACCGGCTCGTCGATAAAAAAGGAAACCCGGACACCCTCCCAAAGCTGGAAGCCAACTATAGCCGGGACATGGGCCACAACTCCGCACTCCACCAGCTGAAGGTCGCCTTCATCAACCGCGAAGCGCCCACCGAAGCCGTCGACACCAGCCTCGAGGTGCGCTTCTTGGCGCATGTGGGCTTTGAGGCCTCTTCGACCCAGGTGCGCAACGGGCAGCACACCTTAATGCCGCACGCCGCTTTCGACCACGCCAAGCAAAAGGGACTTTATGGCGTGCCGCCGGCTCCCGCCAAGGAGTAGCTACTCCCAGGTCGTGAGGTGTCCGCGCCAGCCCTCGAACATCGCGTTGAGCTTCTCCTGGTTGGTCTTGTAATAGATCGCGCCGACGATCAGCACGGTGCCAAACACGAGCACCTGGGTCCCGATTACGGTCATGCGCGAGCTACGGTCCATGTGGACGAGGAGCTTGTACAGTAGGGCCGCAAGATCCGTCAGCAGCCCCGCGAAGCCGAGAAGGACATACACGCGTGTACGAAAAAGCGATCCGACCGCCATCGCGAGCACGGCCAGGACGAGCATGGTCATGTGGAAGTACAGCGGGTAGCGGTCGTCCATGAGCGCGTAATAACCCGCGCTGCCAAGCATGGCGAGCAAGGTGATCGCCCGAATCTCGTTGCGCACGACGGGCGAGACCTTGTCGCGAAACATCTGCAACAGCGTGAGCGTGCCCAGGCCGACGGGGATGATATAGGCCGAGAGCGCGCGCAGCTCGAGCTTCGACCAGAATACGATGAGCACGAACGAGACGAAGCCGCCCATGGCGACGATGTGGTACGGGGACTCGCGTTCGTCCTTGCCCATGAAGGCGAACATGAGGCTGTACAGGCCCACGACGAGCAGCACGGTGTCCGTGCCGAGGCCATGGATCAGCACCCAAGTCATGACGGCGACGGGCATCGCGAGCAAGGTTCCCAGCAATGGGATGCGCGCCTCGCGCGGACCCAGAGGCAGGATTTGCTTCGCCCCCGCTAAGGAGAAAGAGACGAGCAGACTCGCCCAGACATCGTATTCGTAGTTCCACCAGCCGAGCGTCAGCATCAGCTGTCGGCGGATCACGGCGAAAAATCCGATCACGCAGAACTGAAGCATAAAATACGGAAGCATGGTCTGACGCCGGCGGCCTTCCTCAAACCAGGCGTAGGCCGAAACGCCGTAGAGGACCAGCATGAGGGCGAGGTCCTGCAGCGCGAACGGCCGGCCATAGTGCGAGCACTGAACCCAGGCCGTCAGGGCGAACACGAGGTAAAGCGTGACGGAGTTAACGGCCGCGCCTTGCGTTCCCAACGAGGTCAGCATCTGATCGAACAGGCGCGGCGGATTGCGCTCTCGTTCAGCGTAAGAGGCGTAGAAGGAATGCTGCACCCAGCGCGCGAACAGTCCCGTCGCAAGGAGGGCCGTGGTGGTCGCGAGCCAGGGCCAGGGCGAAGGCTGGCGCGACTGGCTGAAATAGACGAGCCAGGTCGGCGCGGCCAGCAGCAGGCCGCCTGCGAGGGATTCCAGATCCGAGGCCGCCTGGCGCGCCGGACGCGGCGTCAGGGCCGCCAGCAGCGCGGCCGCGCCGAAAGCCCATAGCCCAACGGATGAGTCGGGGTGATGATAAATCACATGGCCCATCACGAGCACGCCCAGGGCCAGAGAAATCGCGCCGACGGCTTTACGCACGCCCCCTTCAGATCGGGCCTCGGACGCCGAGAGAAGCAGCGCCCAAAGCATGACCAGCGCCCACACCACCTGATCCTTCGGGAGATAGCTCGTCACGAAAAAATCGGCATGCAAAGCGATCAAGCCCTCGAACGCCGCGAAGACATACAGCGATACGGAGCCCCGAATATACGCCTGATGCGCCAGGAGGCTCGCGCCGCCCAGGAACAAAGGCGCGACCAGGTACGGGTGCGCCGCCTGATCGGTCAAGCCCCACGCCAGGCTCGCCTGCGTCACGGCGAGCAGGAAGACGCCCCACGAGCCCCTATGCGACTCCCATTGAGCGTCGTCGAGGTTGCCGATATTTTGGAGAAAGGTTCGCGGAGGCGAACCGTGCGCGCTGAACAGCATCCAAAAATGACCGAGTCCGAACGCGGACCATGTCGACGGGATCGGGAAATCAAACGGGCTCAGCCCCGGCAAGCGCGTGAGTAGGAAGTAGCTGCCAAGCATCATCGCCAGGCCGCCGTAAAACCCGAGCCACGGAGTGCCGCCGAGTCCTTGGAGGCGGAACATGACGAGGGCCAGTATCATCACGAACGGTGAATTGAAGTGATAGTGCTCGACCCCGAGCGAGGCTTGGGGAAACAGCACCATTTGGAACGCGCCGCGGAAGGCGTACAGCGCGAATAAAAAGAAGGAGAGCGTCGCCGCCGTGTTCCGGTAGCGCGCGACGAAAGCTTCCCCCGCTCCGTTGGCGAGCTCGGCGCGCGCGTAGAAGTACAGCACGGGAAGGCCGAGCGCAGGGAAGGCGGCGTAGGGATTGCGGAACCACGGGATAAGAAGCGCGAAGCACCACAGCGCGGTCGTGACACCATAGTGGTACACGCCCTCCCATAATGCGGCGTACGGCGCCTCACCGGGATCAGGATTTCGCGCCGCGCGCTGAAAGCAGCGCCCCGCCAGCCAGGCCATCGCGCCGGAGAGCAGAAAGCGAGTGTTGCTCATCGCTTCAAGGTCGGGGTGGATGAAGTAGGTGCTCGTCAGCAGCGCCAGCACGAATCCCGCCGCGAGCAAAGTGGCGCGGTTAAGGAATACGACGACCTCTTCGCGCTGGGCCATCAGCCGCGCGAGCCGGAACTGGCCGAATGTCGCGACCGCGCCGAGGCAAAACAGATGGTTCTCGCCCAATCCCCGCGCGCGCAAGGTCTCACCCAAATAGAAGCGGACCATATGGATGTTTCCCAGACCCAAGAATAGGCTTGCGACGGCGAACGGCTCGACGCGGCGCCAGGAAACTCCGACGACGGCGAAGGTCGCGGCGGCAAGATACGGGGTCAACAGCTGAAGAGCGACGCTGCGAAACGCGTGATCTGTCCCGTGGAACAATACGGCGGCCGCGGCGAAGAGCATCGCCGGGACGAAGACCCACGGCCGGGCGGGAAGGCGAAAGAATGCGTCGCCGAGGCGGCCTTCCATCAAAAGCGCGTAACGCTCGCGAACCACGGCGCCCGCCCCGCCCAGAACGACCATCACGAGCGCGTAGGCGCTCAACCGCCACGGGGACATAAGGAAGTCAAGACGGGCGCCGCCGCCGCCGAGGGCCGCCAGGTCGGGAAAGTAGAATTCAAGGCCGCCGAGCAGAAGCGCGAGCAACGCCAGCGGGCCGCACCCTTGCGCGCGGGCGGCCGACAGCACGACGGCAAGGAGAAGGGCTTCCTGGCGATAAGTCAGCGCGCGAATGGCCACGCCGTCCCATACACCGTAGAGGCCGCCGAAGAACGCGGCCAGCGCGCACCAGAAAAACAGAGGCGAGACGAGGGAGCGCAGACGGAGTTCCGCTTCGTTTTGAAATTCAAGAAAAAGCTGAACGAATTGTAGGCCGAGCATAAACAACAAAACCGGCTTGGCGGACAGCGGGACCGTCAGGCGCTCGGACAAGAACGCCGATCCCGGCGCTGTCCAGGCGAGAAGGGCCGTCAGAGTCTGGAAGAATAAGAGCGTGCCGAAGGTCGCGTCGCCGTCGGTGAGACCGAACCACGCGAGCTGAATGGCCGAGAACGCGATAAGCGGAAGCATCGGCCCGACTTCGCCGCCGGTGTACAGCACGCCCATAATGGCCAATGCGACGCCCACGGAGGCCAGGCGCAAGACGAAGCGGATCGGGGCGGCCAGGAATTCCCCGGCCCAAGGATGGGACGGCTCGAGGCCGTAGCGATAGCCGAGATACAGCGCGTTCAGCGCCCCGACGCAAAGCAAAGTCGCGTCGTGCCAGCGGGGCGCGGCCGCCTGATCGTAATAACCGAACGCGAGCCCCGCGACCGCCGACAGCCAGCCGAAGTGCACATAGGTCTTCGCGCCGGGCTTATCGCGGTAGTACACCGCCCGCAGGGTCCACGCGAGGCCGGCCGCAATCAGCGCCAAAGAGGTCTTCACATGAACGCCACCGTCGACCACATGCCCCGCGAAATTCCAGGTGTTCACCTTAACGAGAAGAAAGAGGCCCGACGCCAGCAAGGGCCAGGTGAAAAGGCGGTAATCCCGGCGCTGGAGTGGGAAAGGCGCGTAACCGCCGAAGAGGTCCCCCTCCGAGAGCGCCGCGAGCCCGGGCGCGGCGCGCAAAATGAAGCAGCCCCATGTCAGCGCGACGGCGACCAGCGCGCTCATCAGGCCCGAGCCCCACTCGATGAACGGTAGGTGCTCCGTGATTTCCCGGCGGAGTTGCGGCAAAAGAATAATGACCATCAGCGAGGCCATGCCGATCGGAAGGAGCGAGCGTGAGTCGTACGCCGCGAAAACGAGCGCCACGGCCATCAGCAGGGGTCCGGCCAAGGACATCGCCGCCTGCCCCGCCAGCGCGCTGTCGGGACGGCCCTGCTCGAAGGCGACGCGCAGGAACATCGCCGTCATCGCCAACGCGCCGTAAATCAGCAGCACGGTCGAGCGTCCGCCGCGGATCATCGGCGTCGGCCGCGCGGCCTGTAAAGCCAGCCAGAACATCGACAACAGGGAGAGCCCGAACACGACGGTATTTCCCTGCAGGGTCCGCCCTGAAATATCGGCGAAGCCAAGGTAAGGCAAGGTCACGGCCAGCACCGTCATCGCGGTGTGCACATAGACGAGCTTCTGATCGCGATGCGCGCGCCACGCGAACAGCGCGGCCGCGGCAAGCAGGACTGCGGCGGTTTCAAGCGGCGCCCAATGGTAATGCCACTGGACAAGCACGGCCAGCACCGCCGTGATATGCAGCACGGCGGCTTGCATGCGCGCGCCGACCTGCACAAATTCATCCCACCAACGCTTGGCGATCCGCCCGAACGCGCCCATCGCCGCGGCCAGACCCAAGGTCAAAATGGGCAAGCGCGGACGCGGGAAAGCCTCCCACAATCCCGCGGAGCCTCCGCTGAGCGCGATCAAAGTAAACGCGATCCAGGCGTGAAGCAATTCGCGGCGAAACACGGCCTGAGCCATCCAGATCGCCCCGGCCAGCGCCAACGACAGCGTGCGCACCTCGGGGTGGGACGCGCCCATAAACAAGCCCAAAAGAATCAGCGCGTAGCCGATGAACGAATCCTTGCCGTAAACCTTCGCACCTTCGCCCCGGCCGCGAGCGCATTGCTCGGCGAACAGGACGAGACCGCCCGCGACGACCACGAGACACGAATACGCATGCGCCGGAGGCAGATACCGCAGGTAGCCGTGCACCCACAGAAAAACCTGAATATAGGTTGTCGCCAAGGTCACGCCCAGGAACCAAGGCACCCGCCCCTCTTCACTCAGCTTGGGCGTCAGCTCGTCCTTCACAAAGCGCGCGATGGTCCAGGCCATCAACAGGAATCCAGCGTGGAAGCCCGCGCCGAGCAAAACCCAGACCAGCCCCTGCGGCGCGTAAGTCAGAAGAAACGGCCCAAGCAAGACCAAGGCGTTAAGCCCGAGCAAGGTCAGGGCGAGCGTCCCGCCCAACGGCTCGTGCACGGCAGCGCACCAACGCCGCAGGCCGCGGCCGGCGGCCGCTATATAAAGGAGAGTGAAAATCGGAAGCAGAATCTCTTTATGGGTGACTTGAGGGTCGCGCGCGAGCAAAGCAACGGCCATGAAGTTCGCCGGCAGCAGCGCCACCGAGGCGCCGCGTAGCATGTCCGCCGTACCCTTCAGTAACGCGTCGCGCTTCTCGATCCAAGTTCCGATGCGCGCCAGTGCTGAGGTGAAACCGGCCAGCAGCACAGGAAGAACCGTGTAGCGCACGAGCCAGTGCTTGTCCCATGTGTAATAGGCCAGCAAAGAGCTGCCGGCCACGACCATCGCGATGCCGGTGAGCATCGGCCAGTTGCCGGCGAAAAATGGCAGGAGGTGTTCATCCCACAGCGACGGGCCCTCGGGCTCAGGCGGTTTTGGCGGAGCCACGGGTTTGACCACGGCGCGCGGGAGTTCAACGGCCGGGGGACGCACCACGAGCGTCCCGCGGCAATGGGCTTCCAACGCCTCGCGTGCCTGCGCCGGACAATCGGCCCGGCAGCGGGCCCACAGCAGCAAAAGCTCCGCCGGAGATTCCGCGGCCAGCGTGCGATAAGCGTTCAACGCGACCTCATCCTGCTCCGCGGCCCGGGCGAGCCACGAATACCAGCCGCTCCAATCCACGATCGACGGCTCATCGAAGCGCAAGGTCAGAAGAAGCGCCGCGCGCTCCTTCAACGCAGGATCCTCGCCGAGCTTCCGGATCAGCCCTGCCATCCAGCTTGTCGGCCAGGAGCAGGCGGCGTCGAGGACCCGCCGCTTTTGTTCGATCGCGGCGGCCTTCGCGTATGCCTCCTCGAGAATGGCCTCGGCGGCCTCCTCGTCAAGCGTCAGAGGAAAAACATGTTGGCCGCCGTCCAAATGCTCGTTCGCCCGCAGTCGAAGCTGTTCGGAATTCGCGCGCAGGCTCGCCTGAATTCCATCCAGCGCCGGGACGAGCGCGGGCGCGCGTACCCGCAACACCTCGATCAGGGCGTCAGGATTGACGACGAGCCCCGCGCCCGAGAAAGAGCTTCCCTCCGCCAACGCGCCGCGCAGGCCTTTGACGCCCGTCATGACATTCAGCCAGCCCGGGGGAGCATTCAGGGGCAGATCGCCAAGCAAGCCCCTAAATTCGTCGAGCGGACCGCCGCTCTTCTTTCTCTGAAGACAGCGCGCCGCCTCGACGCGACGGCGGCTCCTGAGGTGATTGGCGAGGCTCTCGAACGCGGGCCCGGGGTGCTGCTGAAGCGCTTCAAGGAGTTCCGTCGGCGATGGGTGCGCCTGCGACTTTTCGCCGAGCTCCTTGAGCGCGGGAAGGAGAAAACCATTATCTAAACGGCCCGTGCCGAGATGCGCGCACAAGGTCTCGATGAGTTCTTTTTCGTTCATTCTGGGCGCAACGGACCAAGTGTTGGCCCAGGACCGAAATAAATCAAGGGGGGCTTACCTCTGCGCGGGGATGGTCACGGGCCCAGGGAATTTTCCTAACGAGAGATCAGCGCTTGGCGGGATCGCAGCCGCGTCCAACGAGAACGATGCCCGCCATGCTGACCTTGCAGCGCTCAACCAAGCCGCCCGGACAGCAACGATCCTTGATCTCGGAGTAATTGGCGGCGCTTGAGCACTCCCCATCAGGAGACGACGCCATAACCCGGCAGACCACCTCGACGCGGTCCTGCACGCCGTCTACGCGGCGCTTAGTCACGCGCGCCACGCCCAGCTTCGCCAACGCGCGTCCGGCTGCGGTCGCTGATGACACGACAATAATGGGCTTGCTGATCGTCGCAGTGGACTTCGCCGGTTCGTCGCTCGCGCGCGCCCGCTGATACGCCTTGGGCACGCGCCCTTTCTTATCGGAGGTGATCAACTCCGCCGACCCGGAAGACGAGCCCTTGTTGCCGGACAATCCTCCGCCGCCGACTGCCTCTTCCTTTTTTTCGGGTGGCGGCCCGCAGCCGCCGCCCTCATCGCCGCAGCCGAATGCCGACAGAAGAAAGACGACATTCAGGACGCCCAAAAGACGCAGGCGAGAATTCACCCCAGGAGTTTAAGGCCTCGGGGCGCTTTCGTCAACCCTTGTCGGCCCTCCTCGGCCTTGCTAGACTGTCGGCATGATCCAAGACCTCCTCGGCTCAATCGCCTCGACGCAAGCCTACCGCCGCTTCGCCGCCGAAAAAGCAAGCCGCACCGTCCTCTACCTCTTCTTCATCAGCCTCCTGTTTACGATCGGCGGCTCGATTGCCATGCAGCTGCGCATCGGGCCCATCGTCGACGAGACCTTCGCTTGGCTCGCCGCGGAAGTCCCGGCCCTGACCTTCTCCGCCGGCAAGGTCACCAGCTCCGATCTCACGCCCAAGCGCCTTCAGCACCCGAAGGCTCCCGAGGTCGCGATCATGATCGACACCGCACGGACCGAGCCCGTGACTTTGCAGATGATGAAAGAAGCCAAGGTGCTGGCCTACCTGACCAACAACGCGCTTTACATCGAGCAGCAGCAGGGAAAGATCGAGGTCTACGACCTGTCGAAGGCCGCGCTTGAACGCCCCATGGTCGTCGACGCCAAATTCTTTCGCGACGCCGCGGGCGCGCTCAAGAAGGTCGTTTATCCTCTCGCGATCATGACCGTGTTCGTTTTCGCGTCCGCCTGGACGGCCTTCGCGGGCCTGCTGTACACATTGGTGGCCATGCTCTTGCAATCGATCGGCGGCGGCGCGCTCAGCTTCGGCGCGCTCTATCAGATCGCGATCCACGCGCAGACGACCGCCCTTCTCACGCGAATCATCATGGCCTTCCTTCCGTTCCCGGTTCCGATGGCGGGACTGCTCACGATCCTCATCACCTCGGGCTACCTCTGGCTGGCGGTGAAGGCCAATGCGGCCGCCGCCGCTGAGACTTCGGCCATTTGAAAGCCGGCTTAACGCTGGCGCTGCTGGCCGCGCTGGCGGGCGGCTGCGAGTGGCTGACGGGAGATTTTCGACTGTCCGGTGTGGTCGAAATTACCCCGGCGCTCGAGGCGCGGGCGCCTAAGACGAACTCCGTCCTGTTCATCATCGCGCAAAACGCCGGCGGCGTACCGGTCGCCGTGCACCGAATCGTCAATCCCGAATTCCCCGCCGCATTCACCATGTCCCCCCAGGACTTGCTCGTGCCCGGCATCCGCAATAACGAGCACCTCATCATCGTCGCGCGGCTCAACGCGCACGGCATCTTGTCCGCTCCAAAACCCGGCGACCTGGAAGGCCGCAGCCCCGACCCGGCTCACCCCGGCGATCACGGCGTTAAGGTCCGCCTCGATAGAGCTCTATGAAAATAATCTCGCTGGTCGCCATACTGTGGCTCGCCGCCTGCGCCGGGCCTTCCCGCCGCACCTCATCCTCGGGCACGATGTCCGGGCTCGATGTTCTCGTTGCCGACGACTTCCGCCCGTTGAAGGGCAAGCGTGTCGGCGTGCTGACCAACGGCACCGCGGTCGACCGCCGTGGACGCTCGATCGTGGATCTCGTCGGGTCGGCTCCCGGCGTCACGCTCGCCGCGATCTTCACGCCTGAGCACGGCTACGCCGCCGCCACCGAATCCGAGAACATCGCCTCCGGCCGCACGCGCGTCCACGGCAAGGAAATTCCACTGTACAGCCTTTACTCAGGCGGAATCAAGGGCATGCGACCGAAGCCCGAGCAACTGCAAGGGCTGGATGTGCTCGTCTTCGATATTCAGGACATCGGCGCGCGTTTTTACACCTACCTCGCCACGATGGCGATGGCGCTGGAAGAAGCGAAAACCGCGGGCGTGGACTTTGTCGTCCTCGACCGCCCCAATCCGATCCGCGGCGACATCGTCGAGGGACCGATACTTTCCGACGCGTCGCTTCGGTTCGTTACGCCGACCGCCTATTTCCAAGTTCCCGTCCGTCCCGGCCTCACCGCCGGGGAAATGGCGCTGTGGCACAACCGCTCCGTCGGCCATCCGCACCTGAGCGTCGTTAAATTGCGCGGCTGGAAACGCGATCAGTGGCACGACCAGACCGGCCTGCCCTGGGTGCCGCCTTCGCCCAACATGCCGACCGTGGAAGCGGCCGCCTTGTACCCGGGGATCGGCATTTTTGAGGCCTCGAACTTGGCGGTAGGACGCGGCACGCCCGTTCCATTCCGTTGGATCGGCGCGCCTTGGATGAAGGCGGAGGAGATCGTCTCGCGCCTACAAGGAACAGTCGAAGGCGTCGAGTTCTCCGTTCAGGACTATACGCCGTCGAAGAGCGTCTTTGAAGGCCAGTTATGCCGCGGCGTGCGCATCACCATCACCGACCGCGATGCGATGCGGCCGCTCACGGTTTTCCGGCATCTGGCTCTTGCTCTACGCGAATTAAACCCCAAGGAGTTCGAGTGGCGCTGGGACGAGGTCAAGCGCATGGTCGGCGTGGATGAGTTCCGCCTTCTCTGGGAAACCGGCGCCGATGACGGCGCGTTCAGCGCGCTCTTCGACAAAGGCCCCCGCGACTTCGAGCCCTCCCGCCGCTCCGTCCTCTTATACTAGGTATTAGGTTCGGCCTTCCCCGTCGAGGGCGGGGGCGAGGACCCAGCCGAGGCCGAAGGTTCCAGCGGTCCCGATGATGACGAGCCAGCTCCAACCCAGAGGGATGACGCCGTATTCGGACAAAAGGAGCAAAGTCGCGTTGACGGCGGCCATCGCGAACATCGCGAGCGTGATCGCCTTGTCGCCCTTACGCTTGGTCAGCATGCCGAGGAGGAACACGCCGAGCATCGAGCCGTAGGTCACGCCGCCGATCTTAAAGGCAAGCCACAGCATCTTATCGAAGAAGCTGAAAAAGTAGGCGATGCCGGCGAGCGCCACGGCAAACAAGGCCACGCAGATACGCGAGACCTTCATGTAATGCTCCTGCGACTCCGCCTTCGCGACCAACGGCTTGTACAAGTCGTTGACGAACACCGCGGTTAAGGACGCGAGGGGCGAGTCGATCGAGGCCATCACGATCGCCGTCAGCACTGCTCCGCGCATGAAGCGCGGCATCACCGTCGCCGCGAAATGCGGATAGATCTTGTCGAGCTTCGTGGGCAGCGCCAGCCCCGGATTTTGCTTATAGAAGACGAAAAGCAAAGTCCCGACCGAGACGAAGACGAACAAGGTCAGCAAGGAGCCGGCGATGGAAAGGAGGATCGTCTTCTGGCTCTCCTGGCGCGTTTCGACGGTCAAGAGCTTCTGCGTCATCTCGTGGTCCGTGCCGAACGCGGCCGTCGAGCCCACGAAGCCGTTCAAGACGGCGATCCAGACAATATTCGGATTGCCGAAGAACTTGGCGAGGAAACCCGGCTCCGCTATATTCGGTCCCCAGTTAAAAATATCCATCTTGCCCGCCTCTTTGGCCAACTGCAAGGCCGCCGGCAAACCACCCTCGATGCGGTGGATCAGGAAGACGATGGTCAGCAGGCCGACGCCGAGAAAAGTTGCCGCTTGCAGGACGTTGGTCCACACGACGGACTCGATGCCGCCATAGGAGATGTACGCGACGCTGACGAGTGTGAAGAGGATGATCGTCGGTACGATGTGCCAGCCGAGCAAAACGCTCACCGCGATGCTCGCGGCCATCAGGCGCACCCCGGAGGCGAGCAGGCGCGTGACGAAGAAGAAGCCGGTCGCCGTGTACTGACTGCGGGGGCCGAATCGCTGACGAAGGTATTCGTAGATCGTCGTGCTGTTGTATTTATAAAAAGCCGGAATAAACAGGAAGGCGATCAGGATGCGCGCACCCGCCGAGCCGATGAAGAATTGGAGGTAGCCCCAGTTCTCACGAAAGGTCGTCGCCGGCACGCCGATGATGGTCATCGCGCTGATCTCGGTGGCGATAAAGGACAGCATCGCGGCCCACCAGGGGATGCGCCGGCCGCCGAGGAAAAAGTCGTTCGTGTTCTTGGCGCCGCGCCCGCCCCACCAGCCGACCAGAAACATGAGGCCGAGCGTACCCAACAGCACGAGGAAATCGGGCAAAGTCAGCGACGTTCCAGCGGCGAACCACGATGTGCTGTTTTCATTCATGATTTTTCCCCATAAGGTGATCGGCCGCGGCGCATTGAGCCGCCTCGGCCCGAGAATACACGCACAACCCCGCCGACCGCGCGGGAAGACCGTACAAAACAAACGGGCTGCCAAAGCTGACCGCTGTCCCGCCGGGGGCGGCGCTCAGGGCCGCGATCAACCGGCCCCGCGCCTTGGGATCGAGGCGGATGCGTCCGGAGTACGCTCGCGGGCCCACAAAAAGACCGGCCACCAGCGTCTCCCCCTTATTCGTTTGCCCATTTCGCGCGATGCGGACCTGGACGCGGGCGCGCCTTAAAGCGGCGACGAATGCGTCACCTGAAAGCGCCTCACGCGGACCGGCCTGGGGCTCACAGTATGCGATGCGCCTCGGCGGGGGCCCGTCGGGCGCCCTCGTCCACGCGACGCAGGCGGCGAACAGAGGCGCCGCTTCACGCCGGTGCCTGGCGCCGCCGACTATAGTGATTGAAGGGCGCGGAGACCGGACTCGCAGCAAAGCCTTATCGAGACGACGCTCGGCCTCGGCGCAACGGCGCGCGAAGACCGCATCGCGGCTGGCTTCGACGCGAAGTTCTGCGACCAAAGTGCGCGCGTCCTTGGGCACTAATAAAATATCGGCACCGCCGCGCAGCGCCATCAGCCCGGCCTCCCGCTCTCCCCAATGCTTGGCGATGGCGCCCATGTCGAGCGCGTCGGTGGCGATCAGGCCCCGGAAGCCCCAGCGCCGCAGCAGCCGCGGTCCCACCGCGGACAGCGTGAATGGAAGCTTCGACGGATCGAGAGCCGGGACGACAAGATGCCCGAGCATGACGGCGTCGGCGCTCTTCGCCAACGCCTTAAAGGGCGCCAACTCCCGCTTCGTCAACAGCTTCAGCGTAGCCTTCACCGTCGGCAGATCCAGATGGGAGTCCGCCGTCGTCGAGCCATGGCCGGGGAAGTGCTTGAGGCAGCCGAGGGCGCCGGCGGCACTCAGCCCCGTTAGGTACGCCCGCGCGAGGCGGGCGGCCTCCTTGGGATCGGCGGAAAATGATCGAAGATTAACGATCGGATTCTTCGGCTCGCTCAGCAGGTCGAGGACGGGCGCGAGAACCCAATCCACGCCCAGCGCCCGCGCCTCGCGCCCCGTAATGCGGCCCTTTTCGCGCGCGACCTCCTCGCCACCGGACGCGCCGACGCCGAGATTGGTCGGCAGGGGCGTGGACCCGGGCACGTGCGCCCAGGCCCCCTCTTCGTAATCCGCGCAGATCAAGAGCGGCCGCTGAGCCAGACGCCGCAAGCGACGCGTCAGCGCGGCAACGGTTCGCGGCGTTCCACGATACAGGCAGAAGCCGCCGACGCCGAGACGAACCAGATCCTCGGCTTCACGCGGTTTCTGCTTTCCGACGGTAAATCCTGGGAAGACGAGACGCGCGGGATCCACTGCGCGATTCTGCCTTTTCCGGGCGCGCATCGGCAATAAAAGTATAATCGCCCCTTGCCACACTCTCCTTAGAGCATGAAAGCCCCACAGATTATTTTTGCCGTCCTTCTCGCGCTCCCCGGTATCGCGGCCGCCCAATCACCCACCACGGAGGCGTACAACGTCCGGGCGACGCCGCTCGACGATCTGTCGCGGGAACTCCTGATCGAGACCGGCTACATAATCCGCGAGGACGGCAAAATCTGGGACAAAATCGCCGACAACGCGGTGCGGCTCGATGAAATGTCTTATCTGCTGTCACGCCTGGCCGGAGCGAGGCGCCTCAAGGCTCTGCTCGAGCTCAACCTCATCTTAAACCGCTCCGAAGGCGAGAAAAAGCTCACCGACGCGGAGCGTGAAAACGTACGGAAAATACTGCGCAAGCATTGGCCCATATTCGGCGTCGGCACCCGAAAAGACTTTCGCTCCTATTTCTCCGTCCAGGAGCTGACCGAAGAGCTCGACAAGATTCCGCCGCGCTTTGATCGCGGCTCCGCGATGCTGATGCGCGACCCGGACCCCGCCACGGCTCCGACCGCAACCATGGTCGTCGCACCTATATCGGTGACGGCCCCTCCCCCAACGGCCACCTACGCTCCGGTTCCCGTGCGTGAGCCCGATCCGGAGCCCCGCGCCCCAGTCGCCGAAACTCCGCGCCAGTTTTTTCCGCGTTCCGTTCTCACGCCTTTTCTCGAGCCGCTCTCGCTTCGGCGCCCTTCGCCTTTCGCGCCGCGCGCGCGCGCGCCCGAGGCTCCCGTCGCCGTCGCCCCCACGGCGCCCACGGCGCCCGTAGCGCCCGCAGCGCCTGACGTGCCTGCCGCTATCGCGGCCGTGCTCAGGTCGATGGCGCCGATCGATTCCCCGCCGACGGCAGCCCCCGCCCCCGTCGCCTACGTCCCCGCCACTCCTCAAGCTCCTCCGCCCCCGCTCACAAATCGTAATGACATCGTGACTGCGGCGCCGCCCGTCGCGGCCATGCCCACCCCGCCGCCCGGTATCGTGTTCGCGTCTCCGTCAACCCGCACGCCGCCCCGCCCGCCGACCGTCGCTCCGAATATGATCCCGCCTGCGGCGCCGCCGACACACTCGCTATTCGGTGCCGTCCCGACTCCACAACCCGTGGGTGCTGCGGATCTCGGTCAGTTTAAGCCGTGGATCCCTCCGGGCGGCGCGCCCGCCGAAATTCCCCCGGCTCCAAACGCACCCTCCGTAAGCGTCGCCGCGCCCAATACAAATCCCATCCCTCCCGAAGCACCTAAGGTGATTCAGCCCACCGACGCGACGCAGATCGATTTCGACGCGTTCATCGCGAACGGCCCGTATAGCCGTGAAGGCCAATTGCTCCTCAAGATGATCGCCGAAAAGGCACCGGAATTCTGCCGGGCGATCCTGCGGCGCACGGTCGTGCGCGGAGCGCCCCTCATCGTCATCGATGGCGCGCGCGCCGGCTCCGACCGGCGCGCCGGTTTCGCCGCCTCCGATCCGGCCCACCCGGGAGCGGTGATCGCCCTCAGCGCCGGCCCGCTGCTCCTCGAACGCAAGAGCGGGCTCTTCAGCAAGACCCTCGTCGCTCTTCCAGAAGACCCGCGCGCGTGGGCGGAGCTTGGCCTGGCGCCGCCCGCGCTCGACGCGCTCAAAAAAGGCGGCATACCCTCCGCACAGGAAAATGGCCCTTGGGGCGTGGTTCGTATTTACGGCGACCGCAGCCGGCACGGGACTTATTCCACGCAAGAGCAGGCCGGAGAGCTGCTTGAACGGCTTCTTCTCCTCGGCCTCGAGCGTGAGGGGTTCGCTTCCTCGACTTATGCCGCCCGCGTCTGGGCGCGCGCGGCCCGCCTCCTCTTCTCGGCGCGCGTGGCGGAAGACTACGGCAACGACTCGTTCCTCGACCCCGACCGAAAGCTGGAGCTGCGGGATTGGATTGAACGCGGCGACGAATCCGACGACCTGCTCGTGGCCTCCTGGTCCTCGTCGCGCGGCAATGTTCTCGATCCGCGACGCGGCGGCCCGGAGTCGCAGGCGCTGTACGAGCGCCAGGCGCGGGAGTCCTGCACCCGCTCCCTGCTCGCCGACCATCTCGCGGAGGCCGCGCGCAATCTCGCCGCGCGCGTGCGCACGGTCGAGTCGCTCGCCGAATCGGGGCTGATCACCGCTGAGGCCGCGAGGGCCTCCGCGCAGAAGGCCGCCAACGAGGAGATGCTGTCCCGAACGACTTTGCTTTCCGCACCGCCCGCTTGCGACGGCCGCTTTGGAGCGGACGAAGCCGGACTGCACCGTTCGACCGCCCTGCTCGCAGAGGTCTCACGCGCCGAGCGGGCGTTCCGCGAACGCAAGTCGAGAGGTTCCAACCATGAATAGCGCGCTTCTCGCCTCGATGCTCCTCCTCTGCGCTCCGGCTTTCGCGGGCGACTGGCTCGCCGACGCCTCGAAGGTCGCCAATACCGCGGTCATCCCTGGATCGGCAATGCCCGAGGCGCGCAAAAATTCGTGGATGCCCTATGTCCCGGCCTCGCGCCTGTTCTCGGGCGAGATCCCCGTCGAAGGGTGGTGGCCGATGGAGGAGGAGACCGCGACCGGCTCGGTGTTCCGCCTGCTCGGCGGAGACTCACAGTCGGGCTCCGTACGCACGGTGCTCTCAGTCCGCTTTTACGACAAAGACACCCCCGGCTTCACGCCGATCAAGCAGGCCGTGGAGCTGATGCGCCGCGAAAACAAGGAGCTTCACCGCACAGTTTCCCCCGTGCGGCCGGTGCGCGTGGGCCTCGGGTTGGCGCGCACCTTCGAGATCTCGGAGATGCGGCGCGTGCCGTCTGACGACGGCCCGTCCTTCGAGGAGGAACTTCACCACTACGTCGCGGTGATTCCCGTCGGCGAAGCCTACTACCTCGTGCGGCTGATCTCTACGCGCGCCACCTATCTCGAATACCGAGACGACTTCGTGCGGTTCATGAAGTCCCTGCGCTCCCTGTCAGTCCGTTAAGGGAGGGCAACAAGCTCGGAGCGAAGCTCGAGCACAACGCGCACATAGTTCTCGGAATGATTGTAGGCGTACACCGCGCGTCCAATCGCGGATCCCGGCGTGAATGGAGCGCCCGCCCGGTAGCCGTTGCGCGCCAGATAATTGGCGGCGCTGCCGAGCGCGTCGGGCCATTCGAATAGCCGTCGCTTCCCATCGCCGTCGAAGTCCACCGCGAAAGCGTTCGCGCTCGAAGGCATAAATTGCACGAAGCCGAAAGCGCCCGCGTACGATCCAAACCACGCATGAGCGTCTTCGCCTTCGGCGGCGGCAAAGACCAGCAGCTCGGCGAGCTCGCGCACCGCCCAGTCCGAGCGCTTAGGCACCTTCAAGGCGATTGTCCACAGCGCCGCGCCGATCGGCATCTTGCCTGTGTAAGAGCCGAAGCGTGTTTCTACGCCCGCGTGAGCGGCCAGCAGATAGGCGTCGACGCCGAATTTCGCTTCGACGGCGGCCAAATCGCTTCTGTGCGCCGCGAGAAAAGCGGCGCCTTTGGCTAAGCTTTCGGGATTGATGAACAGCTTACGGTACTCATCATACGGAAGGCTCTCGCCGGGTTTACCAAAACGGTCAGCGATCCCGTCGATCACCCTGAGCCGCGTATCAACAAAAAAAGCGTTCACGACCGCCGCCGGAACGCGTCCGTTGAGGCGGGCGTCGACACCTCGACGGACCTCGTCGGGCGTCTTGGCGTCGGGCTCGACGACCGGCCGTTGAGCCCGCGCACGCCGCCCCGCCTCGGCCATGCCCGACTGCAAGGTCGAGAAAAATCCCGCTTCCGAAAAAACCTGCGCGCGCGCCGGACGGGCGCCGAAGAACATGCAGGCAAGGACGCCCGCCAGCAAACCGCGCTTTAAAAAGTCCGTGCACAGCCGCGTCAGGCGCTCGCGCCGGTCCAAAAAGTCGTGGGACGCGCCCCGCTCAATGACGAGCCTGACTTTGCCGCCGGCGCACTTGGCGATACGCTTAGACACGAGCACCGGAATCGTCTGATCCGCGTCACCGTGCACCAGGAGCAGCGGCACCTTGATGCGGCTCGCCGCGCGGCCGGGATCATATGCCCTGACCGCCTTTTTAAAGTCCGCGGCCAACGCCTTCGGAGCGAGCGTGTTCAACGGCCGCGACAGGCGCGTGATGAAATCAAGCGTGTGAGGGCCGATCATCTCGGCGCCGCCGGCGGACGCGACCGCCACGACGGCGCGCAGCTTGGGATCGCGGGCCGCGGCGTTGAGCGCCGCCCAGCCGCCCATGCTGAAGCCAAAGAGGGCGACGCGTCGCGCGTCCACAAATGAAAGTTTCCGCGCGGCCGAAAGAGCCGCCGCCGCCTGAGCGGGCAAAGTGGTAAAGCGGTACTTCCCACCGGAGCCCCACGCGCCTAGAAACGAGGGCGCGACCGACGCGATTCCCTGCGCCATCAGGGCGCGTTGGATATCGACGCTCTTCTCGGAACCCGGGAAGCCGTGGAGAAACACGACGGTCGGGAAGCGCTTCCCTTCGGGACCGGAGGGCTGGTGATAGTGCACGAGCATCTTCTGGCCCTTCACACGAAAAATCTCGGTGCCCCCGTGAGCGATCATGATTTCATTGTACCCCATTGGAGACAACTCATCTGCGCTCAAGACTCGCTATAATCTCATCGTGGCGCAAATTCTTGGGGATCAGCCCCGCATTGTTCTGGGCGTTGCCGGCGGAAGCGGCTCCGGCAAGTCCTGGCTCGCGAAAGCGGTCGTCGCCGCCTTCCCCGAACAGACCACTCTCATCTGCCACGACTGGTACTACCGCCACAACGGCGATCTCGATGAAGAGCAGGCGCTGAAGCTCAACTTCGACCATCCCCGCGCGCTCGACACCGCCCTGATGTGCCGCCAGCTCGACCAGCTCAACGCGGGCAAGGAGATCGACGCGCCGATCTACGACTACGCGACTCACAGCCGGCTGAAGGAGACGCGCCGCGTATTGCCCCGGCCGCTGATCATTCTCGACGGCATTCTCGTGCTGTCCGAGAAGGCGCTGCGCGACCGCATGACCGTCTCGGTGTTCATCGAAACGCCCGACGACATCCGCCTGATGCGCCGCGTCCGCCGCGACTGCACCGAGCGGCGCGTGGACCTCAACGAGACTTTGCGCCTCTACGAGGATTTCGTCCGGCCGATGCACAAGCGTTTCGTCGAGCCCTCGTCGCACCACGCCACTTGGATCTGGTCCCAGCTCGACGACAAGACCTTCCCCAACCTCTTGGTCAAAGATCTCAAGCGCCGTCTGGCTGAAAAAGTTTTCGCCTAACCGGGGATTACTTCTTGCCGACGACCTCATCGGCAAGCTTGTCCATTGCGTAGACGCTGCGTATCGCTTCGATGATGCCGGAGGAATGCACCGCAACCGTGCGGTTACGGGCGTCGTCGTAGGCGTAGCGGCCCACCAGAGACTGGATGTTGCCGTCGAACACGAGTCCGACATACTCGCCCTTCGCATTGACGATCGGCGAGCCGGAGTTGCCGCCGATGATGTCGTTGGTGGTCACGAAGTTGACCTTGGCGCCGAGGTTTAATTTTGCCTTTGCCGACTTCACGCGAGGCGCGAGATCAAACGGCGGCTTCTCCGAATGGCCAAGCGCGCGGTCGTACAGGCCGTAGAAGCTCGTAAACGGGGCGACGAGGGTCGTTCCGAGCTCATATCCCGCCACCTTGCCGTAGGACATGCGCAAGGTAAAGGTCGCGTCGGGATAGGTCGATTTCCCGTACACGGCGAAGCGCGCCTTGGCGATGCGGTTTCCTTCGGCGACCGTCACGCTCTCAATCTCATCCTCGTGCCACTTCCGTTGCGCGCGATACGCCGTATCGAGCTTACGCGCCCAGACGATCAAAGAGTCGTTGGAAGCGGCGACGGCCTTCTCGCCGCCCTCGATCAGCTTTTTGCGCGCGGCGACATCGAACAGCTTGGTGCCCGCGATGAGCTCACGCGCGACCTTCGCCGGCGCCTGGCCGCCAAGAGCGGCGCGCACGAACTCATCGTTCTCGCCGAGCTCCTTGACCGCGTCCTCAAGCGCGCGGGCGAGGAAGTACTCTTCCATGTCGGGGTACATCGGTGCCGGCGAGAACAGCCGGAACTTCAGCGACTCAAGGCTTGAGTCCCGAAACTCTTCATAGCGTTTATCGTTGGGCTTGGCGACCTCGGCGACATACCGGACGATGGTATTGGCCAGGCCGGAGACCTTCGTCGCGGAGTAGCTTCGATAAGTCGACTCCAAGCGACGCTCGCCGGCCTTCTTCGTCGCGGCGGCGATCTTATCCCACGAATCCTTCGCGGCCTTCGTCGTGGGCTCGGAGGAATCGGCCACGGACTTTCGCAGGGCGTCCTCCGCGTTCTTCAAAGATTTAATGAGCGCGGGATCCAGCAGCCCCTCGTACTCGCCGGTCACGGCCTTAATCGCGTTCTCGATGCCGAAAATGCGGTCCTTCGAGCGGCGCTCCTGCTCGACGCCGAGCTTGGCGTAGGCGTAGTAGTCCGCGCGCTTCTTCGCGGCGACTTTGAGATAAAGGGGAAGACCGAGGTCACGCGCGTACTCAAGCTGAGCCACGGTGTTGAGCCGGTCGGTGTGCCCCGGGTGGCCGGTCACGAACACCAGCTCGCCGTCGGCGGCGCCATCGGCGGACCATTTAAGAAAGTGCTCGATCTCGACAGGCTTGCCCTTCTCATAGACGCGGAAGAAGGCGAAATCGAGCGCGTAGCGCGGATAGGTGAAATTGTCGGGGTCTCCGCCGTAGAACGCGGCCTGAAGCTCGGGCGCCATCACAAGACGCATGTCCGTGTACTTCTTATACCGATACAGCCAGTACTCACCGCCCTGATAGAGCTCGACGACATCGGAACGCAGGCCGGTCTGCTCCGAGGACGCCTTTGTGATCCGCGAGATCTGCCCTTTTCGCTGCTCGTTCTGCTCCTTGTCCGAGGACTTCGGGTTCACGGCTGCGATCACCTGCTCGGTGACGTTCTCCATCGAGACGAGGACATTGACCTCAAGGTCGGGACAGGCGATCTCGTCCTTGAGCCCTTTCGCGAAAAAGCCCGTCTTCACATAGTCCTTCTGCGGCGTGGACATCTTCTGAAGCTGGCCGAGGGCGACATGGTGGTTCGTCAGGACCAGGCCGTTCTTCGAAACGAACGCGCCGGAGCCGCCGTCGTTGAAGCGCACGGAGGCGAGGCGCAGGTGGTCGATCCAATCCTGCTTCGGCGTGAAGTCGTACCGCTCTTTCAGGAGCTTAATAGGGAGGTTGTCGAATGTCCACATGCCCTCATCGCCGCGCAACTGCGGCGTCGCGGCCACGGTCAGCGCGGCGGCCATCATGGCGACGCGGGCGGTGTTTTTGCGGGACTTCGGGGGCGTGGACATGGCGAGACCTCCAGAATGGCGAGCGGCGATTTTAGCAAAACCCTACCCGCCGATTCGTTTAACCTTATACCCGTCGGCGAGCAGCAGCTTTTCGAGCTTATCGCGGTGGTCGCCCTGGAACTCGAAGTTCCCATCCTTGAGGGTGCCTCCGCAGCCGAGTTGCTTCTTCAGCTTTCCGAGCAGCGCGTCCTTAAGCGTCGGGTGCATCACGAGCCGCTCGACACGCGTGACGCCGGAGCCCTTCGCTCCGCGCTGGAACGCGAGCCGCACGGGCTCGGGTTGGCGCGGCGTGCCGGCCTTTCCCCAGTCGGGGTCGCTCGAGTAAACGATCTTGTCGCTCACGCGAAGAACTCGAGCAGGCGTGCGTTGACGCGCTCGGGCGCGTCCTCCTGCGGCGCGTGGCCGCAGGCGTCCAGCAGACAGAAGGTCGCGTTCTGCAGGTCCTTGACCAGGCGCTCCCCGCCCGTGCGGCCGACCATCCGGTCGTGTTCGCCGACGAGAACCAAGGTCGAGTGCTTCACCTCGCGATAACGCTTAATGCGCTCCAGATGATCCGGGGGGACGGCTCGACGCACGAACTCCGCCACGGCACGGCGGCCCGCGGCGCTTTTCAGCGCGAGGCCGTACTCGGCCATCATCTTCGCGTCGACCTTGCTCTTGTCGACGAAGGTGGAGTTGGCGATATAGCGCAAGGTCACATCGCCGAGCGCCCATTCATACATGCTCCCAATCACAGGCCAGGACAGAGGCCAGAGCATCTTAGGCCGGTTCTCGACATAAGCCGGCGTGCCGAGCAAGGCCATGCGCTCAACCCGCGCCGGAGCCTCCATCGCGGTCCACAGCGACAGAACGCCGCCCATCGAGTTGCCGGCGAAGCGAGCCTTCTTCAGGCCGAAGTGATCCATGAACTTCAAGACCCAAGTGTGAAGGCCGTGAACCGAGTAGTCGAAGTCCCAAGGCTTATCGGTGCGGCCGAACCCGGGCAGATCGGGAGCGAACACCTCGTAATGCTTGGCCAGCTCAGGGACCGTAAAGCGCCAGGAATACGAAGACGCGCCCAGCCCGTGGAGCAAGATGACGGGCTCGCCTTTGCCCGCGCGCAGGAGATTCGTCTTGAGACCGTCGATGATGAGATGTTCGGAGTTCGGCACAGGGGTATTGTAGCGATAAAATCGACATAATTTAGAACCCTTAGGACCCTCCCTCCCAAGACGCTTTGCCCCTATCCTTACCGACGGGGTATCCATTTAACCGGACCAATAGTGAGATCAATCGGATTGCAGTCCTATAAGCCGC
>JAYTSX010000033.1:0-2640 GCA_043745445.1 Elusimicrobiota bacterium
CATCTTCGAACTCGCCGCCTGCCGCAAAGGGGAAATCGAGGAGCTCGCGCGCGTGGCCCAGCCGACCGTCGCCCTGCTCACGAATATCGGGCCCGACCATCTTGAGAGCTTCGGCACGATCGAGACCACTTTTCAAACCAACTCCGAGATCGTGTCCGTGCTTCCCGAGGACGGACTGGCCGTCATCAACGCCGACGATCAGTGGCTGGCGGCGCTCGAGACGCGGCTGGGCGCGCGTGCGGTGACCTACGGCATGGGCAACAACTGCAAGGTGCGCATCGACGGAACCGACGGCCTTATTATCGACCGGCACCGCCTGACGGTGAAACTGCGCGCCTTCGGCGCGTTTAATCGCTACAACGCCGCCGGAGCCGCCGCGGCGGCCTGGGCGATGGGGCTGACACCCGACGCCATTCGCGCCGGCCTCGAGGCCCACGCGCCCGGCATGTTGCGCCAGGAGCCTCTTCCTCACGCGAGCGGCGCCGCCCTGATCCTCGACGCCTACAACGCCAACCCCGCGTCGATGCGCGCCTCGATCGAAGCCTTTTGCGAGGAGTTTAAGAATCGCCCAAAGACACTCGTCCTTGGCGACATGAAGGAGCTCGGCCCCAGCTCCGCCTCCTATCACCGTGAGCTCGGGGAATGGCTCGCGACGCTCGATCTGAAGGCCGTCTACCTTCTCGGCCCTGAAATCAAGCCGGCGGCCGATGCGCTGGCCGGCTCCAAGCCGCGCTTTCCCGTCGAGCACGCGCTCGATGCGAAGGCCTGGCCGTCCAAAATGATAACCACGCTCACGCCCCAGGACGCCGTGCTGTTCAAGGCTTCGCGCGCGATGCGGCTCGAGGAACTCGCCAAGGCGATCTAACATGCTCTATTACCTTCATCAGCTCCGCGACCATTTCGGCCCCCTGAATGTCTTTCAGTACATCACCTTTCGCGCCGGCGGCGCGGCCGTGACTTCACTCGGCCTCTGCCTTCTGCTTGGACCTTCGTTGATCCGCGCCCTGCGCGAACGCAAGGTCGGCCAGATGCAGCGCAGCGACGGCCCTCAGTCCCATCTCTCTAAGCACGGTACGCCGACGATGGGAGGCGCGCTGATCTTCCTTTCAGTCGTGGCCTCCACGCTGCTTTGGATGCGCCCGGACAACCGGTTCACCTGGCTTCTCCTGTCCGTCACGATCTGCTTGACCGCCATTGGTTTCTGGGACGACTACCTTAAGCTGATCAAGAAAGACGCCAAAGGCGCGCCCTCAAGGGCCAAGTTCCTGATCCAGATGATGGTCGGCCTAGGCGTGACCGCGTATCTCGCGGTCCATCCCCCGAACGGCGCCTATTCCACCATGGTGAACATTCCATATGGCAAGGAGCTGTTCATCGACATGGGCGTGCTTTACTTCGCCTTCGCCGTCCTCATGATCGTCGGCTCCTCGAACGCGGTCAACCTCACCGACGGCCTCGACGGGCTCGCCGCGGGCACGGTCATGTTCTGCGCTCTCGCCTACGCCGTGCTTGCCTACACCGCCGGGAACGTCAAGCTCGCGTACTACCTGCGCATCGTGCACGTCGAAGGCGCAGGTGAGATCGCCGTCTATCTCGCCGGCCTCATCGGCGCCTGCCTCGGCTTCCTCTGGTTCAACGCCTATCCCGCGCAGATCTTCATGGGCGACACCGGCTCGCTGTTCCTCGGCGGCGTCATCGCCGTCGTGGCGATGTGCGTGAAACAAGAGTTGCTTTTGCCGATCATCGGGGGCGTTTTCGTCCTTGAAACGTTGTCGGTAATTTTGCAGATGGCGTCCTTCAAGCTGCGCGGCGGCAAACGTATCTTCCGAATGGCTCCGATCCACCACCACTTCGAGCTGGGCGGGTTGGCGGAACCTAAAGTAACCGTCAGATTTTGGATTGTGAGCATCGTGCTGATGTTGGCGGCTCTGGCGTCGCTAAAATTAAGATGAGGGGATTTGACCCTAAGGCCTTTAAGAAAGGAAAGCTGGCCGGCATCCTGGGTTTAGGTCGTTCAGGCCAGTCGGTCGCGCGACTGTTGGTTAAAAAAGGCTTCAAGGTCCTCGGCTCCGATTCCCGGCCGAAGGCCGAATTGACGCCGCTATTGAAAACGCTGCCGAAGGCAGCGAAATGGGAGTGGAACGGTCACTCCAAACGGCTTCTCGCTTGCGCGTTCATCGTAAAAAGCCCCGGCTTAAAACCCGACCTCCCTATTTTCAAAGCTCTCGCCGACAAGGGGATTCCGGTCTTTAGCGAGCTCGAGATCGCCTTGGCTTTTTCAAAAGCAAAGGCGGTGGTGGCTATCACCGGCACCAACGGCAAATCCACCACAACTCAACTCACCTGGGAGATCTTCAAGGCCGGCCTCCCGCGCGGACGCAAGGCGCTTCTCGGCGGCAACATCGGCATCCCGATATCGACCGTCGCGCCGGCGTCCAAACCCACCGACGTGCTTGTCATCGAGTGCTCGAGCTATCAGCTCGAAGACAGCGTGCATTTCGACTCCCGCGCCTCCGCCGTTCTCAACATCACCGCCGATCACATCGATCACCACGGCACGATGGCCGCGTATCTGGCCGCCAAGGCCAAGGTCTTCCGCGACCAAGGCCCTGGAGACGCCTGCGTTTTCAATGCCGACGA
>JAYTSX010000034.1:0-2637 GCA_043745445.1 Elusimicrobiota bacterium
CCGGAATGCGTGGCTCGAAATAGAATGAGCCCTCCTCGAGCGTCGTGTCCCCGTGCGCGACATGCCAGAGCGCGTCATCAGACAAGGTGCAGAGCCAGCCGCGCGCCAGCGCTTCCTCGCGCAGGCCTCGCCCCCCCGGCGCGGCGTTAAGGGCCTGGCGCGCCTCCTGCTCGCGCAGGTCGAGCAGTTCCGTCAGGGCAAGGCGGCCCTTCAGTCCCGAAAAAGAGCACGCCTCACACCCCTTCCCCTTGTACTGCCGCTCGGGAAGCCCCGCGGCACGCAAGCGTTGCGCCAGCGCGGGCTCCACGGGGATCTCCGCGCGACAGGCGGTGCAAATGCGCCGGATGAGCCGCTGCGCGACCACACCGATGAGGGCGGGAGCCATTTTGAACCGCTCGACACCCATGTCAAGGAGCCGGCTGATCGTGGCGACCGAGTCGTTCGTGTGCAAAGTCGAGAATACCATGTGCCCGGTCAGCGCGGCCTGAAACGCGATGTCGGCGGTTTCACGGTCGCGAATTTCACCGACTAAGACCACATCCGGGTCCTGGCGCAGGACGGAGCGCAGAACGGAGGCGAAGGTCATGCCCGCCTTCTCGTTGACCTGAACCTGGCTGATGCCGTCGAGGCGGTACTCGATCGGGTCTTCAACCGTCACGATATTGATATCCTCGGATTTCAAGTGGTGCAGCATCGAGTACAAGGTCGTCGTCTTGCCTGAGCCCGTGGGGCCCGTGATCAGCATCATGCCCGAGTCCGAACCCGCGATGGCCACCAGGCGCTCCTGGACCTCCGGCCTTAGACCCAGGGATGAAAGCGGCACCTCGGCCGCGCTGTTGTCGAGTATGCGCAACACCGCTTTTTCGCCGAAAGAGGTGGGGATCGTGGAGACGCGCAAGCCGATCTCTCGCAAGCCGACCTTGAGCTTCGCGCGCCCGTCCTGGGGACGGCGTCGGTCAGCGACATCAAGGTTCGCCATGATCTTGATGCGCGAGACGAGCGGGCCCTCGCCGATTGACTTCGGGACCTTCAGCATGTTCCGGAGATTTCCGTCGATCCGGTAGCGGATCAAGGTGACGTTTTCCTCGTGCTCGATGTGGACATCCGAGGCATTCATGCGCACGGCTTGGGCGATGAGGAGATTGGCCAACCGGATGACGGGCATGCCCACCGACGCGGTGCCCTCGGACTCATCCTCGCCCGAATCAAGACATTCGACCGTCGCCTCGTCGGGAAGCTTTTTGAGAAGATCAAAGATGGCCGCGTCGGAGCCGTAGCCGACGGCGATGAGCTCTTCGATCTTATCCGGGAGCCCGTAGGCTGGGACCGCCCGGCGCCCCGTGACGGCCGCGACCTCGTCCAAGGCGGCCGCGTCGAGCGGATTGGCCATGAGCATGCCGATAGTCTCAGGGCCGAGGTCGAGGGGCACCATCATGTGCTTTTGGCAAAGCCGCTCGGGCACGAGCGCCAACGCCATCTTGTCGAGGCTGTCCCGGTGGGGTTCCGAGAACCGCAAGCCGTATTGTCCCTCGAGAGCATCGCCTAGCTGCGCCTTCGTGACGACGCCCGTTCTCAAAAACTCCGCGCAGGCGTACGGCGAAGCCCCCGGGGCAAGGCCCTCAACGACGGTGGCCATCAGCACGCCTCTCTTGATCAGCATGCGCACGAGCCATTCGTCGGCATAGCGAGTTGCGGTCGTCATGTTAGGAACCTACCTTGTCGCGAATTTTTTTGACGACATCCTTAGGGACACAGGGCTTAGAGACATAGCCGTCGCAGCCGGCCTCTTTGGCCTTCAGTTCGTCCCCCGCCAGAGCGTATGCGGTGAACGCGAAAACGGGGATGTGGCGCGTCTGGGGCATCGCCTTGATCCGGCGGACGGCCTCCCAGCCGCTGACGCCGGGCATCGCCATGTCGAGCAGAATAAGGTCCGGCAACTCGCGCAGGGCGAGGGCCACGGCCTCTTCGCCGTCGGCGGCCTGACAGACCTTGTAGCCGGAGGCCGCCAGCGCCGCGGACATGATCGCGCGGTTGTCGGGCTCATCGTCGGCGACCAGGATCGTGCGCGAGCTCATTTCGCCACCGCCAAGACCTTCAACTTATCTTTAAGGGATTCCAAAATCGCGGCCAAACTGACCGAACCCTTTTCGATCACCTTGACGGACTTGCGCTCGAGTTCGGCCAGCTCCGCGAAGGCGAGAGAACGCCCGGTCAGGATGAACACCCGCATGTCCTGAAACTCCCGGTTTTTTTCGACCTTACCCAGGATCTCGAGGCCGTTCATGTCCGGGAGATTCAGATCGAGGAAAAGAACATCCGGCGGCTTCGCCGCGAGTGCCGCGAGCGCGGCGGCGCCGGTGGCGGCCGTTTCGACCGCGTAGCCCTCGCCGCGCAGGCCGAGCTCGATCATCTCCCGGATATCCTCATCGTCATCGACGACCAAGACGCGCTTGCCCCGGATCAGCTCGAGGCCGGCGAGCTTATCAAGGAGCGTACGGCGCTCGAACGGCTTGACGATGTAGTCCGCGATGCCGAGAGAAAATCCCAACGCTTTGTTTTCCATGATGGAGAGAATGATCACGGGGATCGCGCGCAGTTCCGGGTCGCTCTTGAGCGCCTGCAGCACGGACCAGCCGT
>JAYTSX010000035.1:0-2635 GCA_043745445.1 Elusimicrobiota bacterium
CGTAACCCGGAGGATTCGGATGGTCGGGCCGCCAATCGCAGGAGAGATCCATGTCCTACGGACTACCGGCCCTCATCGGCCTCGGCCTGATCATGGGCCTCGTTTTGGTGCTCCCCTTCTCCGTTCGTTGGGTGGAGGAGGAACTCGAGGCGTTCTTATTAGTGATGGGGTGCTTGGCGGTCAGCATCTCGCGGCAATGGACCGGACACCTCGTCATGGAGTCGCTGTCTGAGCCGCTCAAGATTTCCTGCGCCGTGCTACTCTTCGGCTTCGCGTTCCGGCGCTTTCGCGGCGCCATCGCCGTTGGGGTAAGACGACTCTCAACCAAGCTGGGCCTGCCCGTATTTTTCTTTGCCCTCGTCGTCGTACTGGGCCTGGCGTCGAGCGTCCTCACGGCCATCGTCGCCGCGCTCGTGCTCGTGGAGGCGATCTCCGCGCTGCGCCTGGACCGCAAGACGGAGATCTCGCTCGTGATCCTGGCGTGCTACTCTATCGGCCTAGGCGCCGTGCTGACGCCCATCGGTGAGCCGCTCTCTACGATCACCACGGCGCGGTTGGCAGGCCCACCCCATCATGCGGACTTCTTCTTCCTGGCGAAGCTCCTGTGGCCTTGGATTCTGCCGGGCATAGTGGTCCTCGGTGCGTTGGCGGCGAGGCAGGGGAAAGGAATCGTCGCCCGCTCGAAGGGACTCTCGCAAGACGCGCCCGAGGACGTTTGGACCGTGGTTCGGCGGGCCCTGAAAGTCTATGTCTTCGTGGCCGCGCTCGTTTTGCTCGGCCGCGGCCTATCGCCTCTGGTCGAGCGTTGGCTCATTCGCATGCCCGAGAGCGTTCTCTATTGGGCGAACATCTCGTCCGCGGCTCTCGATAACGCCACTCTGGCCGCCGCCGAGCTCTCTCCGCGCATGGATATCGACCGGATTAGGGCCGTGTTGATTGCCCTTCTCGTTTCGGGAGGTATGCTCATCCCTGGGAACATCCCTAACATCATCTCCGCTGAAAAACTCGGCATCAAGAGCCGGGAGTGGGCGCGCGCCGCCATTCCACTCGGACTCGTCATGATGACGGTCTATTTCGTCGCGCTGCGTCTCGTCACGCCCTAGCAGCCTTTAAGACCCAGCGCTCTCGCGTAGCAGTTCGCTGAACTCGCGGAGAGCCTCAACGGTCTCACGCGAAAAGGCTGATGGGTTGGTGCGGTAGCTGGCGCGTAGGGCCGTCAGGACGGCCTCGCAGTGGCTCCTCAAACCGGCATCGGTCGGGTCGCCGTCCGCGAGACGCTCCTGGAGCGATGCGACAGCCGCATCGACAGCCTCACGGTCGTTTAGCGGAGATCCCATAAGAGCATTGTAGTAAAAGCGGCATTCCGGGCCTGCGTGGCATGCCTCGCATCCCGCCTGCTTCGCAATTCAGCTTGAGCCGTTCCGGGAACGAAGCTTGTCTCGTTCCACGGTGGGCACGTGTGTACCAGGTCTCGAGCTCGATTCCCGCCTCTTTGGCCAGCGCCTCGATGCGCGGCTTGAGGTCGAGCAAGGCATATACCGGGCTTTCCGTGCGCCCTCCGACCTCGGCGATCACATAGGAGACCGGGCGGAGATTCTTATGGTAGATGGGCGCTTCCGCCGCCACGCTTTTCTCCCGGGTCAGCGCGCCGACGGTGACCGGCGTTCCGCCGCGCGCGATCAGCGGTAGGGCGCGCACGGCGTCCAAATGATCGAGTTCCAGCCGCCCGATACTCTTCTGGATGGAGCCATGACTCCGCCGGACATCTCTTAAGGCGGCCCACGGCAGAAGCGTTGCATGCTCTGGTGGAGGGAATATGCCCACCCAGGAACCGACTTTCCGCTCCGACTTGCTCTTCGATGAGCTGTCGGACGGCGTCTGCATCTCCGACGCGATGGACGGGGAGATCGAGGCGCGCTCGAAGCCGGGCGAGGGATCGGAGTTCATCGTGCGCCTGCCCGCAGCATTCGCGGAGGCTCCGCCATGAGACGCGCGCGCCGCGACGGCTTCTTCGAACACCTCCCGGTCGCGGCCGTGCTGGTCGGCTCGCGCAAGAAAGTCCAAGCCGCCAACCGCTTGGCGAGGCAACTGACGGGCGTCTTAAAGACGCCGCGCGGCGCCACTTGCCGGGAGCTGCTGGGCTGCCTCCTGCCGGAGGCGCGCTGTCCGCTGCGCCGGGCGGCGGCGCGCGGCGGAGTCGTGCCGCGGACCGAGATTCCCGTCCGATTGAAGGGGCGCAAGGGCTGGGTCATCGAGCGCGTCTCCGATTGGCGTCGCCGGGACGGCCGGCGCGCGGCCGTCCTCGTCTGGGGACCGGCCACCGCGTTCCACCGCAGCCAGCGGGCCCTGCGCGGGCTCGCCCACCGCGACGGGCTGACCGGCGTCCTCAACCGCCGGGGTTTTACGGAGCGGGTGCGAAGCTCGCTCAAGCGCCGGCGCGGAGACCGCAGCGCGGCGCTGCTCATGCTCGACGTCGACGGGCTCAAGCGGATCAACGACGAGCGCGGCCACGCCGCGGGGGACCGCCAGCTCGTGCGCCTGGGTGCTGTGCTGCGCGCGGTCCTGCGCGCCACCGACCTCGCGGGCCGGGTGGGGGGCGACGAGTTCGCCGTCTACTGCCCCGGCCTCGACCGCC
>JAYTSX010000036.1:0-2633 GCA_043745445.1 Elusimicrobiota bacterium
TGGTCGAAGAACTCTGAAATTAAGCGGCTGATTTCGGAACAGTCCATGGTCGAACAGACGCCCACGCGCATGACCTTGTTGTGCGGCAGGCCCTGTGAATACCATACCGTGATGCGGCGCATGTTGAGCGCGGCCTGGCGGTCGCCGACGAGGCGGCGCTCAAGTGCGAAATGCTTGAGTAAAGTCTCTTTTCGTTCCGGCACCGTCGGGACGTAGATTGCGTCGCGGCGGCCGTTCATCACGTCGTCGAGATTTTTGTAGATCCAGGGGTTGCCGAGCCCGCCGCGACCGATCATGATGCCGTCGCAGCCGGAAACTTCGAGCAACCGCGCGGCGTCAGAAGGAGTCAGCACGTCGCCGTTGCCGATGACGGGGATTTTGACCGCTCGCTTGACCTTGCCGATGGCCTCCCAGTCCGACTTTCCAGCGTAGCCTTGGGCCTGGGTGCGGCCGTGGATCGTGACGGCGCACAGCCCCGCGCCCTCGGCGCGCTTGGCGAGCTCGACGGCCTCGTCGCCCGACGGGTCCTTGAAGCCTTTGCGAGTCTTCATCGTGACCGGGACCTTGACGGCGGCACGCACGGCGCGAAATACTTTTTCGGCGACTTCGGGATTCGTCAGCAGAGCCGAGCCTTCGCCGTTGCCGACGACCTTTTTCACGGGGCAGCCGAGGTTCATGTCGATGAGGTCGAAGCCCATCTCTTCAAGAATGCGTGCCGCCTCGGCCATCATGTCCGGGTTGCATCCGAGCAACTGGGCGCCGAGCGGCTTATCTTCGGGCACGGTGTTGAGCATGCGCCGCGTTTTCGCGTTTTCCCGGGTCAGCGACTGCGCCGACACCATCTCCAAATAGCAGAAGCCCAGCCCCTTCTCGCGTCCGATCAGCCGGAACGGCAGGTCGGAGCAGGCGGCGAGGGGGGATTGGATGATCTTCGACGCGAGCTTGAGGCTTCCGATTTGGAGGGACATACTTAATTTTAGCACTTCAGCGCTTAGGCGTTTAGAAAACGCAGAAGGGCGGCGATCACCGCCTCGACGCGGGTCAGGACGAACAGGGTGATCTCATCGCGCATACCGGCCTCGCCTCGCGTGACCGTTAGGAATTCCGAGAGGTTTCGGCGCGCGCGGCGGACCACGTAGGCGCGGCGGCGTTCGGTTTGTGGGCCGCGCCCGAGGATCGCCTTAAGCTTGTCGAGCTCGAGGCGCCGTGCGGTGTCCTCGACTAGAGACTGCCAGGGTTTGCCCCGGCGCTCGGCTGGGAGCGCCTCGGTGTCGAAAAGAGTTTTGATTTTCCCCTGCGCGAGGATTTCCCGCACCGCCTCGCTCCGGGATTTTGGATCGACGCCGGGTTCGAGGTGGAAGGAGAGATCGGCGTATATGTCGGGCGTCAAGAGCTTTTCGAATGTTTCCTTGTGGTCCATCAATGCGCCTGGCTTAAGAAACGACGCCTTGAGATCTTCGAAGAGTCGGGAGGAAGCTTCTTCGTAAAGAGTCCGCTTGTAGTCTCGAAGCGGCATCGCGCATTCGCCCAGCTTGCGGCGCATGTAGCTCCAGGGATCGCTTTCGTAGTTGCGCACGGCCTGCGGGAAACTCGCCGCCTCGGCCAGCCGCGCCAGGAGGGGGAGCGCCCCGGTGGTCACGGTTTTTTCTCGGGCGTCGGGACCTTGTCAGGAAGGCCGTGCAGAAAGTACTCGGCGGGGAAGCGGCCGCCCGGGGCCGATTCGTCCCATGCGGAGTAGGCGAACACATTCGGGCGGCCGTCCTCCCACGGGTCGAAGGCGAGGCAGACCGTGGGCGAGTCAGCCGGGGAGCAGGCCACGACGGCGGTGTGGTAGGGCCGCGTCGCGCGGCGCTCGTCCCGGGCGCCCCAATAGGAGAGGTTCATCGATGTGAACTCAGACCAGAGCTGATCCGACCAGTCCCGGCACAGGCCCTTCTCGCGTTTGTTCCGGGCGACGAGAACCGCGAGATCTTCGCGTTTGGTCTCAAGGGCCGCGCGCAGGCGCTTGTCGGCGTAAGGGTCGTCGCTTGCGACCTTCGACAGGGCCTCCTGAATCTTGGCGGCCTCCTGTTTGCGCAGTTCGATCATCGCATCGATCAGACGGGCGGGCTGGAAGGGCTCGTCGACATCTTCGATGACGGCCTCGCTCAAAAGGCCTGTGCGCCAACCCGAATCAAGCTTGCGTGTAATGACTTCTTTGTAGCGGCGGTACATTTTCTTCAGTTCGACGCGCGCCTCGATCGGTAGGGCGTCCATTTGCTCGCGCACCTTCTGCGCTCGCAGTCCGGTCTCCGCTTCCTGTGCGGCGGCAGGTGCGGCCAGGCAGGCCAGAAGAAGGGCAAAAGACAGAGCTCTCACGACGAGAGGATAGTCGTGCGAGCCTGTGGCGTCAAGGCCCCTTCTTTGTTGGCCGTCCAACCCATAATAGGTAGAATGCCCGTCTATGGTTACTATCGATTCTTATAACGACATGAAGCTCCCGCCCAAGCTCGCTCGCCTCAAAGACCTGGCGTACAACCTGTGGTGGAGCTGGCATCCCGAGGCGCGCGCCCTATTTAAAGAGATGGACCTTACTCTTTGGGCGGAGACACACCACAATCCCGTTTCGCTCATGCGCAGCTGTCCCGCCGGTC
>JAYTSX010000037.1:0-9730 GCA_043745445.1 Elusimicrobiota bacterium
GGGGCGGGCCGGGCTCCCAACATCGAGGGCCTCGATCTCGACAGAGTCGGTGTCACCTACGACAAGTTCGGCGTCAAGGTCGACGACCACCTGCGCACCGCCAATCCGAAAATTTACGCCGCGGGCGACATCTGCCTGGCGGCCAAGTTCACGCACACCGCTGACTTCTCGGCGCGCATAGTGATCCAGAACGCGCTGTTCATGGGCCGTAAGCGCTTCAGCGCGTTGACCATACCCTGGTGCACCTATACCGATCCGGAGATCGCCCATGTCGGTCTTTACGAAAAGGAAGCCTTAGCCAAGGGACTTAAGGTCCGCACCTTCTTGCAGAAATTCGAGGATGTGGACCGTGCGATTATCGATGGCGAGACCGAGGGCTTCGTCAAGATTCTGGTCGAAGAGGGCACGGACAAAATCCTGGGAGCGACCATCGTGTCGTCCCATGCCGGCGACATGATCAGTGAGATCTCCGTCGCGATGAATAACGGCGTGGGACTCGCCGGGATCGGGGCGACGATCCACCCGTATCCGACCCAAGCCGAAGCTGTGCGTAAACTCGGCGACGCCTACAGCCGCACGCGCCTGACGCCTTTCGTCAAGTCCGCGATGGCTGCGTGGCTCGGTTGGGGGCGTTAGCGGCCGATCCGCGGATCAAGGCGGGCCGCCTGCTGAAAATGCCACGCGGCGAGATCGTGTTCCGAGCGGCTCTCGGCTTCGAGGCCAAGGCGGAGACGATGCCGCGCGCGGTCCTGGGTGGTGGTCGAGGTTTCCGCCATGCGCCGCGTGAGATAGTCCCGAGAGGCTTGATCCATCGGGTAGACGGCCACCTGGTCTTCTAAATAATTGAAGGCCTCGGCATTTCGGCCCTGATCGAAGAGCGCTTCGGCGAGGCTCGGGCGGGCGAGCAGAGACTTCCAATCAACGCGGAGGACGGTGCGCCAAAGAGACTCAGTATTGCGCCAGGTCGGCAGTTGCACCCGCGTCGAAGCCACGCAGGCGGCCACTGCGGCGGCCGCAAGCAGGAGCGCCGCAGTTCGGCGCTTTCGCGCGAGTGTGATGAAGCCCGCGCCGGCGAGGAGCGCCCATCCCAGGCCGGAGAGGTAGGAGTACCGGTCGGCCACGAGCTCGTGTCCGAAGGCGACGAGGCCGAGGACGGGCAAAAGCATAATTATCTGGTAGAGAAGGGCCGCGAGGATCGGTCTGCGAAGCGCGGGTCGCAGGCTGGCCGCCAAGAGAAGTCCCGCCGTCGCCGCGGCGCCGAGGATGGTCGCGGTGCGCACCGGCTCCCAAGAATGCCACTCGTAGAGCGCGAGGTTCGCCGGCCAGAGAGCTTTGCCCAGATAGTACACGGAGCCGATCAGCGCTCGCGTGGCTCGCACGCTTGGCGCGGCGGCGGTCGCGTCGAGCACGGCGCCGGTCTTCGACTGGGCGAGAAGCGTGATCACGGAGAAAATCGCGGAGAGAATAAAGAACGGAGCGTAGCGCTTCCATGAAATCTTCTGGCGCAGCGGCCAGAGGTCGATCATGAGCAGGACGGCGGGGAGCGGAAGTGCTGAGGCCTTCGACATCAGCGCGCAGAGGAACGCCGCAAGCGCCAGTCCTCGTAAGCGGCGCGCGGCCGTCTTATCGGCGGAGGCGGCGTGGACCCAGCATAGCAAGGCCGGTAGGACGAAAAAGGCGCAGAGCACGTCCCGGCGCTCTGCGATCCACGCGACGGATTGGATTCGAAGCGGATGCAGCGAGAAGAGGAGCGCGGAAACGAAGGCGGCCGGGCGTACCGTCGCGGGCGCAGCGCCGCCAAGCGCCAAAAATTCAGTGGCGAGCAGGCAGAAGAGGGCGGCGTTCGCGGCGTGAAAGAGCGCATTCGTGAGGTGATAGCCGAACGCGGAGTTTCCCCAGAGGGCGAAATCGATGGCGTAGGTCAGGCCGGAGAGCGGGGCAAAGTTGCCTTCCAGGGAGTGGGTGAAAAGCCAGCGAATGGATTCCCAGTTGAGGCCGCGGTAGGGGGTATGGAGGAGGAGGAGGTCGTCGTAGGTGAGGAAGTCGAAGCGGACGCACGGCCAGAACACCAGCAAGGTGAGGGCGAAGACCAGCGCGGGGGTTTGGGCGCGCTTAATGGGGGCCGTCCGTCTGGTCGGGGCGCCGGTTAGCGCAGGCCGTTGGCCTGGCGTATCTCCCGCTCATCGAGCAGGAAAATAACGAAGCGCTTGTTGGACGCTTCGACTGCCGGGGCGTCCTTCAGCTCATAAAGCTCGGGAAGATTCTCGGCCTGGCCGATTTTATAGAGAGCCATTTGCGCGCCGTCGGTCGCCCAAGCGCCCATCGCCTCGGAGACGGAGGGGACCTTCAGACCGTTGAGGCCCTCGATGACGGGCAGTTTGCTCGGCTCACCACCGAGCTCGATCCACACCCGGCCGGCCGTGCCGCGAACCATGTAGGCGCGCTCGGCGCAGGCGGGCATGTCGGCGTACATCCGCGTCGCGATTTCCTTGGCGATCAGCGGTCCGTACACGCGCGGGAAAGCGGGGAGGGAGGGGTTGAGCCAGAGGATCGTCTTGCCCGCGCGGACCGTCACGCTCACGGGTGCGGTCTGGACATCGGAACCGAGCTTGATCTCGATACCCTTTTCGTTCATGTAGGTGACCACGCGG
This sequence comes from Elusimicrobiota bacterium, assembly GCA_043745445.1. Classification (GTDB taxonomy): domain Bacteria; phylum Elusimicrobiota; class Elusimicrobia; order UBA1565; family UBA9628; genus GWA2-66-18. The sequence continues at coordinate 2,652 of JAYTSX010000037.1, forward strand.
CCGCCGGCCTCGGGGCCGTCGTTCATCGCGACGAGGGTCCGCTCGATCGCGGCGATCGATTTGGCGCGTGCCACGGATTGCGCCGCCTTGCCGGCTTCCAGGTCCTGAAGGTGGTTCTGCCAGTCGATCTCGGCGGCACGGTCCTGGGCGAAGGCGGGGACGGTGAGTATTAAGGCGAGGATCGCGTACTTCAAGAGGGTCTCCTTGCGGCGATGCGCCATTATACCAGTCGACTGCTGCGGGACGCACGGGTCTTGAGGCCTAGGCACTGCTCTCCCAATTGGCCTAGCCCTTTCCGGGGCAATAAAGAGCTACAGTCCCCGTCGATGCCATTCGGAATGCCCCACTTCTCATTCGCCAACATCATCGGCAATCTGCTTTTTTCCAGCATCGGGTATGTCGCATTTACCTACGGCAAGCGGATGGACAAAAGTCGGGTGATGATTCAGGGCGGCGTCCTGATGGCGTATTCGTATGTCGTTCCGGACACCTTCTGGATGTACGCTGTGGGAATATCTCTGACCGCCTGGATCTGGGTCACCCGCCACGACGGCTGAGTGCCGTGAGATGATATCATCGTCTCCATGGACCTTCGCGTCGTGCTGGTTGAGCCGGAGAATCCGCTTAACGTGGGTTTTGTGGCCCGCGCGATGCGAGCGTTCGGCGTAGAGGAACTCGTGGTGGTGACGTCGGAGCTCACATCCATGCCGGCGGAAGCGCATGTTACCGGAGTGTGCGCGCCGGGCATCCTCGGTGGGGCGCGCTTCGTGAAGGATCTTGGCGCGGCGTTACGCGGCTGCGAGACGGCGATCGCGTTCAGCCGGCGGCCGACGGAGCTGAGGCAAGAGGAGTTCACGCTTCCAAATATTCCCGCGGACCTGAGTTTGAAGGGACGCGTGGCGCTGGTGTTTGGGCGGGAGTCGACGGGGCTGACGCGCGCGGAGACGGCGCAGTGCCCGCGGCTGGCGCGAATACCGAGTCAAAACGGGGTGAGCCTTAATCTGGGGCAGGCGGTGGCGGTGGGGCTGTTTTCTTTAACGGCAACGGATGGAGAACACACGGAGAAAGCTCCAACGGCCTCGTTGGATCGTATGCTGGCTCTTTGGGACTATGTTCACCCCAAGCTCGCGGCTTCGCCGCGGTTGACCGAGGCGCGGTTGAGGCGGGTACGGCAGATGTTTTACCGGATGAAGCTGAACGACAACGATTTCGATATGCTGTTTTCCGTTATGAAGGCCCTCGCGCGATGAAAACCATAGCGGCGACCTTATGCTATATACGGTCCGGCGGGCGGACATTGATGATGCATCGCAATAAAAAAGAAGGCGATGTGCATCGCGGCAAATGGAATGGCCTGGGCGGAAAATTTGAGGCGGGCGAGTCGCCGGAAGAGTGCGTCGTGCGGGAGATACGCGAGGAGTCGGGCTTGATCCTGTTGGATCCGCGGCTGCGCGGCGTGTTGACCTTTCCTGCGTTTAAAAACGGCGAGGATTGGCTGGTGTTTGTTTACACCGCGACGCGTTTTGAAGGGAACCTCATCGCGTGCACCGAGGGTGACTTGGAGTGGGTTGAGGACGCGCGTCTTGCGACGCTTCCGCTCTGGGAAGGGGACCGGATTTTCCTGTCGTGGCTCGAACAGGATCAATTTTTCAGCGGAAAGTTCACCTACCTTGACGGCCGCCTGGCCGGGCACGAAGTTTCTTTTTACTGACGCGAGAGCAGAAGCCGGAGTTCTGCGATTTTGATCTTCGCGCGGGCGTGCTCGGAACGGTCGCGCTCGCTGTCGCGGATGCGCTCCCAAAGCGACAAGGCCTCACGGTATTCGCCGCGGGACTGGCGCAGGTTGGCCAGGATGGCTTTCATCGTGCTCGGGGTATCCGGGAGGTCGAAGCTTGACTCGAGCAAGGTGACCATGTGATCCGTGTCTCCCTGCTTCTTGTAGGCCAGCGCCGCCAGGTACAGCGCGTACAGGGGCTGCTCAGGTGAGCGACGCATGCCCTCGTTGAGCAGCTCGGCGGCTTCGTCCGGGCGGTCGATGCCGTGGAACCAAGCGAGGATGCCGGAGGCAAACAAGACGGCCCGGTGGAAGGAGGGGTCGAGGCGGGTGACCCGAAGGCTCAGCTCCGCGAGGTGCTCGTAGGGATGTCCGGGCTGGTCGGTCAGTTCGGGCACGCCGCCGGCCGTGTATTGGAGCAGCTGGATCCAGGCGAGGTCCGCCGCTGGGGCGCGGAAGCCCGCGGCGGCCAGGACGGCGTCCTGGAAAGCGAACGGGCCGGCCTTCAGTTCGATCAGGCGCGGGAAGCGCGGCTCATAGAGGCGGCGCATGCGCGACCCGGCGAACAACGCCAAGGCGAACGCGACCACCGAAATCATGAGCCAGCGGAATCTCATCAGAATTCCTTCTGCTCGAACAGCTGGACGGAGAGGGCGAGGCATGCGCCGGTGTAGGCGAGGGTGTAGACCGCGGCCCATGCGAGCCAGCCGGCGGCGGGCGAAGGTGCGTGCCAGAAATCCCGATAATTGAAGTGGGCAAAGTCCGGCGCCGCGTGCGAAAACGCGACGAGCGCCGTTTTCATGAACGCGCTGCCGGAGCGATCAGCGAGAAAGCGCATCTCTGACGAAAAGTGGCCGAGCATCCACAGAAACACGGCGAAGGACATCGCGGCGGCCTCGGAGGTGAGGGCGAGCGACAGCAGCAAGGAGAGCGCGCCCATCACCGCCGTCTTGCCGAGCATGCAGGCCAAGGCGACGAGATAACGGCCGGGCTCCCACCACCGGTACAGGCTTAAAAGAAGTATGTGCATCAAGGCCATGCCCGCCATGCCGATCGCGACGGCGGCAAGGGTGCCGAGGAAGCGTCCGAGCAGGTAGTCCGCGCGGCGCACGGGATGGCTCAGGATAAGAAAAATCGCGCGTGATTCGATCTCGGCGAGGATCAGGTTCACGGTCAGAAACACGACCGAGACCAAGGTAATGGCTTCGATCGCGGCCAGGCCGAGGTCGAGCAGGAGGCGCGCGCGCTCGTCAGCGCCGAGGGCCGAAACGATGAGCGCGCCGCCGAGCAATACCAGGCCAAAGAGTGCTGAGGACAGCCAGGCCTTATGCCGGACATGCTCTTTAAAGGTGTACGCGAAGACGGCGGAGATGGTCTGCATATATTTATTCCATGCGGATGGGGCCGACGCCGTCGGTCCGTACGACGGCGGCCGCGAACGCGGACTCAAGCGCGTCGGACTTTCCCCGCCACTCGTCCTGTTTCATCACCTTCACGAGGCGCCCGCCGCTGAGAATGCCGATGCGGTCGCAGACGCGCTCGACCTCGGAGATGTCGTGCGAGGAGAAAAGCACGGTCTTGCCTTGGGCCTTCAGCCAGAGGATCAGCTGGCGCACCTCCTTGATGGCGAGCGGATCAAGGCCGGTGACGGGCTCGTCGAGAATCACGAGCTCGGGATCGTGGATGAGCGCCTGGGCCAGGCTGGCGCGCTGGAGCATGCCTTTGGAGTACTCCGACAGGCGCTTGTCCATGGCCTTATCAAGGCCGACCTTCGCGAGCATCTCCGTTACGCGCCGCTCGAGATCCGCCGCCGGGATGAGGGACAGCGCGGCGAACAGGCGTAGGCTCTCGCGGCCCGTCAGGCTCTTGTTGAGATAGGCCGACTCGGGCGCGTAGCCGATGCGCGCGAGCACCGACACATCGGGAGCGCGCCGGCCCAGAGTCTCGACCTCGCCGGTCGTCGGCAGGTGGAGACCCATGAGGAGCTTGATCGCCGTCGTCTTGCCGGAGCCGTTAAGGCCGAGAAGTCCGAAGACCTCGCCCTTGGGGATATCAAGGTCGAGGTCGGTGAGGCCGGCCGTCTCGCTGACGCGACCGAGATGCGAGCGGCGGTAAATTTTCGAGACCTTCTGAAACCGGATGGCGTTCACGAGTTCACCTCTGCAGGGACTGCCAAAGACCGTAGGCTCCAACCATGGCCAAGGCCGTGGCGGTCAGACGCGCGCGTCGCGCGAACAGTTCGTCGACGCGCGACTGCGAGAGCGTGGCGAGGCGGCGGTGCTCGGCGCGCACGCCGAACCAGACCGCGCCCAGCAAAGCGGCACCCGCGGCCAGCGCCCCGGCGAGAGCGCACGGCGCCGCGAGCATGGAGTGGGGAAGCAGGGGTGCGGCGGCGCCGGCCCAAGCGAGGCCCAGCGCGTAGGCGGCGGCGACGCCCGCGACCGCCGCCAGCCGCCCGCGGCCGACCGTTAGGGACGCGGCCAGCGTGCCGGCCCAGATCAGCCATGAGGGGGCGTTGAACAGTCGCGCTCCGGCGAATCCGAGCGCGGCCGAGGTAAGTAAAGTCGCCGCGGAGGCCCGGCCAGGTGCTTTCGCGCCGAGGCACAGCGCGATGGCGAGAAGGGCGGGAAAGCCGGCGGCTGCGCCGAGCGCGGCCTGCGCCCCGCGCGCGAAGCTTTCGAGCGCCATCGCGAACGAAGTGCGGCGCGCGTCTGCGGCGGATGCGCTGAATGAGGGCGCGTCCGCCGTCAGCGTATAAGACTGGGTTCGGTGGCCGGGAAGGGTCACGACCGTGCGGTAGCCATCCAGAAAGGGAAGCGGACGCCCCGCCAACTCCGCTTCGAGCTCCTTGCGGTATTCCTCGTAGAAGCGGGCCGCGCCCGTCAACGGCGAGCCCGATGGCGCGGCAGGATAGACCAAACGAAGAATGAAGGTTCCTTCTTCGTTGACCTCCCAGGGGAACTGGCGGTAGCGGGCCTCGGCGAGCTTGCCCGGCAGAAGCGAGCCGTTCGCGGTCAGGCGGAAGTGGGCGTTTGTGTATGACTCGACCTTGGCGAGGGTCTCGGCGGGCCAATCGCGCGCTGGCATCGGGTGCAGGCCGGTCACCTCTTCGATCCAGACGATTGAATCTGCCTGAAAATCCGCGACGATGCGGTCCGGCTCAACGCGCAAAGTCACCCGCACGGGCCGTATCGGATAGAGATCATGGGCAGATGCGCTCAACGCCGCGCCCAACAGCCACGCGATAATCATCACGAGCGAATATACGAAATAAGGGGTCAGGCCTTGCGATCTTGCGATTATCCGAGGAAGGCGTGGAGGCCGGCCATGGCGGCGGCGCCGGCGCCGAAGAAGGCGAGCGCGGCGGGATCGCGATCTCGGTGCAGGCGCGGGAGGATGTCGGCGGCGCCGACATAGACAAAGCAGCCGCCGGCAAATCCCAGTAGGAGCGCGGTCGGGGCCGGCGCCAATTCGGCGCCGGTGTAGGCGGTGAGCGCGGCGCCGGCCGCGGTGGAGAGGCCGACGGCGGCGAGCAGGGCGATGACGCCGTCGCGCCGGAAGCCCGAGCGGCCGAACAGGGTCGTTAAGGTGAAGCCGTCGGCGAAGTGGCAGACGATCACGGCGAGTCCCGCGGCGACCAAGGTCTGAGGGCCCGCCAAGCGCGCCGCGCCGAGGTTGATCCCGTCGACAAAGGAGTGCGCGAGGATGCCCACGAGTGCGGCGGCGCCGAGGGCGTGGGAGTGGCACTCTTCGACGGCTTCGTGGCAGGAGTCGCCCATCGCGAAATATTCCGCCGCGTAGCACATCGCAAAGGCGCCGAAGGCGGCCAGGCCCGCCAGGCGGGGACCGCTTGACCAGGCCTCAGGCAAGACATCGCCGAACGCGACGGCGAGCAGCAGGCCGGAGCGCAGAGCCAGCGCGCGCGACATGCGTGCGTGGGTGAACAGGTGCGCGAGCTTCGGGACGAAGCCACCGACCATGGTCGCGGCGAAAGAGAGAAAGACGATCGAAATCAGCATAGCGGAAAGTGCGCGGTCTTGGACTTGGAAATCAGAAGACGCGCCGCCGACGAGAGCGCGTAGACCGCGCAGGCGACGCAGATGACGACCGGCCCCAGGGGCAGATCGCGCGTGTAGGAGAGGTAAAAGCCCGCGAAGGCGCTCAAGCCTCCGAGGGCGGAGGCGAGGAGGGAGAAGGACGCCATGCCCCGGGCCCACGGCAGGGCCGCGAGCGGGGGGATGACGAGGAAGCCGAAGATCACCAGCGGCCCGACCGTCATCACGCCGAGTGAGATGGTCACGCCGATGATGAGATACAGCAGGACATCCCAGAGGAGGGCGTTGCGGCCCAAGGTGACGGCCATGTCCCGGTCGTAGGAGACGAGGGTGAACTCCCGCTGGAAGAGGAACATGCACGCGGTGACCGCACCGAAAATATCGAGCATGGCGTGGAAGTCGGCTTCGGAGATTGAGACGATCTCGCCCTTCAGCAGGCCCAGCATCTCGGTTTCGCCCGCGGCGTTGAAGGCCACAAAGAGGATCGACGCCGCCCAGGCCAGCGCGTACAGCGCGCCGATGCGGCCTTCGGAGAGGCCGGCTCCACGGCGCTCGAGCGCGGCAAGTGTGAGGATAGCGCCCACCGTAAAAATCAACGCTCCGACGATGGCCAGATGCTTCTCCCCGGCTTCACCGCCCGCCATGAAGTTCATGCCGAGGCCCTGAAGCATGAACGCGAAGGCGATGCCCGCCGCCGAAACCTGAGGCAGGGCCACGCCCCAGAACACGAGGCGGCGCAGTACGAAGTAAACGCCGACGAGCGGACACACGAAACCCACGACGATGACGCCCCACACGGCGTGGTGCAGGAGAAAGTCCGGCTTCAGCATCTCGTAGACCAGGCTCATAGCTCGGATTTGAAGACCTCGCTGATCTTTCCCGAGGAGAACATCTCGCGGGAAGGACCCGTCGTGACGCGGCCTTCGTCCACCCACGCGACATCGGTGAAGAGGCCCTTCTCCGCGCTGACCCGGTGGCTGACCATGAGGACGGTGAGGCGATGCCGCTCTTTGAGTTCCTGGAGGAGCTTGAGCAAGGCGTGCTGGGTCGTGATGTCGATGCCGGCCAGCGGCTCATCGAGGACGAGGATCTCGGGCTCGGCGGCCAGCGCGCGGGCGATCAGCACGCGCTGCTTCTGGCCGCCCGACAGGTCGCTCAGCCGCCGGTCCGCGAGATGCGTCGCGCCGCAGTCCGCCAGGCAGCGATTGACGAGGTCGGCGTGGCCGGCCCCGCGAAGGCGCTGGAGGAGG
>JAYTSX010000038.1:0-9663 GCA_043745445.1 Elusimicrobiota bacterium
TATTGGTGTCAGGCTTACCGGTTACAGTATTGAACAGGGGCAGGCTTTCGGAATACTGTAACCGGTAAGCCTGACACCATTTTTGTCATGAGATCATGAAGCTCGCTGCGGCGTAGCGGCCGGAATGGGAGAGGGAGAGGCTCCAATCTTGCGGGGCGCCGCGCCAGAGGACGCCGGGGAGGCCTGAGTTTTCGGTGAGAGCGAGGCGCGAGGCGGTGCCGATATCGTCGTTGGAGGAGGCGATCATGTCGAGCGCGAGGTCGCGGACGAAAGCTCCGGGGGAGGTTCCGGAGGGGACCTGACCGACGGACCATAGAATGTCGCCCTCGGTGTCCTCGTCACCGATGAAGCCGCCGCGCAGGACCGCGACGCAGTGAAGCTTGTCCTCATCGTCATCCGTAAAGCGGATGTCGAGCTGGAGGCCGGAGGGAATATGGGTCGCTTTGCGCCGGAACAGATCCACCTCGATCTCGTGGAACGCGCCATTGGGGACCACGATCACGGCGCGGCCGAGGGCCTTGTGGCAGGCTTCCTTCACGCAAAAGTAGCGCCAAAAAGTGCGGAACAGGTTTGACGGCCCTTGCTCGGATAGATAGGCCAACTCCCTCTTAGTCAGATGCCGTTCAAGCCACTCTTGATCGGCTTCGGTCAGGTCGTCTGAGAAATTTTCCCGTAGAAGCGCGCCTTTTAGGTCGACGACATCGTTGCCGGCGCAATTGCGGGCCATGTCCGAGCGCTTCCACCATTCCTGCTGCATCTGAGCCAAGCGGTCGAACAGGCGCTGGCTAATCACGCGAGGGTTTGTTTCGCCGGGGAGCACTCCGTCGATGAGGTCCGCCACGACGCGCAGACGGTCGCCGCGCGGCGGGCAGGCGGTTGTCGCGATCTGGCGGTCGGAGCGAAGATACACGCACAGAAACTTGGAAGAGGGGACCTCAAGCGCGAGCTTGCCGAGGAAATCCTTCGGACGCCGCGGCTCAAGCCAGCCGGAGCGCGAGCGGCCGGCCTCCGGGTAAACGAACACGGCGCCGCCCTCTTTAAGAACCCAGACGCATTTGTCGAAGGCCTTCTGCCGCCAGGACTCGGACGCCGCGTCTTCGCCTCCTCTTAAAAAAGGAATGCAGCGGCACAGGTAGAGCAGGCCGCGGATGCAGGCGCTTTGGAGCGGGCCGCCGAGCTTGTAGTAGTTCGTGTACTCGGGGGTCGACCAGGGTATCCGTCGATCCTCAAGCAGTCTGCTCGTCGGGAAAATCGCCCAATAGACGAGGAAGCTGTCGATGAGCGTGAGGTGATTGGCGGCCCAGATCACCGGCCCCTCGTGCGCGTCGAGCTTGGCCCAGATATCGGCGCGCAACTCGTCGATGTCCGCGTCCAGGCGGTACCGGAAATGAAACCGCGCGACCGCGGTGACCACGAGAGAGACGATCACCACGAGCGCGCGGCTTATGCGCCACTGGAGGCGGAGGCCTTTGACTTCCTCCGGATCCAACGGCACGGTTACGCCAACTTCTCGGCGAGAGCCGCGGCTTCCGAGATGGCCGCGCGAACTGCCGCGACCTTCTGGTCCTCAATCGCGCGGCGCTTACCGGCCGCCTCGGAGACTTCCTGCGAGACGCGCAGCTTAGCGGCGCTCATCTTAAGACGCGTCCTGATCTCGGCTTCCTCGCCGCGGAGCTTGGCAAGTGCCGCGCCGTCGCCGCCCGCGGACACTCCCTTGATCTTGTCGAGGGTCAGATTCAGCTCGCTGGTGAGCGCGTCGAAGCCGCCCTTGTCGTTGGTGTAGGCCTTGGCTTTGGACGCCGCCAGCTTGGAGGCGTCGCCGAGCAGGGCGTCGTATTCCTTCGCCTGGGCGACGAGGGTCTTCAGGTTGACGAGGGCTTCGCCGCGCTCAGCGCCGGCGAGCTTCTCGGCCTTGCCCGCCATCTTCTTGAGCGCATCGGCCATTTTCCAGCCGTCGCCGGTCGCCATCACATAGGCAAACGACATGACCTTCTCGAGATAGGCGTCATTTTTCGGCATATGGCCGAGGTCCATCAGCATCTTGACAGACAGGCCCGGCGTCGCGGCGAGCGCGTCCTGGCCGTCGAGGATCCGGAGCTTGCCGAGCTCGCCCGCGGCGAGCTTGAACTCGGCGGAGCCTTCGGACAAGGGAACCTTCGTGGTCATCTTTGTGAGGAATTGGCGCTCGATGGACATGGTGATGTCGGCGAGGTTCGAGGATTCAATGCCCATGCCCACGATGTGGCCCAGATAGGCGGTATTCGCGTCGGCCGCGGCGTAGTTTGCCTCGTTGGTGGCGTATTTCTTGACGCCCGCCGTGATGCGCTTCTCCGTGTCCTCCGGGGTGAGCGTGTTCACGTCGACCGCCTCGACAACCGCCTGTTTTCGCATGAATGCCATATCTTCGTTCCTCCGAGAATTACCTGATTATATTATTTTCCGTCCCAGCGTTTGAAGAGAACACATCCGTTGACGTCGCCGAAGCCAAAGCTCGCTTTGATGACGTACTCGAGTTCCTTCTTCACCATCTGATGCGGGATGCTGTTTCCGATCGGAATCTGAGGGTGCACATCTTCGCTGTTGATGGAAGGATGCACATAGCCGTTTACGATTTGATCGACGACGGCGACGCATTCAAGGGCACCAGCCGCGCCGAGCGAATGTCCGATCATCGACTTCGTGGACTGTATGAGGGGGAACTTCTCGATCGGCAGTTCCAGGGCCTTGATCCAGCTCCCCACTTCCCGAGGGTCCGCGCCCGTCGAGGTTAAATGTCCGTTGATCAGAGAAATGCGCTTGGGATCGAGCTCCCCATCCTTAATCACTTGCCGGATGCAGCGCATGACGCCGTCGGGGTTGGGAAAGGTCATCGTTCCGCCGTCGCGCTGTCCGCCGGAGTTGGCGTACGCCGCGACGACCTCGCACAGAATCTTGGCGCCGCGCTTCTGCGCGGATTCCAAGGTTTCTAAGCGCAGTACGCCCGCGCCGCCCGAGGGCACGAAGCCGCACGCGCCGGCGCCCATCGGCTGAGAGCCCTTCTCGGGCCGGTCGTTGAACTTGGAGCACAGAACATCACGCATCGCGTCGAAGCCGGACCAGGTGCCGGGATGGGTCCCTTCGGCGCCGCCCGCGTACATCGAATCGGAAAAGCCCATTTGGATGTGCTTGAAAGCCTCGAAGATGGCTTCTGTGCCGGTGTTGCAGGCCGACGAGTTGGTCGTCGTTTGCCCGCCGAGGCCGAGGAACTTGCCGACGGCGACCGAGACCGAACTCTCCATGATCTTGGGAACTATGTCCGTGCCCATCGGGCGCACGCCCATGCCCGGATCCTGGTCGGCGGCGGCCGCGAGGACGGGACCGAGCTCATCGCACATCGTGTCCATGCCGCCGATGCCGCAACCGATGATGGCGCCCGTGGTCCAGTCGACGGGCGTCTCGTTATAGCCCTTCTTCAGGTCCACGAGGACGCCCGACATCCGGGCGCACTCCACGGCGGCCATGGTCGCGTACACCATTGCCTCGTTGAGCTTGGCGAGGTCGGGGCCGGACAGCAGCGCCTCGGCTTCATCGGGGCCGACGGGCGGCTTGCCGCCGATCTGACAAGCGAACTTGAGATTGGCGAGATCTTCGTGGTGCGAAATTCCGGATTTACCGGCCATCAGCGCCGCGCGGTAATCGGCCACACCGAGTCCGTTCGGGGCCACGGCGCCGATGCCGGTGATGACGACGCGCTTGGGGTAGCGTGTGCTCATTTTAATTTCTCCGAATCTTTGGGAATCCACAGTCCGGAGACAAGCCCGGTGAAAGCGGCCTCTCCGTCCTTGGGGCCGCCGAGAAACCTGATCTCGGCTTCGGCCACGAGCTTGCCTTCACGAAAAAACCCTTCCTTGCCGAAAGACGCGCGGCAGGCGAGCGTGTCGCCGGGGCGAACCATCTTCTTGAACGAACCACGGTCCACGTGCGTGAACAGGTTCACCAGCTTCGCCAGGCTTTCTTCGCCGGCCTTGGCGCCCATCAGGTAGATGGCCCAGGCGACGACCGAGGTCTGGACCGCCATCTCCACCATCTTCACGCCGGGCACGACGGGGTTGCCCGGGAAATGTCCGGCGCAGTCCTCGTCCTTCCAAGTGTACTTGGTGAGGATGTGCTCCTTGTCGATCTCAAGAATAAGATCGATGAAGCGCATGGGCGGACGCTGGGGAACGAGCTTGAGCACCTCGGCGGCGGTGAGATCGCTCATTAGAGCGCCATGCCTCCGTCAACGGCGATGACGGCGCCGGTCAGGTATTGGTTTTCGATGGCGTGCCAGACGGTTTCGGCGATCGCTTCGGGGGCGCCGAACTGCCCGAGCGCGACATCCTTGGCGATGCCCGCGCGCTGCTCCTCGGGGATGCCGGCGGTCATCGCGGTCTCGATGAAGCCGGGGGCGATGGCGACGACGCGGACTCCCTTAGGGCCCAATTCAGACGCGAACTGGCGGGTGAGGGCTTCGAGGGCGGACTTCGTGGCACCGTACACAGCCGAGCCGACCACGGCTTTTTGGGCGAGGATGGAGGAGATGTTTACGATCACGCCGGATTCGTTGCGGACCATTTCTTTGGCGAAGTCGCGCATGAGGAAGAGCGGGGCCTTGAGATTAGTGGCGACGAGCTTGTCGAATGCCTCTTCGGTGATCATGAGGGCCGGTTCGTGGGGCTTGTCGATGCCGGCGTTGTTGACCAGGCAATAGGGGGTTCCCTTAGACAGCACGGCGTCAAGCAGGGCTTTTCGGCCTTCGGCCGTCGATAGATTCGCCTGAACGGCGAACGAATTGGGGATCTCGTTGACGAGCGCATCCGCCGCGGCCTTATTTCCGTTATAGTGAATGCAGACTTGGAGCTGGCCTTCGGCTTTAAGGGCGATCAATTTCGCTATCGCGGCGCCGATTCCGCCCGACGCGCCGGTTACGACGGCAATGTCGCTCATTGAACCTCCATGTAGCCGCCGCCCCACGCGAGGCCGGCACCCAAAACCGCGTAGATGATCTGATCGCCCTTTTTCAATTCATCCAAGCGTTGCGCGATGGCGGACGGCATGCCAGCCGACGCGATGTTGCCTTGCGATTGCACATTGCTGATGTGATGTTCCTTCGGCAAATTCAAATGTCCGATGATGCTCTCTTGCATCACGAAATTGGCCTGGTGCGTGACCGTGTAGACATCCTCGGCGAATAATTTCTTCGCGGCGGCGATTTGCTCGAACATCTCCACCGTGCGACGGATCGAAAACTCGCGGACCTTCGCGCCGTCCTGCCAGAAATGACGGGTCGCGTCCACCTTCACGTCGTCGGCGCCTTGCGGGTCGGTGCCGAATACGATCGGCTCCACCTTGACGCGCCCCTTGTGCTTGAGCGAGCAGATCTGGGCGGCCGCGCCGTCGCCCCAGATGTAGCCGTCGAAATTCTCCGGAGAGTAGTCGGTGCGGGTCGTGTAGCAGCCGGTCTGGATGGTGAGGACGAACTCGGGCCAGGCCTGATCGCGCAGGTCGCCCAGGTACATCATGTGGCGCGCAAAAGAGGAGCACGCGGTGTTCATGTCGATGTGCGGGCCGGGGCCGATGCCGAGCGCCTTGGCGATGTAGTTCGAGGTGCCGGGCACCAAATCAAAGGGGAGGTCGCAGTTCGTCACGACCATGCCGATCTGCGAGGGCTTCACGCCGCAGTGCGCCATCGCTTTTTGCGCGGCGCGCACGGCGAGCGTCACCGGGGTCTCGCCGTTGGCGCGGGCGTGGACGATCGCGGCCATCGGGTCTTTGTTGTGCGTCTTGACGATGTACTCTTTCGTCAGCACCGAGTAACGCTTCTGGATGCCGAGACGGGACATGCACCAGTCGGGCGTCTTCTTCAGCCCGACCTCCTTATGGAGGAAGTCGTTGTCGATCTCGTTTTTCGGAAGGGCCCAGCCCATGCCGAGGATGTTGAAAGGGTTGGACATTAAAGGCCGGAGATCGCCTCGCCGCCGTCGGCGCGGATAATGGTTCCGTTGGCCCAGCGCAAAGTGGGTCCGCAGATGCCCAAGATAACCTCGGCGATATCTTCGGGCGTTGTCAGCCGGTGGAACGGATTGCGGATGCGCGCCTGCGCCTTCATCAGGTCGAAGTTCGGGATCGCGTTGCCCGCGGGGGTGTCGGTGATGCCGGCCTGCATGATGTAGGAGGACACGCCGTAAGGCGCCAGCTCGATGGCCATCGCGCGGCATGAGGCCTCGAGCGCGGTCTTCGCGGCGGACACGGCCGCGTAGCCCTTCCACGCGATTTCGTTGCCTTCGGAAGTCATGGCGACGAGACGGGCGTCCTTGCTGAGTAGGCCTTCTTTGCACAGCTCGCGGCCCCACAGAAGATAGTCGTAGCCCATCATGAAAATCGTTTTCTCGAGATCTTCCTGGGTCAGGAGCTCTTCACGGTAAGGAATCCGCGAATCGGCAAGCGTGTGCAGCGCGTCGCAGCCTTTGTCGTGGAACGCTGAATTGACAGCGGCCTTGACCTTCTCCGCGGGAATGCCGAGGGCCTCGGCGAGGCCCTTGATCGCCTTGCCGCGGAAGTCCGGGGTCTTGTCCTCGATCATCAGGCGGCAAGAGCCGGCCGCGATGGACTGCATGAACAGATGGACCTTGCCGGGCCCGCAGTTGGTTTGGATGCTCTCGAATAACTCGCCGCGGCCGTCTTCATCAAAAAGGTTTAAGTTGTGGGTGATGAGCTTGACGCCGCTGGCCCGGATTTCGTCGAAGTGAGGCTTGATCACCGTCTCGACGGTGCCTTCCTTGTCCTTGTGGCCGATGAGGATGTTAAATCCGGCCCGTGCCAGTCTTTTAGCCGTCGCCAGCCCGAATCCGGAGGAGCCGCCGAGGATGACGGCCCAGAGGCCGGAACCGTGAAAATCGAGTGGGTTTTTCTCGTTCATTGGGTTATTCTACCATGCCTGTACCCGGCAATGTCATTGACCGTCATCAACCTGGCGGTGCCAGGCTTTAGATGTTAAGGCTTGGGATTGATCAGTTCGGCTTTGATGGTGGAAAATTGATCAGGGGGGAATTCCCGTGCGGACAGGAGTGAGCCGTCGGTGCCGTACACCGATTCAGTGCAACGGGCCTCGCCGGTCGCGTAAAGTCGTTCGCAGATAAACAGCGGAATAGCGCCGGCGTCTTGGAAAGCGTAAATCGCGATGTCGGCATCCGGGCCGGTGCAAAGCAGGGGGGTCTTCTTTTGCAGCTTGGAGGTGCAGGGCTTGTAGTGGTACTCGAGCGAGGCAAGGCAGCGTCCCGTCTCGCGGTCGTATCGGTGCTCGACGATGCCTTCAAAGAAGCGGGGGGACTTTTCGCGAACAGTTTTATCGAGAGCCTTCGTCAGGGCGAGGCATTCGTTCTCGTGACGGACGCGCGTGGCCTTCAGGTAGCGAAGGGCTAAAAAGCCGCCGAAGGCGACTCCGGCGATGACGGCGAACGCGGCGGTTTGAGGCCCTCGTCGATTCACGGTTGCAATTCTACAACAATTTCACAACGGTCTTGGCCATTGCGCTGGCCGTATTGTTGCAGTACACTTAGGGCATGAAGGCAAAGCTGTTCGTGGGACTGATGTTGGCGCTGGTTTTGGGCGCCTGCCCCGTCGTCTCCGCGTTCGCGGCCGGTGCCGCTTCGCGAGGCGCGCACTCCTGTTGCCCTTCGGATAAGCGCGCGAAGGATCAGCCCGAAGGCATGGGCGCGGGCCATGACTGCTGCATTCGGGTTCCCGCGCATGGCGCGACTGTCCTCGTCGCTCCCGAATTCGAGGTTGTTTCCGTTCAACCGGGCTCCACGCCCGTTGTGCCGCATGCGCTGAATTCGTTTTCGCTTGACGCGACGGACTCCTCTCCGCCGGACGCCAGGATTTGCTCCCGCTCCTCCTCGCCGCGTTCTCCTCCGCTTCCCGCCTAATCGCGCGCCTCGCGCGCCTTCCCTGCCGTAAAACGATTCAACTCCGTTTACCCAATTGATGCCTGCCCATGGAGGGCCGTCATGCCGAATCCGTTTCCGCGCCTGTTCGCTCTGCTCCTCGTCCCCGCCGCCGCCTGGGGCGCCGTCGACCCGTTCGCGGGCGTCGTGGAGAGCAGCGCGGTCGCGCGCCCGGCCCCGGAAAACTGGGCGCAGGCCTTGCTCCACGAAAATTTCGGCTTTCGTAAGGAAGTGATGTCTCAGGTCGCTGCGAGCGAGAATTCTCCTGCCTCCAGCCGTCAATCTCTGGGCTTCGAGCTCCTTAAGAAATTCTCGACCGAGACGGCGACGATCTTGAGCGTGAACTTCCAGGGGCGTCTCGTGCGCCGCGACCGCTTTATTCCGGTTGAAAACGACATGGAAGGCATGCGCCGCCGGGGTTGGTTCTTTGAGCATCATAACGCCTATCTCGACTTGTACAACTTCCTTGACCCGGTCTTAAGCGACGAGAATCGAGGGAGGAACGCGGGGCGCTTCAATATTCGCGCGGGGCGGTTTTATGTCCCATTCGGCCTTAACCTGCAGACGGACACGCATGGAACCATACTCCAACTCTCGAACGAGAGCAATTTTGGTTTCGAGCGCGACTGGTACGCGGGATTTTGGGGGGCGTTGAGCGAGGACTTCAATTACGACGCCAACTATCTCGCCGGCTCTGGGTATGACTTGAAGTTCAGAGGGCAGCGCGGCCTGGCCGCCGGCCGGGTCAGCCTGTCCGGGAAATACGGGGCGGATTACGGGCTCGATGGCGGGCTGTCCGTGCTCGCCGGAGAACGGCTTGCGCAGGGAAACACGATTGTGGCCACGCGGCGCGCCGGCATTGACGGGCGCTGGCGTCAGCCCGTGCCGACCGGCCTTTTGACCTGGTCTTCGGAGGTTACGGGCGGACGGGATGATGCGGACGCCGTGGTCACGCAGCTGTATCAGGCCGAATATCTGCGCGCCTCGCGCCGGTGGGGCGTTGGGACGCAGTATCGTCGCTTTTGGCGCCAAGGCGGCGGAACAGACGGTTCGATCCTCGGGGAGGTCTCCTGGTATTTTCGCAACGACGTCGCCAACTCGAATCTGCACTGGATTAAACTCAATGTCGAGCGGAAGCTGGAACGAATGCAGGGGGGGCGCGATGTCATCGTCGCGCTCCAGTACTATCGCTATTGGTAGGAGGATGAAATGAAGACTTTAATTTCGTGGATGACCGTGGCTTTTCTGCTCGTGCCTCATCAGGCGCTGGCGGCCATCGGCTGTACTTTGAGCAACCCGGCCCAGGACCTAAAGTATCTGTTCCCTGAAATGACTTCTTTTAAAGAAGAACTTCAGGAGCTGCCGCGTCTGAAGGACGGCGCGGCGCTGTTTAAGTCGCTCAAGGATCGGCTCGGCGGTGACCTCGATCCGATCTACGAAACCTACGAGACTCCGTACACCGTTTACTCGGCGTATAAGGGAAAGTCGAAGGTGGGCGTCGTGCACGGCGTCAATGTTCCCGGCAAGGGCGGAGTGATTCAGGTGTTTATTTCGTCCGATCCTAAAACCGCGGCGATCAGGCGCTTCTTCTTCCAGCGCCTGGAGAGCTCCGCGGCGGCCGCGCTGCGCGCCAAAGATTTCCGCGCGCAATTCGAGGGGCTCACTCTCGCCGATTTCTACAAGCACGATTATTATGCCT
>JAYTSX010000039.1:0-9652 GCA_043745445.1 Elusimicrobiota bacterium
TCGTTGCGCCCTTGCCACCTTCGGTCGTTGCGCCCTTGCCACCTTCGGTCGTTGCGCCCTTGGCACCTTCGGTCGTTCCACCCTTCGCGCCAACTTCGCCCTCCGCGCCGGTGTCGCCCTTCCTCCCTTCCTTGGCCGGACCCTCTCCCTTTCCTTCCACGCCGCCCTTCGCGGGTTCACCGCCCGGTTCCTTAGGCGCCCCCTTGCCGGCGAGCAAGTGCGAGACGCCCATCTGCAAGCCCATAGCGACGGCCGCGCCGACGGCCATACCGCCCTCGTTGATCAGGTTCGCGTCGTCCTTGTACACGCCGATGGCGACATTCACGACGCCCTCGCCCGTGCTGACGACGATGCTCGCCATGAAGTACGCGTTGACGCCCGTCTCGATGAGTTTGAAGGTGCGGAACGCCCCGGTGCCGATCTTCGCGGCGATAAAGCCCGCGCCCATCGGGATGACCATCATCCCGAGCATGACCGGGTCGAGCAAGGTCTGGATGGCCCCGCCCGTCACCCCGCCGACGAAGGCCGCGGTCTTCGGATTGTCCCTGCCCCAATCGGAATACCGGATCGAGTTGTTGGTATACGCGCCGAGTTTGCCGCCGCCGTTCCACATCGAGGTGGTCTCGTCGGAGATGATCTTCCCGGCCGGGGTGACTGAATTGTCGATGTAAAAATTTCGAATGATGTCGGCGCCGTGGTACCAATGGCCCTCACCGTCAGTCCTCTTCTCGTTGTACTCCTCCGCCCGGAAATCGTGATGGCCCTCCACCTTGTTGTAATTTCCGAAGTAGCCCGTCACTCGATCGCGATCATCCTTGCCACCGGGCTTGATCACCACGAAGGCGGTCTCATCACCGTCGCCGCTGCGAGCGACCTTGGCCACCGCCCACAGCTCCTGGGAGAGCAAGACACCGTTCTGCTCCTTTTCGGGCAGCCCGGACTGGCGCTTGGAAGCCTCCTTGTCCTTGGTCCAGAAGTAGAACGAGCTCTCCTTGATCTCGGGCAGGCTGACATAGGTGTACTGCGCGGAGTCGACGCTCGCGTCGCGCATTCTCGCGGCGTCAAAGCGCATGCCCGACATAGACACGGTGCCGCCGCGCGAGATGCTCGCGTTGACCGCGTAGGCGGATTTGTCGGTCACGAACTGATTGTCAAAGAAGCTCGCGAGCCGCTCAAACTTTTTACTGAAGTCCTCGGCCCTCGATGTCCGATCAGAGTCATCTTTGTGCAGGTCCATCTCCACGCCCAGACGCTGACCAATGTCGCGATAAGCTTGCCCGAGTTGGGCGTCGGTCTTGCCTTTACGGTCGAGCGTGACGCGGAAGTCGACGCGCGGGGAGCCGCGATCGTCGGCTCGAGTATCAACGACGATCTTATTGCCGGCGATGGCTCGATCGACGGCATCGTCGGTGAGCCTCCCGATGAGGTTCGGGTGCACCGGCTTGCCCCACCCGTCGCGCTTGTTGTCGTCGCCGGTATCGACGGACAGCCGGTAATCCCGGATCTCGGTCACCGACGCGCCTTCAAAACCGGTACGCGGCTGTTCGACGACCGCCTTGATCGCGCGACCGGTGTCGGGATCCCGGACGACATACTCCGTCTGCAGAAGCCGCTGACCGCCGCCGGCGACATCGTAGGTCGAGCGGCGGCGGCTCGGGTCAAGCTGCACATTGTCTTTCGTCAGATCGAATGTCGTGCGGTGGTTGTCGATCGTGACCGACTGCGTGTGCGCGACGAGATCCATGCCGACCGAGTCATACGACGCGCCCTTCGTCTTCGGCGTGTAATAGCGCGTCCAGTTCAGCGTCTCGCCCGCGCCGCCTGTCTGGCGCCGCTCGATGAGGCTGACCGCCTGGCGGCCGTTCTCGACGGTGATCACCTGAACCGTCTGGACAGGAGCGATACCCGAGACGCCCGTCACCTCCCGGCGAGTCGAGGTTTCCTGGTTTTCGCCCTTGGCGTCGTGGTCGCCTTTGCGCTCGACGACAAAGGACTTTCCGCCTTCTGTGTAGATTGAGACAGGCTCACCTAAGGAGTTGAAGCCCATCGACACGGCGGCCTTAACCTGCACGCCGCCGACGGTGACCGTTTCGAACTTCCGGGCGGTTGTCTCGCTGTAATTGCCCCTCAGCGCGCGGAATATTGTGGAGCCGTCCCCTTGAACATAGCTGAAGCCGTCGCGTTGGCGCGACGGTAGCTCGCCCTTCGGTGCGTTGGGATTCCCGTATTTGGCAACGATCGCCTCTTGGGTCTCCGACAGCTTGGGCCTCTCGGCGACCGGGGTCTGATGATGGCGCCGGCGGGTCACATCGCCCGCGGGGAGACCGACCATCCAGCCCGATAAGGTGAGCCCGTCGGGCGAGGCATCGCCACGCAGCGCCACACGGGACCCCGCCTTCACGGACGCCACCAGTCCGGGCAAGGTCATGCTCGCGCGGCCCCACGCGGTGGCGGAAAGCTTATCGGTGAGGTTGTAGAGCTCCAGGCTCGCGTCCTGCTCACCTTTAAGCGCGCTGGCCATGCGCGCGAGCTCGAGATAGGAGGCGCCTCCCTCAACGCTGCGGCGCATGAGCGCGGCGATAGCCTTCGGCGACAGCGAACCGATAGTGGCGGCGGCCGAAGCAGCACCGTCGCCGAGCATCTCAAGCGAAACATCGTAGGCCTTCGCCTTGATATCCCGCTCCTGGTCGCCCGCGGAGAGAATCAGTTGGTCCTTACGGTTCTGCTCCTGCGCGTCGGCGATCGGGCCGCCGAGCTTGCCGAGCAGGCCGCGGCGGATTTTCTCAGCACCCGCCGCCGTGCGGAAGGTTTCACCCTCGCCCAAAAACTGCCGCGCGAGGCTGACGGCCGTCAGGAAGTCGCGCCTCTCCTCCTCGGTCTTCGGCTCGGCCCCGACCTTGGTGGAGTCCAGGCCGACGCGTACCGCGCGCGCGTCGAGCACCATCTCGTGCGCGGCACGCAGGGCCTCGGCGGTTTTCTCGGCGTCAGAGGGGTTGGCGGCGACCTCGCGCATCAAGGCGGCCAACCGCTTGAACTCCTCGGCATTCGCCTGGTTTTCGGGCTTCGCGGCCGCGGTGTCATACAGGCCCGCCCAGTTGAGTAGCCGTCCCGCGTAGCTCATCTCCGGCGGAGTCTCGCCCTTCTTGGCGCCGCCGTTCCACGCGGCGGTCAGTGAGCGGTCGCGCGCGGAACGGGGAGTGCGTGCGGAGGCCAGCATCTTGGGCAGGGCCGCGAGATAGCCGCTGGTCAGAAGCCCGGGATTCTGAATGTCGCCGAGCGAAGCCGTCAGGCCCGCCGCGTCGCTCGAGGTCGCCGCCGCACGCAACTTATCGGCCTGGACCTTGGTAGCCAAAGCCGTTTTATCGCCGCGCATACGGACGATCAGACTGTCCCGGTACGCCTGCCAGCCGGCGTCGTCGCCCGCGGTGTTGAGCTGGCGGACCACGGCCGCCCACTGCAGCTCCTGCGCTTGGTCGTTGCGCCGAAGGATGCCGTCGATATCCACGCCGCGCCGGGCATATTCCTCGCGCAGCTCCGGCGTCATCGCGCGCATATGGCGCAGCATCGTCTCCGTCGCCTTGGCCGATTTGGTGGAGGCTCGGGCCAGATCATTGTCGTTCAGGTAGGCCTTAATCTCGTCGGCAAGCTTTTTCTGGGCGTTGAACTGGATCTGGTTGTAGGCGGTCGGCCGACGCGCGTGGGCGAGAAAGCCGGCGCAGAACGCCGCCGTCTTCTTCCGGTCAAACTTTTCCGGCGCCGCTTCTTCGGCGGGGACCGCGGACGGCTCGTCGGCAACTGGGCCGTCCAACTCCTCCTCGGTGCCGGGGACCGCGTCGCTCGGCACCCGCATGGCGGAAATGCTCTCCGCCATCGCCATAGCGCGATGGAAGACCTGGGCCCCCGTGCTTGCGCGCACGTTCTCCGCCGCGGCGAGCTTGGTCTGATCGCAGCCGAGGGCGATGTAGGCCGCGCGGTTCATCGCGAAATAAGTCTCATGCAACTCGCCCATTTGCTTCTCGGTCGGATTGCCGATCTCCTTGACCCGGTCGTAGCGCGCGGCGACGATAAAGCGGCTGTAGGACTCCTCCACGCCGGGCAAACCCGCCGGGCGCGGCAGGGGAGGCTTGCCCTCGGCCCGAAGCTTTGCGCTCTCTCGTTCGTAGGCCCGCGCGTTCGACCAATCGGCGAGCATCGGCGGCAGAATCCCGGCCGCGGCCGCGGCCTTGGCATCGTCACCGTCGAAGAATTGATCGAGCGTCGCCATGTCGGCGGCCCGGTTGCCCGTCAGCTGGACCGTGTCCTTAAACCGGGCCAGGACCGCCTCCGCCTTTTTAAGATTGTCTCGCTCCGTGTCCGCGAGTTTAACGACGGCCTGGCCGGTGGCCCCGAGCTTGTCGGTGGCGCCTTTCCCGTCGCCGTACAACAGATTGCGACGGCCCTCCTCCGTGAACTTCGTCAGATCCAAGGTTTCCTTCTCGTGCTGCGCGCGAAGGGAGCGAACCAGGTCCACGAGCGTCTTCGCCCGCGCGCGCGGAGCGACGAGCGTCTTGGCGTCAGCCTCGGAGACGAGCGCGGGAGATTTGGCGAAGACGGCCTCGCTCCAGCCCCATATTCCGGCACCCGTGACGCCGAGTTCGGCTTTGCGCACCACCTCGAACTCGGCCTCGAGCTTCTTAAGCTCCGCCAGCACCGCCGCGGAACGCGCCGCCCACTTCTTCTCGTATTCCGCGAACGCGCCGGCGCCGGCCGGGGCAGGATCCTTGCTGCGCTCGGGGGAGTCCATCACGACGGAGGTCACCTTTTTTTCGATGAGCTCGTAGGCGTCGGTCAAGGCTTTCGCCGCCTTCTCGTTGGCGCTCTCCGTCTTCAACTCCGCCGCGCGGCCGCGCGACAACTCGGCCAGCCCATTGAGAGCGTAATTGCGCATGAAAATGGCAGGATCCGCAGTCTCAGGAATCAGCTGGCGCAGAGCGTCCCACGCGGGCCCGGCCGCGGCCTGCCCCTCAGCCACCCAGGCGGCCAAGGCCGATTTCACATCGGGCTTCGGCGCGGAGGCGGCCACCTCGAGCGGAACCTCGGTCGAATCGATTCCGGGTTTTTTCGCCACCTCGCTGAATGTAAATCCAGGAGGCGTCCCCTTCGGCGCTACGGCCTCCTGCGCCTGAGTCTGCGCCGCTTTGCCGATGTGATCAAAGAGCGCCGCGCGCTTATCCTTGTCCTTGATGTCCGCCGCGTCGAACAGGCGGTCGATCTCGACGCGCGCCGAGGTCAGATCGTCGGGATTTCCGGAATGCAGATAGCCCGCGAGCCTCGCGTTCACCGCGGCCAGCTGCGGCTTGAGCAGGGCCGCCTTATCCTTGGGTAAAGCCCGAGCGACCTCGGCCATCAAAGCGCCGGCAGCGTCGCCCGAAATCGTCTGAGGCTTGGCCGCCAGCAACCCTTTGACGTCAATGCCCTGGGCGCTCGCGCGCAGATCCAGGAACGCAGTGTTAAGCGCCAACGCCAGCGGACGGTAGCCATCCTCCACCTCCGCCACGGCAAACCGATCCTTCATCCGCGCCTTCTCGATACGGAAGGACAGGGGCCCGAGCGCTGATTGGAAATCAGGCGCCGCTTTTTCAATCGCCGCCCAATCTCCCGCCGGAATCTCGCCGGGCGGGCGCTGGAACGACACCTTGAGCGTCACCAATGCCGCCAGTTCCTTGCGAATGCCCCCCAGATCGCTCTCGACGATCGCCTCGACGAGGATCTGGCCGGTGCTCGCGGCGATCAGGGGCGTGAGGGCCGATTTTGCGGGCTCGATCGCCGTTTTTTCGGCTTCGATATATTTGTCGAGCGCGGCCTTATATTCGCCCTTAAGCTTGACCAGATCCTCAGGCAAAGCCGCCGTCAACTCCGGCGTCTTGAGCGCATTCGACTTGATCCGCGCCACAAGCACATCCAGCTTACGGTCAAGCGCGTCGAGGACTTCCCTCGGCTTTTCGGGGTTGAAGGCCGCGCCCACGCCCGGTGAGGGCGGGTCGGCCAGGGCGAGCGCCGGTTGCTGCCATGGAAGGATCAGCAGCGAGAGAACAACGGCGAGTACCCTGCGGAGAGGGGACGGGGGCTTCCGCATCCTCGGAGTGTAACAGGATTAAAACGCCTGTCAATAGCAATTTATCTTTATTTTATATAAATAACTTAAATATATTTCTGCTGTTTTTTAAGACCCGCCATTTTGACGCCTTAATATAGGAAGGGCTTGACCCGGGCCCCGGATTAGACGAGAATGACTCAATGCTCCTCAGCCCCGGCGCGACGCTATTTTTGGCCGCTTGCGTATTCTTCGCAGGAGTCGTGGACGCGCTGGCCGGCGGCGGCGGCCTCATCACCTTACCCGCGTATCTCGCGGTCGGCCTCAACCCCGCCCTAATCCTCGGCACCAACAAGCTTGCCTCCTGCCTCGGCACCGTGGTCTCCACCGTCCGCTACCAGCGCGCGCTCAAATTTTCCATCACCGATTTCCTGCCCGTGATCGCGGCCTCGATGATCGGCTCTTGGCTCGGCGCGCGCGCGGCTTTGCTCGTCTCACCGTCGTGGATCCGGCCGATGCTGCTCGCCGCTTTGCCCATCGTGGCTTGGCTTGTCTGGTCCAAAAAAGACTTCGGCTCCGTCGACCATAGCGACCAATTGTCCGCGGCCGAGCGCCAACGCCGCGGCATCCTCGTCGCGGCGCCGATCGGCGCGTATGACGGCTTCTTCGGCCCCGGCACCGGCACATTCTTCGCGATCGCTTTCGCGCGCTGGGGCAAGCACGACCTGCTCGGAGCAACCGCCCGCGCAAAAATTCTCAACCTCGTCTCAAACCTCGGCGCGCTCGGCGCCTTCATCTGGGCGGGCCGCCTCGACTGGAAGATCGGCCTCACGATGAGCTTCCTTTCCATCGCGGGCCACTGGGTCGGCTCACATCTTGGCGTTAAAAAGGGAGCCGCGCTCATCCGTCCCGTCGTGGCCCTCGTCTGCGCCGGACTTTTCGCGAAGGTCCTCTACGACGCCGTGCATGGATGATATAATCGCCCTATGAGCGAGCGCCTGATCGCCGTCTACGAAGTTCCGGGACCGGCCCTTGAAGCGGAAAAAACCGCCCGCGCGATCGCTTTCGAAGAAACCGTCGAGGTTCCCTTCGAATTCCCTCTTTCGTCGAGGATTCGGGAAGAAATTGTCGGCAGGGTCGGAGCGTTGACGCCCGTAGACGGCGGCCGCTTCCGTGTCGAGATTGATTTTCCCGCGGCGCTCGCCGGCGGCCGTATCGGCGCATTATTGAATTTGGTTTTCGGGAACGCCTCCATCTGGCCCGGCGTACGGCTGGTCGATCTTCGATTCCCCGATTCGTTTCTCGCGTCTTATTCCGGTCCGAATTACGGCGTCGCCGGTCTGCGCGAACTTCTCGGCGTTCAGGGCCGGCCCCTTCTCGCCACGGCCCTCAAGCCGATGGGCTCGACCGAGGTCGAGTTCGCCGAAATGGCCGCGGCTTTCGCGCGCGGCGGCGGCGACATCGTCAAGGACGACCAGAATATCGTGGACGCTTCGTTCGCCGCGTTCCGTTCCCGGGTGTCCCGGATCGGGGAAGCCGTTTCCCGGCATAATTGCCTTTATTTCCCCCATCTGAGCGGTCCACAGGAGGAACTCGAGGAAAGGCTTCGCTTTGTACTCGGCCAAGGCCTCAAAGGCGTCCTCATCTGCCCCGCCATCGTCGGCCTCGACGCGTTGCGCGCCATCGCGGACCGGCGCAAGGCTGTTTTTATGGCCCACCCGGCTTACTCCGGCGCTTTTTACGCTGATCGTTTCCACGGCATTGAGCACTCGCTCTACCTCGGGACCATGATGCGACTGGCCGGGGCCGATATTACCGTTTTCCCCAATGCCGGCGGGCGTTTTGCCTTCACGCCGGACGAATGCCGGGCGATCGCCCAGCGGGGACGAGCGCCTTTGGGCGGCTTGGCCCCTATTTTCCCCGCTCCGGGCGGCGGGATGAACCTCGACAACACCGGTGCCATGGCCAAAGACTTCGGAACGGACGCAGTTTGGCTTGTGGGTGGGCGCCTTTTGATGCATCCCGGCGGTCCCGAGGCCGGCGCCCGGGCTTTTCGCGAAAAAATGCCGGCGTAAGCCGACAGCATCGAAAATTCAACTTCACGCCACCGTCTGATTCTCCGATTGACGCCCCCGTCGGAGACTTGCTAACATTACCCCTCGCCGCAGACAGTCATCGGGAGCATCCAGCCTCATTAATAACTACAACAAGAATTTTAAGGACACCCGGGATCACACCCGGATTAACAACATGATCCGGTCCGCAACGGTCCGGCTCATCGACGCAGACGGGTCGCAGGTGGGAGTCAAGCCCATCGCCGAAGCGCTGGCCCTGGCTCGGATGCGCGGCCTGGATCTCGTCGAGGTTGCGGCGACGGCGGTGCCTCCGGTTTGCAAGGTTTTACCGTACTCGAAGTACAAATACGAGCAGGACAAGAAGGAAAGAGAGTCCCGCAAGAAGCAGAAGGCGGGCCTTTTGAAGGAACTGCGGTTCCGGCCGAACATCGGGATTCACGATCTGGACGTCAAGATCCGGCAGATCGAGGAGTTCATCGACGCGCATGACAAAGTGCGCATCACGGTGGTCTTTCGCGGCCGCGAGATGCAGCACCGGGATCTGGGATTCAAGCTTTTGATGTCGATTCAGCAAAGACTCATCGAGAAGGCCGCCGTCGAGCAGGCTCCTATGCCCGACCGAAACCGACTCGTGATGACGTTAATACCGAAGCCGCACTAGTCGCTCAAATAAAGTAGAGGTTCGTATGCCCAAGTTGAAGTCGCATTCCGGCGCGAAGAAGCGCTTTCGCACCAACGCCGCGGGGAAGTTCAAGCACGAGCATCCCGGCCAGCGGCATTTGATGGCCCCGCTCGGCGGCAAACGCCGCCGTTTCCTGCGCGGCACTTCCGTTCTAAACGGCACCGACTCGAAGACGATGCGTCGGTTCCTGCCCTACGGCTGAGGCATAGACAACAATGAGAATTAAATCAGGCGTCACGACTCGCGCCCACAAGAAGAAGTATTTCAAGCTCGCAAAAGGAAACTACTCCGCCAAGCGCTCGCGCTGGCGGATGGTCAAGCAGCAGGTTGAAGCCTCGTTGGCCGAGTCGTACATCGGCCGCAAGGATAAGAAAGGCGACTTCCGCGCGCTCTGGATCGAGCGTATCAACGCCGCCTGCCGCCAGCACGACACCACCTACAGCCGCTTCATCAGCGGACTGAAGAAGGCCGGTATCTCGCTTAACCGCAAGATGCTCTCTGAAATGGCCATCCGCGACGGTGCGTCGTTCGGCAAGATCATCGCCCTCGCCAAGGGCTCCTAAAACTCCGGCCATGACTCGCGCCGACTGGGAGAAATCCTACGTCCTAGCCGAGTCGGCCTTGCGTGAAGCCGGAGTCGAGACTGCCGCGGACCTCCTGAAGCTCGAGGAGGTCCGCGTCCGTTTTATGGGACGAAAGGGTGAGCTGACCGAGCTGCTCAAGTCGCTCAAGGACCTGTCCATCGAGGACAAGCGTGAGCTCGGGCCGAAGGCGCAAGGTCTTAAGGCGACTTTCGACGCCGCGATTGAGGCGCGCAAGGGC
>JAYTSX010000040.1:0-9636 GCA_043745445.1 Elusimicrobiota bacterium
GGATGAGCTTCCGCGGCTGAGGGCCAACCTTAAAATCGCCGAGGAGGTGTCGGCGAAGCACTGGACCTCCTGCACGGTTTTCGACGAGCTCGCCAAGGCGGAGATACTGCCCGAGAAGGCGATGAAAGGTCTCGGCATCCGGCGCGAGGTCACCGGCGGTGTCGCGCACTCTCCCGCCGGCGTGATGCACACCTACGGATATCTCTTCTCACAACTGAAGACGGCCTACGGCCTCAAGGGCAAGCGCTGGATTGAATCAAGGCTCGACGAACGGCTGGGCCTGCCCGCCGGCACCTTCAGCCCGCTGACGGCCGACGGCGAGTTCGCCTCGAATATCACCTCGACACTTCTCCAACTGATCGGCATTGCCGAAAAGGTCCCGCACGCGGCCAAGCTCAAGCCGGCGACGAAGGCGCTCGGCCATACTGAGCAGCGCGTGACTTGGAAAACTCCCGCCGGCAAGACCGTGCAGGCGTCGGTGTTCACCCATCTCGTGCCGCTGGCGCCGCTACAGGGCTTCGAAACGGCCGACAATTATCTACTGATCTACGAGGTACTGCGCGACAGCCGCCATCGCTTTACCACGGCTTTCCCGATCGGCCAGGGTTTCGCCGACGGGATCATGGGCACGAAGCCCGACGCGGAACCGGTCTTCAAGCCGCGCTTCAATTTTTATGTGGATCCCGCGTGGACCGTGAACGCGCAGGAAAACCTAGGCTGGCGCGCCGACTAAAGCTCGTCGAGCTTGAAGGACGCCGGGCAATTTCCCTTTCCGCCGCCGGGCAGAAGCATCTTGCCAAGCTCGTTGGCGGGCCGCAGCGGCTGAGACAGCGTCAGGCGAACATCAAGCAGCAGGTCCGCGCCGCCCGCCTTCGTACAGTTCAAGCTGATGAGCTTCCGGCTTCCGACGCCAAAATCGCTTTCGAAGGCCGCGAGCAAATCCTCGGCCGCAATGGTGCGCCCGGTATTTGCGGCGAGATAGCGGCCGAACTTCGTCGTCGAGACGAAGGTGACCAGCGCGGCAGCCCGGTCATAGTAATCGTCCGGAGTGAAGCCTGAGCAGGAGCCGTGCTTATACCACTCGTGGTTCTGCAGGCAGGAGGCCGCGCCCGGCATGATCTCAGTCAGGCGGCTCATCGTCGCGTTCGACAGGTTCAAGGCGGGCATCCGGCACCAGGTCGCCGCGCGATCAAGCGCCTGAATGCTGGCATCGACCCCGCAGTAGCCGTAGGTGTGCGCGGCGTCGCCCGCCTTATCCGGCCAGAGGCCGTGGATCGTCAGATTTTTGGCGGAGAACCGGCCCGGGGTGCGGTCGGCACACTCCGGAAGGCCGGGCTTGCCCTCGCAAAAAGCGGCCGCCCACTGCAGCGAGAAAACATAGGTGTCGAACTGCCCGGCCACGCCGCCACCGCCGGAGGGCGGACGCACGAGAACGGCCGCGGGAGTCTCCGGAGCGACGGAGAATGAAGTCTTGCCCTGAGAAACGGGATCGCCCTGATTCCAGTTCAGCGCCGCAGCGGGCAACGCCGCGATCAGCATGAGGATCGCCAAACCATTCGGTTTTCTCATCCACCTCTCCTTGCGCCAAAGGACCTATCCACATTATAGGCACAAAGGTCTGTTTTTCAACGCGCCATTTTCAGCGTTTCCGGGTTTGATAGAATGCCCCCATGATCAGCGCGCTTTTGTTCGTCCTCATCTGCCCCGCCTTCGCCCAGCCGCCGGCCGTCGCCGGATCCACACAAGCCGTCGCGGTTCCGGCGGTCAGGCTCGTGGCCGAGGAGGATCTCCCTCGCTTCGAGGAGTCTTTCAAATCGAAGGCCGGCCTCGTTAAGGCGGCCCGCAAGGCGATCAAATATCTGGAGACCTTGGCCCCGACGAAGACGATTCGCGTCGCGGACCGGGACTACGGTCCGGCGCAGTTCATCGACAGTGCCAAAGCCGTCATCGAGCTCGCGCAAAAGACAAAGACCGCGGACGAGTTTGACGCGGCCGTGCGCGAAAGTTTCGATGTGTTCCAGTCCACCGGCCTCGACGGGCTCGGTCGCGTCGTCTTCTCCTCGTATTATCAGCCGATGCTCAAGGCGAGCCTGAAGAAGACCGAGGCCTACCCGTATCCGCTCTATCGTCGCCCCAAGGACATGGTCGAGGTAGACCTCGCCGCGTTTGGGAAAGCAAACGGGGAATCCTCGTGGCTGGGCCGCCTCACCAAGGACGGGAAAGTCGTCCCCTACTACACGCGCGAGGAGATCGACCGGCGCAAGGCCCTGGCGGGCAAGGGGCTGGAAATCGCGTGGCTCAAGGACCGCTTCGACGCGCTCGATCTTCACATCCAAGGCTCGGCGATCTTGAAGCTGACAAGCGGCAAGGAGCTTCTCGCCAAGTACGCCGGCAACAACTCCAAGACCTACAACTCCGTCGGGCTCACCTTGGTGAGGGCCGGGGTGTTCACGCGTGACGAGATCACCCACGACAAGCTGCGCGAGTATCTCCATAAAAATCCCGACGCCGAGAGCTGGATCCTGGCGTCCAATCCCCGCTATGTCTTCTTCGAGCTCGCCTCCCTGCCCGAGGACGGCGAGCCCTTCGGCGCGACCGAGCAGTCGCTCGTGCCGGCGCGCGCGATCGCGATTGATCCGGCGTTCCTGCCGCTCGGCGGCCTATACTTCTTCTCGACGACTTCGCCGCAGACCGACAAGGACGGGCGCCTGCTCGGCATGTCGGCCAACACCCGCTTCGCCTTCGGGCTTGATACGGGCGGGGCGATCAAGAGCCCCGGGCGGGTGGACATATACGCGGGGCACGGGCCGCAGGCCGCGGCCACGGCCCGCGGGCAGTGGGCAGACGGCAAGCTGTACCTGTTAATTAAAAAGCTGCCGCCGCGCGAGCGGTGATCAGCCGCCTGCAGACGGCGCTCAACCGGGCCGACGCGCTCGGCGCCGCGGGGCGCTTCTTCGACGCGCACGAGGAGCTTGAGGCCTATTGGCTGAAGGCGCTGGGCGCCGAGAAGGTCCTCCTGCAGGGGCTTATCCAGATCGCGGCCGGGCTTCACCGTCTAAAGCTCGAACCTCAAAAGACGGACGGCGCGTTTTATTTGCTCGACCGGGGACTCGAAAAGCTGGCGAACAACAATGCGCTTCTCATTCCCGAGACGCTTGCCGCGCTCGACGGCTCAGTGAGGGCGATCCGCGCGTCCGGCATGGCTCCCGAAGCGATGATTTTCGGATTAAAGGAGAGGACTGATGACTAAGAATCGTCTGGAGGCGTTCAGCGACGGCGTCCTCGCCATCATCATCACGATCATGGTGCTCGAGATGCACGCGCCGCGCACGGCGGACCTCGCGTCCCTGCGGCCACTCGTTCCCGTATTCATCAGCTACGCGCTGAGCTTCACCTTCGTCGGGATTTACTGGAATAACCATCATCACATGATCCAGGCCGCCGAGCGCGTCAACGGCGCCATCCTGTGGGCCAATTTGCATCTGCTGTTCTGGCTTTCTTTGATTCCGTTCACGACCGCCTGGATGGGCTTAAATGACTTCGGCTCCGCGCCGGTCGCGCTGTACGGAGTGGTGCTGCTGCTGGCCGGCATCGCATACTTTATTCTCGCGCGCCTGCTCGCGACCCATCACGGCCAAGGCTCCACCTTATCAAAGGCCCTTGGCAGCGACCGCAAAGGCAAGATTTCGATCGCGATCTATGCCGCGGCCATACCGCTCGCCTTTTTCTCCCCAAAGCTCGCCTATGCGTTGTACGCGCTCGTCGCCCTCATCTGGCTTTATCCCGACCGCCGTTTCGAGGTTGCGCTCTCCCGCGCTTGACGGGGAGGAGTTCCACGGATATCATGGTCTTCATGAGCGACACCCCCGAGATCGAGAAGCAGGCTCAAGACGCCGTGACGGCATGCCTCAAGGCCGGCTCCCCGGCGGCCCCCGTCATGTGTCAGCATATCTCTCATGTCGCGCGAATAAGCAAGGATCCAAAATCGGCCGTCATCGCCGTCTGCCGCGGCTCAATGAACGCGGTGCTTCTTATCGGCCAGAGCGTCCCCGACGCCGCGATCGCCTTGATGGAAGCCCTGCCCAACACCAGCATCATGATGCGCACGAGCCCCGAGGATCTGCTGTCATGGGTGATGGAGGGCGTCGCCGATGTGACCCCGATGGCGGGCGCCGAGGTCCGCGACGCCGTCAGCGCCAAGATCGAGGAGAAGTTCATGGGCGCGTCCGCGATCTTCAACGAATTCTGCGAGGCCGCACAGAAGAAAAGCCGTCCGTAACACCGGGCCTCACACCCTAACGCGGCATGAGGCCGGGACAGCCGCGTAACGGCAAAGCCGGATAGCGCGCGTACGCGGGTTCCTTCTCCGCGCGGCCGCACAGGAAGATCGCGCTTCCGCTCTTGGACTTGAGAGTCTTGGCGTGCGCGCAGCCTAAACAGTCGCCAACCCGGCGCGCGATTTCCGCCTTGAGGCACTTCGGACACAGGCAGCCCTCGTCCGTCACAGGCATCACCGCCGGAAGATCGGCGCACCAGCACGACGCCTTCCCCT
This sequence comes from Elusimicrobiota bacterium, assembly GCA_043745445.1. Lineage (GTDB taxonomy): Bacteria > Elusimicrobiota > Elusimicrobia > UBA1565 > UBA9628 > GWA2-66-18. The sequence continues at coordinate 4,553 of JAYTSX010000040.1, forward strand.
CGATGTTGCCACACCCAAACGCCGCACCGCACCGCACGCAGGTGGAACCGGTGTCAGGCTTACCGGTAATTACAGTATTTTTCATATTACACCCTCATAAATACTGCAATTACCGGTAAGCCTGACACCAATTTATAATTTGCGGATGAGGGAGATGACTTTGCCGGCGATGCGGCCTTCGCCGATGGGGAAGGGCTCGTATTTGGTGTTGTCGGGGATGAGGTAGAGGCCCGCGGGCTTGACTTTGAGGCGCTTGACGGTGGCCTCGCCGTCCTCGTAGCGCACGACGACGACATCGTTAGTCGAGGCGGTCTCCTGCCAACGCACCACGACGGTGTCGCCCTCGTGAAGAGTCGCCTGCATGGAGTCTCCCTTGACCTTCAGGGCGAAGAGCTGGGACGGATCGCCGCGGTCGGCGACGACGGGCACATGGCCCATCGGCTCCGCATAGGCGCCAGCGGTGGGACCGGCGGGAACGAGACCGAGGAGCGGAATCATCGACACGCGCTCCATGCTCGTGACCTGAGCCGCGCGAGAGCGGCCCTTGGCTTCTTCGAGCAATCCCTTCTCCCGAAGCTTATCAAGATGGTACTGGATCGTGTCGGGCGAGCTGACGCCGGCAAGGCGGCACAGCTCGCGCACGGTGGGCGGGTAGCCGTGATCCGTGGTGAAGCGGCCGAGGAGCTCGAGAATCTGCTGCTGACGCGGGGTCAATCCATTTTTTTCCATGTGAGACAAGCATAGTCGAACGAGTGTTCGATGTCAAGGGGGTAGGGCGGCGGGCCGGGCCCTTGACAGAGCCAACGACGCCCCTTACGCTTAGGTTATGGCGCTACCCCTCGCCGCCGGACTCGCCGTCTTCCTCGCCCTCCACGCGTCGGCCCAACCGGCCACGAAGGACCCCAAACAGATAAAGGCCGAACTCACTCAGGGCTTCACCAAGGGCGCAGATCTTGCCGGCCTCGATGTCTCGGGACAGGCCGCGCCCCTTGTCCAGCTCTACGACCAGGCGAAGTATGTCCAGGCCGGCCGCGAACCCGGCGACGAGCGGGAAACCTATATCACCTTCATCCGCTCAGTCGCGCGGCGGCTTGGCACGCGCTCAGACCTGGCTGTCGAGCTTTACGGAGATCGCGTGCGCCCGGCACGGGCCGTCTCCGCCTCCCAACGGGAGCTTGACGCGCGAGCGGCCGTCGCCCTGGATGTTAAACGCAACCCCGGAATTTCCGAAGCGAAGAAAAAAAGGCTGGCCCGGGATTTAAGGGCCACGAGCGAAGTTCTCATGCGGGGCGCGACGGCCGATTCATTTTTAGCCGCCGGACCGCAGTATCGCCCGGCCGAGCTCAATGTCACGGTCCCCGACTCATTGCCGTCCAAAGCCCCGGCGCCCGGAGGCCCGGCGTATCTCCCGAGCGGCGAAAGAAACTGGAGCAGCCTCCCGCCCCAAGTCCAGCCTTACCCGAACACCACCAATCCCACGCCCTCGCCCTCAGGTCCGCTGCAGAGCGCCTCAGCCGGAATGATGTCCTGGGCCTCGTTGACCAGCTACTTCGATTGGGAAAAAGGGAAGGAGGTGGCTTATGAGGCCTACACCGGGACCCTGAACTACGCGAAGAAAATGGGCTCGATGTGTTACCGGTTCTTCAAACAGGCCCTGATCGACGCGGGCGTCATCGACGCGCCCGATCCGCAGAGCACCGGACTCATCGGCCTGCGGCCCGGCGCCGCCAAAATGTTCAGCCAGGACGTGAAGAAAAATCCCAAGATTCTCGATCATATGGGCTACCGCCAGGTGGACCTCGCCAATGCGAGCAACGATCCCGCGTCGGTTCCAGACGGCTCTCTGCTGATCTACGCGGGCGGCTGCAGCTTCGCTAACGCCGCAAGCGGCCATGCGGAGATCACCGTCGGTGAGGAGACCTACGCGACTTTGCGCGCCAAGAACTCTCACCTGCGCTCGCTGCCTGTGGCCGCTAATGAGCTCCGCGTCTGCCACTTCGCCTGCACGACGCGAAGCATGCCCTTCCTAAGGACCTACGGGAAACAAGGCTGCCTAAAGATGTACGTGCCCGTCAAATCCTCGTGACCTGACAGGGCCGGGGTCGATGCGCTAAGATAGACGCCATGAATCCTCTGCGTCTGTTCAAAGATCTTGTCTCGTCACTTCACGGCGGCTCCGATCCCCGCCATCTCGCCGCCGGCTTCGCCCTGGGCGCCGCGCTCGGCCTGATCCCGAAAGGCAATCTCTTCGCCGCCGCGTTCCTTCTCCTGTTTTTCGCCCTGCGCCTTCACAAGGGCATGGCGCTGCTGTCGGCGACTTTTTTCACGCCGCTCGGCTACGCCGTGGACGGTGTCGCCCACCGGATCGGCCTTGCTTTGCTCAAAGCTCCGGCGCTTCACGGCCTCTGGACCGCCATGTACGACCTTCCCATCATCCCCCTGACGCGCTTCAACAACACGGTGGTGCTCGGCAACCTCGTGCTGGGTGCGGTCCTGTTCTTTCCCCTTTATTTCTCTTTTCTGAGCTTCGCCGCGTGGTATAACAGGAGTATCTCCGCGAAGGTCGAGAAGCTCAAGCTCATCCAGGCGTTCAAAGGCATGGGCTGGTACCAGACCTACCAGGAGTGGTCGCGATGAGCTGGCTCAAGAAGGGGCCGATCCTCGGTACGCTTTGCGCGATCCTCCTGATATGGGCGTTCGTCTTTTTCTTCTTCGATCCGATCCTTAAGCGGGCCCTGATCTCGGGCGGCCAGGCCGCAGCCGGCGCCAAGGTCGAGATCCGCTCCGTAAGCTCCAAGTGGCTTAAAGGCACGCTCGAAATCAACGGCATCGCCGTCGCGGATCGCCAGACGCCGATGAAGAATCTTGTCGAGTTCTCGCGCCTGGGCTTCCAGCTCGATCTCTCCGCCGCCGTGCGCGGTAAAGGCGTGGTGCGCGAGGCGGCTTTCGAAGGCCTGCGCCTGGGCACCGCGCGCACGACGAGCGGCGCGCTGCGCAATCCGCCTCCGCCCTCGGCCTTGACCACGGCGGTCATGAAGCAGGTCGCCCCCGCGAAATCGGCCGCAATCGAGGTCAAGTCCAACGCCGTCGGCGAAGTGGACGCGGCCAAGCTCCAGGGACTTAAGAAGCTCGATGAGGCGAAGGCCAAGACGAAGGAGATCGAGGAGCGCTGGAAAGGCAAGTCCGAGGAAACCAAGGCGATCGAGAAAGAAGCGCGCGAAATCGCCGACCAGCTCAAGGGCATCGGCGGCGGCGACATCCTCAAGAAAGCCCAGGCCGCAGGCCAGGCGCAGCAACGCATCAAGGCTCTGATCGCCCGGGTGGACACGCAAAAAGCCCAAGCGCAGAAGGACATCGCCGAAGCGCAGGCGCTTATGAAGGAGGCCGATGAGCTTCGCAAGAAGGACCTCAACGGCCTGCTCTCGGCGGCCGGCCTACCCACGCTCGACTCTCAGGACCTCGCCCGCCGACTGCTCGGCGCGCAAACCGCCTCGCGCCTGACCACCGCGCTCAAGTGGATGCGCCTCGCCAAAAAGAGGGCCGCGGCGCACAAAGCCGCCAATCCTCCGCCGCCGGCCCGCCGCGCAGGCGTGAACATTGAGTTCCCGCGCGCGCACTCCTACCCCCAGTATCTCCTGGAGAACGCCAAGATCACCGGAACGCTCGACGGCGTGATGGGCGGCGCCCTCGATCTCAAGGGCCTTCTCAACGGCGTGACCTCCAACCCCGGACTGTACGGCAAGCCCGCGACCTTAACCTTGGCCGGCCAATCGGCCTCAGGCCCCGCCGTCACCCTCAACGGGCGCCTCGACCAACAGAACGATCCTATCGGCGTGGCGCTCGATTTTTCGGGCGAGGGCTTTTCGCTCGCCGGGACCGCGCTTGGCGACGGCGAGGTGGGCGGCGCGATCGCCTCCGGCGTCGCGTCAATAAAGGGCCATATTGCCTCCTCTGGGGACGAGTGGACCGGCGAGATTTTCGTCGAAGCCTCAGGCGTCAAGCTCGAGCCGAAAGTCACTTTGGGCGGAACCGCGGGAACTCTCGTCGCCGACGCGCTTAAATCACTGTCGGGCTTCAACATCCGCATCGCCATCTCCGGGAGCGAGGATGATCTCAAGCTCGGGTTCTCCTCGAACGCGGGCGAGGCCGTCGCCGCCGCGATGCGCAAGGCCGTCTCGGGTCAGCTCGACGCGCAGAAAAAAATTCTTGAAGGGAAGCTTGCGGCCCTTTACGGCGGCAAGCCCGGCGACGCGCAGGCGTCCGTCAATGGCCTCGGCGCCAAGCTGTTGGGCCCGCTCGACGCGCAGAAAGGGGCCTTAAATAAACAGCTCCAGGACACGCTCAACAAGGCCCTTGGCGGCCAAAGACTTGATAGGCTTTTCAAGCATTGAGAGCGCTCGTCCTCGCCGGTTTCCTCGGCCTCACGGCCAATGCGTCCGCGCCTGAACCGGCGTTCGATGGCTCGGGTCCGGCGGCGTTCGCTCTCCCCCCTGCTCCAATCGCGCCGGCCGGCGTCGAGGTCTCGTCGAAGGAACCCACTCCCGTCCCGGCCGACCTCGCTCAAGCCAAGCCGCGTGTGGGCAACGACGCCATGCTCGCGCGCCTGGCGCCATTGCCCCCGGGCACGCCTTTCACTTTCGGCGTGATCGGCGACGCGGAGCACGGCCGCTTCTGGTGGGAGCGTATCTTCAGCCCGGAGAAATCCGCCTTCGTCAATCAGTGGCGCGCGCTTCAGGCCGCGGGCGTGGACTTCGCCTTCCAACTCGGAGACTTTGTCAGCGAGGGCAACGCGGAGAACTACCGCGCGCATGTGCTCCTCGTCGAAGCCGAGGCCGTCAAGCCGCTCCTGCGCTGCGTAGGCAATCACGACCGCTCGCGGCCCAACGGCGACGCCGACAAAAATCTCTACGATGCGGTGTTTGGCGCGCGCGATTATTTTTTTGACCGGGGCGGCTGGCGCTTCGTCAGCCTCGACTCCTCGGACCGCAAGGTCACGGCCGCCCAATTGGCGTGGCTTAAGAACGCGCTCGCCGTCCCCGGCCCGAAGGTGATCTTTACGCATGTGCCGCCCGACTACATCAAAT
>JAYTSX010000041.1:0-9635 GCA_043745445.1 Elusimicrobiota bacterium
CCAGGAGAGAAGATCCCAGCACAGCTTGATCTCGGCGTCGGGAATCTGGGAGTAGCGGGCGAGCTTTTCGGCGTTGACGATGGCCATGTCGAGGCCCGCTTCAACGCAGTGATGAAGATAAACCGAATTAAGAACCTCGCGTCCGGCCGCCGGGAGGCCGAAGGATACATTTGAAATACCTAAAACAGTTTTACATCGCGGCATGGCCGATTTGATCAGCCGGATGCCCTCGATCGTTTCGACGGCCGAGCCCCAGTAGTTCTTGTCGCCTGTGCCGGCGGGAAAGACCAGCGGATCGAAAATAATATCTTCCGGAGCGATCCCGTACTTCGTCGTGAGAAGATCAAAAGAGCGTTGCGCTATCGCGAGTTTCCTTTCCCGCGTCAGGCCCATGCCCATGACCTTGTCTTCGTCGATCGTGCCCACGACGAGGGCCGCGCCGTACGCGTGGACGAGAGGGATGACGGCCTCAAAGCGCTCCTCGCCGTCCTCTAAGTTAATCGAGTTAAGAATGCATTTGCCGGGCGCGCGCTTGAGAGCTTCTTCCATGACCGCGGCGTCGGTCGAGTCGATCATGAACGGCACCTTGACCTTCTTGACGGCTTTTTCGAAGAAGGCGATCAGGTCTTCTTTTTCATCGCGGTCGGGGTTGGCGAGACACACATCGATGATATGCGCGCCGGCGCGGACCTGATGGCGGGCGAGTTCGGCGGCGGACTCGATGTCGCCCGAGACGATTAATTCTTTGAACTTGCGCGAGCCGATGACATTGGTGCGCTCACCCACGATGAGCGGCCGCCGGTCCTCGTCGAGAGAGAGGGACTCCATGCCGGAGACGGAGGCGCGGCGCGGTTTGTGCGCGCGGCGGGGAGGCTTTCCGGCGACCGCCTCAGCCATCAAGCGAATGTGCTCGGGTGTCGTGCCGCAGCATCCGCCGACGATGTTCACCCAGCCTTCGTCGGCAAAACGGCCGACCTTTTTCGCGACCATGGCCGGCGACTCGTTGTAGGTGCCGTTTTCATCCGGAAGGCCTGCGTTGGGGTAACAGATCGTAAAAGCTCTGGTCAACGAAGACAAGGTGCGCAGATGATCGGTCATGAAGTCCGGCCCCGTGGCGCAGTTCATGCCGATGGCGAGGAGATCAAAGTGCGCGACGGCGTCGGCGAGGGCGGCGATGTCTTGGCCGCCGAGCATGGTGCCCATCGTTTCGATGGAGACGGACAGAATCACGGGAATCGAGCGGTTCGCATCGCGGAAAGCGGCGTAGACGCCGTTGACCGAGGCCTTGATGTTGATCGTGTCCTGCTGGGTCTCGAGGAGGATGAGGTCGGCGCCGCCCTCAAGGAGGCCCGCCGTCGCCTCGCGATAGCCTTCGAGAACCTCGTCGTAGGTGATGCCGCCGGTAACCGAGATCGCCTTGGTTCCGGGGCCGAGGGACCCGGCGATGAAGCGGGGCCGGTCCTTGGTCGCATGCTTGGCGGCGGCGGCGCGCGCCAGCTCGCAGGCTTTTTTGTTGATCTCGCGGGCCTTGTCCTGCAGGCCGTATTCAGAGAGGACATGCCGGATCGCGCCGAAGGTATTGGTCTCGACTATGTCCGCGCCGGCCGCGAAGTAGATGTCATGGATGGACTCAATGACATCGGGACGCGTCAAAACGAGGTTCTCGTTGCAGCCTTCCAGGGCCTCGCCGCCGAAATCGGCGGCCTGCAGGTCCCGGGCCTGGAGCATGGTGCCCATGGCGCCGTCGAGCACGAGGAGCCGGCGATGCAGAAGCTCGCGGAGCTCCTCGTCGCGCCCTCGGTCCATAAATTGATGTCGTCCCTGGCTCAATGTTCCCCTAAAATCGAAAAACCACGCCGTGAAGCGTGGTTTTCATTCGCCTTTTTAGCTCCCAGTGGGCCGTGGGGCAATCAAGCTCAAATCCTCGCCTGCGACTCGTCTATTATAGCACTACGGCGGAACCGGCGCGGGTGGAGCCTTCACTTTGAGGATTTTTTCCTGATAATCCTGCCGGTTGCTCAGGGAGTCGAAGTCCTCGTCCTTTACGGCCTTATCGAGGAAACGCCCGTCGATTTTGATCGCCGAGAGCAGCTCTCGCATCGCGTCATCGAGGCGGCCATTGAGTGCCAGGAGTGCCGCATAATGGTAGTGCGTCGCGCCCAGCTCGGGGGCCATGTGGGCGCCGATCTCGGTTTCGGCCAGGGCGCCGGGGAGATCTCCGTCGTTAAATAACAAGCGTCCGTTCGTCGTGTGGGCCCGGCCGCGGTCGGAGCGCGCGCTCGCGTTGTAGATGCGCGTCAGGACAAACTTGAAGCGCTCGCGCTCGCCGATTTTTTCGTAGACCAGGAGCGCGCAGGTGCCCAGAGGATTAAAGTGAGCCTTCGCCCAACGCCACTGTCGCGTGTCGGGCCAGAAGTCGGGGCGCGCCTCGAGTATAGCGGTGGACAGGATCACCTCGGCCGCGCCCGGCGACGCGACAGTCACGGAGTCGCGAATCACCTCGTCAAATCCGGCACGGTCGAAACCGGCTTTCCGGAGCTTCCTGCGGACGGCATTAATGGCGTGGATCTCGTAGGAGTTGGCGCCGTCGGCCTCGTGCACCCAGCGCGTCTCGACGATCGGCTTCTCGGTGACAATGGCTAAGGTGCCAAGGCGCGCGGTGATCGGCTCGCCGTAGATGGCGGCGCCGAGCACCGGATACGCGTACCGCTCGACGGCGACGGAGCAGGCGTCGTTCCAGCCGATGACCTTGTATTCCTCGCGCTCGATGTTGAGCGCGGCGGCATGCAGGGGGAAGAGGGCGAAAAGCAACAGGAGTCGCAAGACGATCAGTATAACAGGACGCGAGTCCTACGGCTAGTGCGCGGGTCGCGGTCCGGGAAAGAAGGTCCGCACGGGCTCGGACTTTCCTTTCACGGCCATCGGCGCGGCCTCCGTCCAGCCGAGCGCTTCGCCCGCGCGATCGCGGGTGGCCTTCGAAACAAGCGTCACCACGCCGTGGACCTTCGTCAGGCTTTCGATGCGCGAGGCCAGATTGACGGCGTCACCGATCGCCGTGTACTCGAGCCGGCGGCTGGGAGAGCCGATGTCGCCGACGACGACGGACCCCGTGTGCACGCCGATGCCGATGCGCAGGATGGGCTCGCCGCGGCCGTCGCGAAGGGCATTGAGAAGCGCCAGCTCCTTCTCCATGTCGAGCGCGCATTCGACGGCCATGCGCGGGTGGTCGGCGCTGGCGATCGGCGCTCCGAAGTAGGCCATGATCCCGTCACCGATGAATTTGTCGAGCGTTCCGCTGTGCTTAAAAATCGTCTCGACCATCCGGCCGTGATACTCGTTGAGCATGGCCACGACCTGCTCGGGTGAAAGCTTTTCGGACATGGCCGTGAAGTCCCGGATATCCGAGAAAAGGACGGTCACTTCCCGGGACTGGGCGGGCCCCTGCACATCGCTTTGCAGCCGTTCGACGACCGCCGAGCAGAAGTAGCGGCCGAGCTTTTCGAGCTTAAGACCTTCGTGCGATACCGCGACGATGAGCCGGTGCGTACGGCCGACAAGATGCCAGGCGGCGGCGCCCACGCCGCAGAGCACGACGGCGGCGGCGGCCTGCGGGCCGGCCCCGATGCCGGCGGCGCGCATGAGCAGAATTTCCAAAACGACGCCCGCGGAGGTTACGGTCAGAATGAGGCTCTGGTCGAGCGAAAGGGCCGCAAGCACGATGAACGCGCAGTAGAGGCCAAAGCCGAAGCTGGCCGTGCCGGCGGGCGACTGTGAAACCGCGAGGGAGGAATATTGAATCCAGTAGACAAGCGGCGCGTCGATGAGCGCGAGGGCCAGGCCGGTGAGGCGGTGAAGGGAGGGCTTTTTCCAAGAGGCGAGGGCCAAGCTGGAGCTCAGCAGAAAATAGAGACCGAAGGCCGGCAGGGTCGCGCGCCAGTCGCTGAGGCCCTCGCGCAGGCCGAACCAGAGCGAGATCGCGAACACGCCCGCGACGCCGGCCCACCTGATCGCGCACAGCCAGCGCGCGTTGCGGCGCTGTTCTTTGTCGAGGGCGCGATGGAGGATGCCGGTCGTGCGGTCGGTCATTTGAGGTCTTCGAGGATGAGCCGTCCATGGGCGGCGTCGACGCGGACGATGAATTGGCCGAGGAAGGTCATGCCGAGCAACCCGTCGAAGCCCTGCTCCGCGGCCGGCGAGCCGGCGACGAACACATTCTTCACTTCGGATTTCCCGACGGACATCGAATCAAGACGCAGAACGGCGGCTTCGACCGCGCGCCCGTCGGCGACCTTCACCTGCGCCGTTCCAACGCGCGCTTCCGGCGGCAGGTTGAGCTTCGCCACGGTTTCCTGGTAGAGCAGAGAAATCGAAGCTCCCGTGTCGACAAGCAGGCGCGCGTCCACCTTCCCGTTGAGCCGCACCCGGACAAAAACGCCTCCGTGGGCATTCTCCGCGGGGATTTCATCCTGGCGGAAGTCGGCGGCCATCATCGTGAGCTCGTCTCTTAGCCAGGCGTAGTAGTCTGCTTCCTGCTTCAGCAGAGGCGCACCCGAGCCGCCGACATAGTCCGCGAGCCTTCGGTGACTCTCGATGTAGCCGTGCACCGTGGTGCCCATCTCTTTCTTGAGACGCTCGATCTCGCCGAGGCGAAGCTGCGCGGCCTGGATTCTCACCCCCGCGCTGTTGACCGCGCCGATGCGGCGGTTATAGTCCCGCGGGTTGTTTCCCGCGTCACCGCGACTGAGGTCCGTCGACGCCGATCCGTATTCCGCCTTTAAGTCCGGCAGGCTTTCCTGCAGCTGCGTAAACTCCTCGTCGAGCTCGCGCGTTTGCCTTCGCGCGTCGAGCGCTGCCTCGCGCCGGGCCTGCGCGTCCCGGTAGAGCCCGTCGAGCTTCTCCCCGCCCTTGGGCACGGTCAGGCCCGACTCGTACTGCCGCCGCTTGAGCTTCACGGCCGTCTTTGAGGCCTGGTTCTTATCGGCGCGCACGATTTTCTCGATGTCCGCCCGGTCGAGGATCGTGCTTCCGTAACCGATATCGAGCGTGATCCGTGTCTTTGATTGTTCGGTGATGACTCCATCCATCTGGTTGCCGTTTTTGAGATAGACGGTGTCGGCGTGGGCGGGAAGCCCGAGGGCGAACGCGAGGAGGAGAAGACGCATCGGTTTGGAGTATAACCCAGATACCTGATCGCGTCGAGCCCTGACGCGATTGGTTCCGGAAGCGGTCGCTCGAACTCGCACCGGTGCGAGTTCGAGCTGCTAAGCGAGGTCGATCCAGTTCCAGCGGCTCTGATAAAGCGAGATCAGGCGACCGCGGACGGCGCGGTGGCCGGGCGCCTGCAGACGAGGGTCGGCGGCGAGCAGCTCGTCGGCGTCGGCGCGCGCGAAGCCGAGAAGCTCCGCGTCCTTGAACAGGTCGGCGACGGCGAGCGACAACTCGCCGCTTTGGGCCGTCCCAAGCAGTTCGCCGGGGCCGCGCAGCTTGAGGTCCTCTTCGCCGATCTTAAAGCCGTCAGAGGTCGCGGTCATGATGTCGAGGCGCGCGCGCGCCTGCTCGGTGCGCGGATCTGCGACGAGATGGCAGAACGATTCGGCCGCGCCGCGGCCGATGCGGCCGCGCAGCTGGTGTAGAGAAGCCAGGCCGAAGCGATCGGCGTTTTGGATGACCATCACCGTGGCGTTGGGTACATCGATGCCGACCTCGATAACCTGGGTGGCGACCAGTATCTTTGCCATGCCGTCGGAGAATTCCTTCATCACCGCGCTCTTGGCCTTGCCCGTCATGGCGCCGTGAATCAAGGCGACGGGGATGTCCGCAAACACCGAGGTCTTCAGTCGCTCGTGCTCCGCTTTCGCCGACTGCAGGTCCTGCGTCGAGGACTCCTCGATGATCGGGTACACGACATAGGCTTGCCGCCCCGCCTTGACCTCACGCCGTACCGCGGCGAACGCCTCGTCCTCGGGAGAGAAAAACGTTTTGATCGGCGTGCGCCCGGGCGGCATCTCGTCGATCGTGGACGCTTCGAGGTCGCCGTACAGTGAGAGCGCCAAGGTGCGGGGGATCGGCGTCGCAGTCATGACGAGAAGATCAATAAGGTTCCCTTTTTGGCGCAGGGTCGTACGCTGGCGGACGCCGAAACGGTGCTGTTCATCGATGACGGCCAGTCGTAACTTGGGGAACTGGATGCCGCTCTCGAGCAGGGCGTGGGTGCCGACGAGTATGTCCACCTCGCCTGCCTGTACCGCCTTTAATATTTTTTCACGCTCTTTTTTGGGCACCCGCGACGTTAACGAGGCGACCTTGACCGGAAGACCTTTAAGAAATCGATCAAGCGTCGCGCGATGCTGGTCAGCGAGGATTTCCGTCGGTGCCATCAGCGCTCCCTGACCGCCGTTCTCGACGGCAAGAAGCAACGCGGAGAGCGCGACCACCGTTTTGCCGGAGCCGACGTCGCCTTGGAGGAGCCGCGTCATGGGATACGGCTTTTGCATGTCGTCGAAAATTTCGTTGATCACCCTTTTCTGAGCGTGGGTGAATTCAAAACCCGCCTTCTGACGGAAGGGCGTCAATAAAGTGCGTTTGACCTCGTACGAGTAGCCTTTTAGTATCCCGCGCGTCTGGCGGCGCTTAAGAATCCAGGCCAATTCCAGCAGCAATAATTCTTCATACGCTAGGCGCGCCCGCGCGGCCTCGAGCTCGGCGTCGGAGCGCGGAAAGTGAATGCCGCGCAGGGCCTGGGCGGCGGCGAGGAGTTGGCGCTTGGTGATGAGCTCGGCGGGGACGATGTCTCGCGCGGAGTCGGCGGACAGCTCAAGGGCTTTGTGCGCGGCCTCGCGCACGAAACGCTGGGAGAGCCCCTCCGTTAGCGCGTAGATCGGCGTGATGCGGCCGGCATGCATGCGCCAGCGCTCGTCCGTCAGCGGGTAATGCTCATCGACGCGGATCTCGCGAACGCCGGTCAGATCCGGCTCGGCGCGGCCCACCACCCACAAGTCGGCGCCTTCGGCCGCCTCGGCTTTCAGAGACGCGAAGGCGTCGTAGCTGCGCGAGAGGTGCTTAAACCACAGGCACTCGACCTTGCCGTGCGCGGTGGCGAGCGTCGCCTTGTAAATCCCCAGGGCCGGGCCGGCGCTGTGTTTTGAGGCGCGCAGGACGCGTCCTCTCAGAACGACGAGGCCCCCCTGGGGAAGTTTTAAGTCCTGGGTCTCGTGGCGGTCCTGCCAAAGACGGGGGTAATGGGTGAGCAGGTCGCCCAAGGTCTTCACGCCCAGGTGCTCGAACAGCGTCGCCCGACGGGGGCCGACCCCCTTCAGGTACTGGATGGGCGTGCTTAGAGCTTGTTCGGTCACCTTGCGGGGGTCCGTCGTGGTTTGCTACTATCCATACACAATGTCATTCAAATGTCAGATTCCCGGTTGCGGCAAAGGTCCCAAGGCCGGCAACAGCTATAGCCATTCGCACAAGGCCACCCGTCGCGTCTTCCGCCCGAATCTTCAGCGGCAGAAGGTTGCGATCGAAGGCAAGACGCAGACCGTCTACGTTTGCACGGACTGCATCAAGTCCGGGCGCGCCGTTCGCCCGACTCGATAATAGCTCAAGTGTCCGCCCTTCCGGAAGGGGGCGCGCTCAGGGCCTGGGCTTATGCCTTGGCCCTGATTGTTTTATGCTTGCCCGTCCTGTCGCCGGATGTGTGGTGGCATCTCTCCGCGGGGCGCTGGATCTGGGCGCATGCCGCGGTCCCCGTCGCGGACTCGTTTAGCTTCACACGCGCGGGTGCTGCGTGGATCGATTTCGAGTGGGGCTTCCAGCTTCTTTTATATCCCTTCGGGCTGCTCGGGGATTGGGGGCTGTGGCTCGCGAAGGGACTACTTCTACTTCTGGCGTTCCTTCCCGTCGACGGACTTCTTCGCGACCGTAAGGCCTCCTCGCTTGAACGCGCTGTGGGCGCGGCGATTTGGGCCGCGGCGATGCTACCCAAGGCCGACCTGCGCGCCGACCTGATCTCCGCCGCATTCTTCGCGTGGCAGCTTCGTCGCCTCGCGTCCGGCAAGGCGTCGTTTCTCGCGGGCTTCGTCGCGTTCGCGCTGTGGGCCAACCTGCACGCGGGCTTCGCGCTCGGCCTTGCGCTCTATCCGGCGTGGGCCGTGGTTCTGCTCGCGGCCCGAAAAGAAAGGCCGAAGGCGCTCGGCGCGGAAGCCTGCGGCGCTTTGCTCGGGACCGTGCTCAATCCGTATGGCTTAAAGCTCTTCCTCGTCTTCATCACGCACGCGCTCGATCCCGTGCGCACCGGCGTCGCGGAGTGGGGCGCCTTCTCTCTGCGCTATCCGTTCCAGTGGCCGCTCGCGGTGGCACTCGTCGTCGGAGCCTGGGCCGCGTGGCGCGCCCGCCGCGACGAGCCCGGCCTCGCCGCGGCCGCTTTGGCTCTGACCGCGGCCACGCTTTACTCCGTCCGCTTCACCGTGTACTGGCCCGCCGCCGCCGTGCCGCTGCTGGCCTCCGCAATCTCAGCCGAGGCGGTGCTCGCCGTCCTCAGCGTCCTCTTCGTGGCCTCGCTACGCGTAGTGGAGTGGGGTACGCCTTACCAGGACATCTTCGTGGCGCGGCGCGCGGTGGAGTTCGTCGTGTCCGAGCGCGCGGTATTCGCTCCGCTTCGTCTCTTCAACACCTACGAGTGGGGCGGCTATCTGGGCTGGCGCCTCGGGCCGCAAGGCCGCGTGTACGGCGACGGGCGCTACCTGTTTCACGGCCAACTGACCGAGCTTCAGGAGGCGTTGACCGGCGGCGAGGAGATGGCCGCCTTCGTGTCGCGCAATAAGCTCGACGCGTTGCTGATCCGCTGGTATCCGGCGCGCGTGGTGGGGGAGCGGATTTATCCGGATGGATCGCGGCGCAAGATTGCGCGGCCGTGGTACGCGTCGTATCTCCCGCGGGAGCGATGGGCGTTGGTTTGGTGGGATCGGCAGGCGCTGCTGTTCGTGGACCGCGCGAAGGCGCCTGCGGCGTGGCTTGCGGCGCATGAGTACCGGTTCTTGCGGCCGGGCGATGAAGAGGCGCTGAATGACGCGGTGGAGCGGGGCGAGGTGTCGAGGGTGGATGTTGACGCGGAGAAGGCGCGGCATGACGGGAGCGGACGGTAGGACCGGGAGACGGGCAAGGTCAAAGGAACATCAACGGCTATTTTGGCCCAGGTCTTGACTAACACTAGTGACCGGGGTTACATTGGGCCAGCGGTCCAAAATTACAACCTCGCCAGGCGCGCTCGAGGACCGCAAGAAGGACATCTGAACACCGAGCCACAGCTGCCGTCAGCTGAAATCCGCCGACCAGGCGCAGCTGTCCCCGCCAAAATCAGCCCAGAGTTTTTGCCCTTCGAAGGGCAATGTTCCGTTACGCCGTCAGACGGAAAACCCGCTGAAACGAATCGAGGCGTCGCAGAGGTCGGCCGCGGCCGACGAATTATTTTCGTCCGCGTCGCGCACATTCAGACAAAGGGTGTAATTGCCGTCGGCGAGCGGTGCCCCGTCGTCGCCGGCGACCACACCCTTCCACATCAGGTGAAATTGGGTTTTGAACGGCAGGACGTTGAGGTTGGTTGGATTCGTTTGAAAAAGCGCTTGGGAGTTGTTGTTCCA
>JAYTSX010000042.1:0-9625 GCA_043745445.1 Elusimicrobiota bacterium
GCGGAGAAGTCTTGATGAACGACGGAGTGGCCGACGACCGAGATGAGGACCTGGGGCGCCCAGGGCTTGTCGGATTGCGCGTAGATTCCATAACGCAAACCCCCGCCCGCAATCGTCAGGCCCTGATAGGAAATACCGCGGATGAAGCCGGAGATCTTGAAGGGCATGCCGACCTCGGCCTGCACCCAAGGCAGGGCGAACAAGCGCACCCCATTGTTGCGCAAAATGGAGTCGTTCTTCGACGGGTAAAACTGTCCGCCGACGCGCATGCCGACATCGAACCCGGTGAGGCCGAGCGAGCGCCCGCTCTGGAAGGTCGCCGCGCCGAGCACGCCGCCGAGGTCCCGCGCGAACGGTTTGAGCGAGCCCTCATCGGCGTAGCGCGCGAACCCGCCGTATTGATCGGCGCCCGCGAACGCGCGCGACGACGCGGCAAGCAGGAGGACGACGAGCGCGATTGGCTTCATGCCCGGATTGTGCAATATCATCCGGCGCCGCCTCAACCCCCGGCCGCTATTCGTCGACCAGGATCTTCAGGGCCTCGGACAGAGAGGTCTCGCCGCGTTCGACGAGATCGAGCACGCCCCGGCGCAGCGGCCGCATGCCTTCGGAAACCGCGAGCGCCTGCAGGGAGTCCGGCGAGACGCAGCGGGTGATCGCCTCGCGCATCGGGGCGGAGCGGATGTGCAAAACTTCCATGACCGCAGTGCGGCCCTTATAGCCGATCCCATCGCAACGCTCACAGCCCTTGGCGGACATCACGTTCGTGAGGCGGCGGACCTCGTCCTTCGTCAGGAAACGCGTTTGGGAGTCAGTGGGCTGCCAGCTTTCTTTGCAGTGCGGGCACAGCACGCGCACGAGGCGCTGGGCCACCACAAGGCGCACGGCCGCGGCGACCATGTACGGAGGCACGCCCATGTCGACGAGCCGGGTCACCGTAGTGACCGCGTCATTGGTGTGCAAAGTTGAGAGGACGAGGTGACCCGTCACGGCCGCCTTCATCGCCGTATTCGCCGTCTCCGCGTCGCGAACCTCGCCGACGAGGATGATGTCGGGATCCTGCCGAAGAAAGGCGCGGAGGGCCTTATCGAAAGTGAAGCCGACCTCGGGACGGACGTTGACCTGGGTCACGCCGGCCATCTCATACTCAACCGGATCCTCAGCCGTGACGATGTTACGGTCAGGGCTGTTCAGTGAAGCGATCATCGTGTACAAAGTGCTGGTCTTGCCGCTGCCCGTCGGGCCGGTCACAAGAACGAGGCCGTTCGGATTGGCGAGTGCCGCCTGAACGCAGTCGAGGTCGCGCTGATGAAGCTTGAGCGAACCGAGGTCCCCGCTGATCTGAGCCTGGCCAAGCAGGCGCATGACGACCTTCTCCCCATAACGGCTAGGCAGGGTGCTGAGACGGATCTCCAGCTTGCGGCCGTCGGGGAGGCGCATGCGGAAGCGTCCGTCCTGGGGCACGCGGCGCTCGGAAATATTCAGGCTCGCCATGACCTTCAGGCGCGTGGTCATCGCGGCGCACATCGAAATGGGCACCTCGAGTTGGGGAACCAGACCGCCGTCCACGCGAAAGCGAACGCGGACGACCTTTTCCTGGGGCTCGATATGGATATCGCTCGCCTTCTTGTCCACGGCAAGGCCGAGGATCGCGTTGACCATCTTGATGATGGGCGCGGCGTCGGCGGCCGCGGTATCGTGCATGTCCGAGGCGGCGGTCTTGTCCGATTCAAAACCGTAGGCGTCACGGGCCGTTTTCGCGAGAAGAATCTTGTATTCCGATTCACTGGAAGGCGAGGCAGGCTCCGGGAGCGCGGCCTGTTCGGCCATCTGAATCTGGGTCCGGATGGGCAGGCGTCCGCCGAGGGTTTTCGCGAGCCGATCCACGAGCGCCTCGCCGCCGATCGGCTTGCGCAAAAGGACCGCGATTTCACACTCGAGGCTTTCGGCGAGATTGAAGGCGCGCGGGCTTCCGGTGAGCATCATCACCGGAACCCCGTGCAAAGATTCATGATGGCGCATTCGCCGGATGAGCTCAAAGCCATTCATGCCGGGCATTTCGAAGTCGCTGATCACGATATGAGGATTATGTTCGAGCGCGATCGCCAGGGCCTGCTCGCCGTCGCCGGCCTCCAAAATTTCACAGTCATAGCGCATGAACACCCGCTTGAGGGCCGTGCGCAGCTCGGGCTCGTCCTCGACCAGGAGCACCTTCGTCCCGGGAGGAAGGTTTTTTTCACGCCACGAGTCGTCCTCATTCGTACGAACGCCCAGAGCCAACCCGGCTTTATGGTGTCGTCTGTTCATGCATTAAGAGTAACCGCGTACCCGCGGCCTCGCCTGGGCCAATGGGGATAGCCTTTAGGCCGAAGGGCCTATGGTTCGCCTTCTTGACGGTCCGGCCGGGCCCGGGTATACTGGCGCTCGGACAGAATTTGCCTCCAATGAAACCCCGTGTCCTCTGCGTCGCCTCCCCGGATTGGTTCGGAGTCAGCCGTCTGCCCCAGCTGCTCGCGCAAGCGGGATGCCACACGACGATCCTGACCGACCTCCGCAACATGAGCGCGCGTTCCAGATGGGTGGATGTCCGGCTCCCCGGAGCCCGCGACGCGGCGGAAAACATCGAACTCCTGCGACTGCATCTCGAGACGGGCGCGACCTACGACTGGATCATGCTCGCCGATGATCCGACCATGGTCGAGGGTGTGCGCCGCTGCCGTGAATCCTGGTGCCGAGGGTGGTTCCCGGTCGACCCCGCGACGGTCAACCCGGAATTACTGATCCATAAGACCTTGCTCATGTCCGCGGCGTCGGCGCCGGGGCTACCGGTCCCGCGATCGATCACGGTCTCCACTGCGGATGAAATCCGCGAGGCGGCGCGCGCGATCGGATTTCCCGTGCTGGTCAAGCCCGCCGTCGGCACTGCAGGCTCAGGCATCGTCACTGCCGGCGACGCCGGCGAGCTCGAGGCCCGCATGCCCTCTCCCGGACCCTTCGTGGTGCAGGCCTTGGTGAAGGGACGCGTGGGCGGAACCCTCGTGCTGTTTGATCATGGTCGTCCGCTGTGGTGGCAGAACTCCTTGCGCAAGCGGGTTTGGCCGGAGCCCTACGGCCCCTCGTGCCAGCGCCGCTCCATTTCACACCCTGCTTTCTCGATCATCGTCGAAAAACTCGGCGCCATCCTGAATATGACCGGGCTGGGCGAAATTGAATGGATCCTGCCCGATGACGGCGGTTCGCCTCTGGTCATCGAATTCAACCCGAGGCCGCCCCCTTACGCCTATCTCGCCGACGCCAAGGGCGGGGACCTGCCCAAAGCGATTGCCGCGTTCCTCGCCGGCGCCCGGACCACGGCGGCGCCGTCCGACGGACCCGAAGGCCCCCTTGTGAGGCTGTTCCCGCAGGACGCCATTCGCGCGATCGAAAGCCGCGATTGGAAGGATTGCGCACTCTGGCTGTCGGGCATGGCGGGCTCTTTGCCCTGGAACGACCCGCCGCTTTTCCGCAGTTACGCCTGGCAAATGCTCAGGGCCGCGGCGCGCACCCTCAGATGATCCCGAACGCGCTCTGCGTCACCTCCCCCGACTGGCTTGGGACCGTCCATCTTCCGGGCCTGCTCCAGCAAGCGGGTTATCGCGTCACCTTGCTGGCCCATCCCCGTTCTTATGCCGCCAAATCTCGCTGCATTGAACGGCTGATCCCCGCTTCCTGGGATCCGGCCGTCAATATCGAGGCGCTGCGCAAGCACCTGGCCGAAGGGGCTCATCCTTACGATTGGATTATTCTTGCCGACGACCCCACCTTGATGGAGGCGCTGCGCCGCCGCCGGGAGCCATGGACCGCCGCATGCCTGCCGACTGATCCGGCGGGAATAGGGGCGGAACTGCTGCTGTCAAAAGCGCGTTTTATGGAGGAAGCCGGACGGCGGGGCCTGCCGATCCCGCCCTCTGTCACGGCAGCGTCTCGAGACGCGCTCGGCGAGGCGGCGGAGAAAATCGGTTTCCCCGTCATCATCAAGCCGATCCAAGGCTCCTCCGGCCGCGGGATTTTCTCCGCACACTCCGCAGGTGAGCTGCGCGAATCGGCGCGCTCCGCGGAGGAAGGCGCCTACCTCGTCCAGCGCCTCATCTCGGGACAAGTCGGCGGGACCGTGGCCCTATTTGACCATGGCACGCCGCGAGCCTGGCTGTCGAGCTACAAATGCAGAGTCTTTCCGGAGCCGTACGGGCCATCTTCGGCGCGGCAACGCATCTATCGGTCTGAGGCACAGGAAGTTCTCGCCGGATTCGGACAAATGCTCGGAATTCACGGCATCGTCTCCTTCGATTGGATCCGGCCTGATGACGGGGGCCAGGCGCTGATTCTAGAGTGCAACGGCCGCCCCGTATCGTGGCTGCACATGATCGCGAAAGTCGGTCTCGATCTCTCCGGGGCCATCAGGGAAATGCGGCTGAGCGAGCCGCCGCGGATATCCGCACCGAAGACGGCGGGAGACGAAATCGCCATTTTTCCGCAGGACGCGATCCGCGCGATCGCCCAATCAGACTGGAAGCGCCTGGCCTCCTGGCTCTATTTTCCCCCCGGCCCCTTGCCGTGGAGCGAGCCCCGACTGTTCGCTTCGTATATTCGGCTTCTGGCCGTTCGCCTGGCTAAAAAAGAATTTTTCGCTTAAGCGCGGAGAATGCGTTGAACATGATCCAGCCGAGCCGCAGCCGCGCGAGATCGAGCCTGCGCATAAGATAAAGTCCGAGCTTCCTCACGAAAGGGCCGTCAACATCCAGCTCGATCATACGCTGCACGGCCTCGCCGGCGGCGCGCAACTCCGCGTTCGTGCCGCTGCCGATCAATAACAAGGCGTAGGGGACGTTCACCAGATTCGTCGTCCGTTCAAGCCATTGGCCGGCCTCCGGTTTGAAATGCCAGCGCTTGAACTCGGGCAGGCGTTCCACGGTCTCCAAGCCGCCCGCCCGGACGAGGAGGCCGGCTTTGTACGAAATGCCGGATATCTCCAAGGCTTGGATGGAATTGTAGTAGTCCCAATCGAAACCCATCTCGCCGTAGGGCCGCGGGGACAGGTAAGCATGGGCGGCCGCGTCGAAAAAATTAAAGCGATCCCGGTGCACATCGCCGATTGTAAAAGCGCTCCCCGCGCCGATGAGACGGGCGCCCACCTCAATGAGGCACGGACCCTGCGTGTCGACGATCACTTCCATGTGAAAGGGGCAGCGACGCAGCTCGCTTGCCTTCATCACCTCGCGGGCATAGCCCGACAGCACTGCAAACAGCGGGCTACTTTGATGGATGAGCCAGCCGTCGCCATAAATGACATCGCTGCCGTTGGCGCTCGTCCGTCCGCTGGTGAACACGGCCGCGATGTGCACCTCGCCACGCTCATCGACCAGACCGTCGATCGTGTGCAGAAGCCCGTCGACGAATTCTTCCAAGATAAAAGTTTTCCCGGGCTGTCCCGCGAGAAACCGGGAGAGCTCGGCCTTGGGCGTCTCTCGCCGAAACACACCGACGCCGATGCTGCCGGCACCGTCGTTGGGCTTGAGAACGAAGCGCGCGGGAAGGTCCGTTTCCAGATCGGCCGGTCCTCGCACGAGAAAATTGCGGTTGAGACGGATGCCGGGGTTTTTCCGCGCGATATGGTCCTTAAAGGCATTTTTATCGCGGAAGCGGGCGATCACCGCGGGCGCGTTCCAGTCGAGGCCGAACTGCTCGATGAGCGTCGGAGCGTCATCGAGCGAATCATCGATGAACGGCACGATTCCGACGATGTTCCTAAATTTCTCGCGCAGTCGGGCGGCCAAAACCGGAAGGCCTTCCCGGGTCGAGTCAAAACGCGTATCGGGAGCCATCTCGGCAAGAATGGGATAGCGCCGCTCGTAGTAGTAGCGGCCTCTGGGGTTGGTAAAAATGCAGATCGGGGTATAGCCGAAGCGAGCGTGAATTCGCTTGATGAATTCCACGGCGTAGCCGTGGAGCGGATTCTGGATAATGTAATGGCTCATGCAGAGGCTGCGTATCGTACCATGAATGAGATCAGCGCCGATTATCGGCTACAATAAGGCCCATGATTTTCGATATTTCCGCCGCCCGGTTGCGGCAGGCGTTGACAATCCTCGTCGTCACCCTGACCACCCTGAGTTTTGCCGGCGCGCTCAGCAGCTTTTTTCTGCACATGCGCTTTGGAGGCCTGGTCCGGGTGTTCGATGTGAATGCCGAGGACAGCATTCCCAACTGGTATTCCGCTGTCGCCCTCGCCGTCTCCGCGGCGCTGCTGGCTGCCATCGCCGCGACGCTGCGGGCGCGAAAGCAGCCGCGAGACCTTGCCTCCTGGACCGCGCTTGCCGGTCTCTTCATCTTGCTCTCACTGGATGAGATCGCCGGTCTTCACGAGGGCATCGGCGGGCACATTCACGGAATCTCCCGTGAGGGATGGTTCCATCATGTCTGGGTGGTTCCCGCTCTCGTGATGCTGCCGATCGTGGGCGGAACCTTTATCCCCTTCCTCTCACGGATGGCGGCCCGCCGGCGCAATCAGATCGTCCTCGCGGGGCTCATCTTCGTGGGCGGAGCCGTCGTCATGGAATCGGTCGGTGGAAAGATATTCGCCGCGGCGGGCAAACAGCTGACGCTCAATTACATCATCAGCTTTCACATCGAGGAGTTCATGGAGATGTTCGGCATCGTGCTCTTTAACGCCGCGCTCATCGAGGAGCTCGCCGAGCTTCTGGGCCCGGACGGCCTGCGCCTACGCTTCACGAAGGACTAAGCAATTCACGGTAGACCTGCAAGGTCTGCGCCGTGATTTTCTCCTGCGCGAATTCGGACTCGGCGAGCCGGCGCGCGCGCGCCCCCAGGCTCCGGCGCAAAGGCGCGTCCTCGATCAAGCGCTTCAATGCCGCGGCGAGCGACTGAGCGTCGCGCACGGCAACGAGAAGCCCCGTTTCCTCATGCCGGACGACCTCACGGTTGCCCGGAACGTCAGCCGACACAAGCGCACGGGCGCACGCGGCGGCTTCCATAAGAGCTTTGGGAAGGCCTTCGCGGTAGGACGGCAGGCAGACGACGCTTGCCTGCGCGTAAACCTCGCGCATATCGTCACGCAAGCCCCATAGTTCGACGACGCCGGACGCCTTCCACTGCTCCAGAAGCGCCGCCGGTACGGCGGCCGGATTATTCCCATCGCGGTCCCCGACAAGCGCGAAGCGCGCGCGCACGCCCTCCGCGGCGAGCAGTCGCGCCGCCTCGACAAATTCACACAC
This sequence comes from Elusimicrobiota bacterium, assembly GCA_043745445.1. Taxonomy (GTDB): domain Bacteria; phylum Elusimicrobiota; class Elusimicrobia; order UBA1565; family UBA9628; genus GWA2-66-18. The sequence continues at coordinate 7,272 of JAYTSX010000042.1, forward strand.
GCCCTTCTCTCGCAGCATCCGGCCAGGCAGAACGACCAACGGCACGCCCTCGGGCTCGGGCTGCGGTGTGAAGTAATCGAGGTCGACCCCGGAGCCGCGAATCAGGACGGCCTTATTCGCCGCCACGAGCCCGCCGCCGACGAACAGATTCAAATCATCCTGATTCTGGAAAATCGTGACGACACGCCGCCCCGAGAGAGCCAGCCGGAAAGAAAGTCGAATCCCGATCCGGAGTACGCGCGCCTTCAGGCTCTGGGAAATAAAAACGAAGCCGAGCCCGATCAAAGCGTTGACGACGGCGGGCACGCCGCACAGCTTCGCCGCGAACGAGCCGTAGAGGACGGGCTTGATCGACACATGATGGACGATATCCGGGCGCTCCTCGGCGTAGAGGCGGACGATTCTCACCAGCATCAGCAGCTCATAAACGGGGTTGATGCTGCTGCGTCGCCATGGCAGGGGAATCAGCCGCAGGCCGGCGCTTCGAATTCGGTCTCCATGCGCGTCCTCGCGCAGAGCGACCACGACCTCATAGCCCGCCGCCTTCGCGGCCAACGCCATGGGGAGGCGGTGCGACCAGAAGGAGTGGTCTTCCGTCTGGAGAAATAGGACCTTACGCTTCATGCGGCGCGTCGAGCCCTAGGAGGTGAGCGCTTCCTTATCGAGACGCTCATACACGCGTTCGTAAGTGGTCGACAGGTCGGAAACCCAGCTCGAGTCCGGCAGCGGCATGACGGGCGCCGGGATCGCAACGACGGTCAGGTCGCTGATCAGGACGCGCTTAATGGTCTTAAGGATGATGCTGACATCGAGGGCGAAGGACCAGTTCTTGAGATAATACAGGTCATAGTGCAGCCGCTCGACCGCGTCGGCGACGGTGTTGGTCTGGCGGAAGCGCACCTGGGCCCAGCCGGTAACCCCGGGCTTGACCAGATGCCGCAAATGGTTGCTGGGCACGGACTTCTCCAACATCTCAACTTCCTTCATCCACTCGGGGCGCGGACCGACGAAGGACATCTCCCCGATCAGAACATTCCAGAGCTGGGGCAGTTCATCGAGGCGGTAGCGGCGAAGGATGTCGCCAAGCCAGGTCACATGCGAATTTAACGCGTCCGCCGCAAGCAACGGACCCTTGGCCTCGGCCCCGTGGCTCATCGTGCGGAACTTCCAGAGCTTGAAGGGCTGGCCGAGCAGGCCGGCGCGCTGCTGCGTGAAGAAGATCGGGCGGCCGTCCAGTATCGCGACCAAAGCGGCCGTGGCCGCCAGCACCGGAGCGGCGATGACAAGGAGAACGGCCGCGCCGGCCATGTCGATGCCGCGCTTGACGATCGCGTAAAACTCGCGATTCTTGGGCAGAATGAACTCGAGCGCCCACGAAGGGCTGGAGGCGTAATAGGGAGACACCTTGCCGAAAATCGACTCGTAGAAATCTTCAAGCGTGATGATCGGCACATTGCGTGCCATCGCCGCCAGAAGCACATCGCGAGACTCGGCCCAGTTCGCGTCGACCCACATCGAATCGGCGACGACGATATCCACGCCGGGGTACTGCCACGGGCCGACCGACAAGCCGGTGTCATGGGCGTGGTGCGGCATGCCGCGTTCGATCTCACTGAGGTGGGCCTGATCTCCAAGAAAGACGAAGCGCTGGTCGAGCAGTTCGAACTTGAGCAGCCACAGCCAGGCCCGGCGCCAGCTGAAGATCGAGGCATGGGAGAGAGCGACGATCAAAAGGAGCTCGGTCTTGGGCGTCATGTCGACATGGGCGCTGGTCACATAGAAGTACGAGGTTCCCAACATCAGGCACGCGCCGGCCGAGATGATGAGGTTTCGGATCAGCGCCACATCCTCGCGGACCAGGCGCAGTTCGTAGAGGCCGACGGTGTACATCACCGCGAGCCAAACCGTGAACAGGGGCAGGAACAGAAGCGCCGAACGGAGATTCAAGGCGGAGGGCTCACGCAGGAGCAAGGTCACGATCAGAGCAGCGTAAAAGAGGAGGAAGTCGCCTAAGGGCGGGAGGATCCGGCGCCAAGTGCTGCGGCTGGCGACGCAATTCATCGCAGAACTCCGGAGGTGTATGCCCATCGCGTAGCAATCATAACCCTTTTTTGTGCCATACAGAAACTATAGAGGGATTGAGCTTCACCTGGCAGGGCCAAAAGGGGCCCCCGCGCGAGGGGCCGAAGGACCTAGCCGGGCCTGGCCTTGTCAAGGCCGCATTCCCGCGATACAATAGCGGACATGACGCGCGCGGCTAAACGAATCATCTTTGTCTGTACGGGCAACATCTGCCGCTCAGCCATGGCGGAGCACCTCCTGAGGCACTGGGCCGGGACCCGCGGCCTGGCGCT
>JAYTSX010000043.1:0-2605 GCA_043745445.1 Elusimicrobiota bacterium
TGGCGGTTTTCAGAACGCCCGCCGCCGCCGCTGCGCAGCAGGCCGAGATAGTCGATGACGACCATGCCCAGCTCCTTCTTTTCCTGACGCAGGCGCGTCATCAGCTGGCGTGAGATCGTGCGGACATTCATGACCGTCATGCCGGCGTTGTCGTTGATGAACAGCGGAGCTTCGGAGAAGCGTGCCGCGGCGCCGGTCAGGTCCTGCCAGCGGTCGCGCTTGAAGTAGCCGGTGCGGATGTCTTTGAGGTTGACCTTCGCCTCGGAGGCGATGAATCGCTGCATGATCGCATGGCGGTTCATCTCAAGCGAAAAGAACAGCACCGGCAAATTTTTCTCAAGGACGGCGTGCGCCACCATGTTCAGCGCGAGCGCGGTCTTGCCCTGCGAGGGACGCGCGGCGATCAGGATTAGGTCCGACTTCTGAAAGCCGGTCGTCATCTTGTCGAAGGCGCGCAAGCCCGTCGGGATGCCGGTGACCTCCTGCTTGCTGTGGTGCGCGCGCTCGATCTGCTCGACGACCTCGTGAACGAGATCCTTCATCTCGATGACGCCCTGCAAGGTCTGCCGTTCGCTGACCTTGAGGATCGAGCCCTGCGCCTCGTCGAGGATTTGCTTAGGGTCCTTCTCCTGCGTGTAGCAGGCGGTCACGACGCCGGTGGCGGCCGCGATGAGGTCTCGCAAAATCGCCTTTTCCTTGACGAGGCGGCCGTAATACTCGACATGCGCGGCCGTGGTGACCTTGTTGATCAGTTCGGCGAGATAGGCGCCCCCGCCGATGCCGTCGAGCTCGGACTTCTTGCGCAGCTCTTCGGAGACGGTGACGACATCGATCGCCTGCCCGGCGCCGAGCAAGGTATGCACGGAGCGAAAGATCCGCTTATGCGCGTCAAGGTAGAAGTCGGTCTCGTGGAGGAGGTCGACGGCTTTCTCGGCCGCTTCGCGCTCAATAAGCATTGAGCCGAGGACGGCCATTTCAGCCTCGAGGGCCTGAGGAGGAGTGGACGGATTTTGCGCCATGCGAGAGAGCCTTACTCGCGCGAGGTGACGATGACTTTGACCTTGGCGATGACCTCAGGCTGAAGCCGGAGGGACACTTCATGCTCGCCCGTGGTCTTGATCGCGGTCTCGAGGTGGATCGAATTCTTCGGAACCTCAAAACCCGCCGCCTTCAGGCTCTTCAGAAGATCGGCCTTGCCGATCGAACCGAACAGCTTGCCTTCTTCGGACGCGGGGACCGCGAAAGACAGATTGACGCCGGTGAGCTTCTCCGCCAGCTCCTTGGCGACCTTGACATCAGCGGCGACGAGGGTAGCGCGCTTCTCCTTGCCCTTCTCCCAATACTTGAGGGAGGACTCAGTGGCCATCTCCGCGAGCTTGCGCGGGAGCAGGTAGTTGCGGGCGTAGCCGGTCTTGACGTCCTTGACGTCGCCGGGGCGACCGAGATTGTCGACGGTGCTACGAAGAATGATTTTCATGACGGTGCTCCTACTTCTGTTCTTTAGCGAGTGACGTACGGCAGCAGCGCGAGATTACGCGCGCGCTTGATGCAGCGGGTGAGCTGGCGCTGATGCGACGCGCAGTTGCCCGTGATGCGGCCCGACAAAATCTTGCCCGTGTCGGTCGTGAAGGTGCGCAGAATCTGGATCTGCTTGAAGTCGATGTCGCGGACCTTCTCAGCGCAGAAGCGGCAAACCTTGCGACGGACGGGGTAGGGAGCGCGGCGACCACCAGGGGCGCTGCTGCTCGGACGGCGCGCGCCGGCGGAAGGCGCGGACGAAGCGGAAGCGGCCTCAGGGGCCGCGGCGGCGTTGGGCTCGACGGACATCAGAACGGTACCTCCTCAATCTCTACGCCGGCTGACGGCTCCGGCTCCCCGGCGCCGGACGAACCGGCCGACGAGGTCTTCTCAAGAACCTGAACACGACGCGCTTCGACTTCGATGCCGGAGCGCTTATTGCCATCTTTGTCCTGATAGTCGTAACTGCGCAGGCGCCCCTCAACGTGCACGGGCGCGCCCTTCTTAACGGCCTTACCGACCTGCTCGGCGGCTTCCCGCCAAATGACGCAGTTCACGAAAGTCGTGTCGTCCTTCAACTCGCCGGCTTTGTCCTTGTACCGGCGATTAACGGCCAATCCGAAACGGCACATCGCCGTTCCGCTGGCGGTGTATTTGAGCTCGGGGTCGCGAGTCAGCCTTCCCGTCAGGAGAACCGTGTTCTGCTGTTCGGGCTGGCGCGACTCGGCGGCCATTTTTACGCCTGAGCCGCTGCGGCAGGCGCGACGGCGGGCTTAATCTTCTTAGGCTTCTTCTCGCGCATCTTGCGATCGCGAAGCAGGACGGTCATCTCGCGCAGGACGGTGTCGGAGACGCCAAAATTATGGGCCATCTTCTTAAGGAGCGCCGGCGTGCCCTTATACTTCAGGTACACATAGATGCCTTCGCGCGCCTTGCCGATGATATGGGTCAGCTTCCGCCGGCCCCATATCTCGTGGTTGACCAACTCGCCGGCTTCGCCGGTGATGGTCAGCTTGGTCTTCTCGACAAACTCCACAACTTCGGGATCGGCGAGGACCGGTTTAAGGATAAGGACTGTTTCGTAAAT
>JAYTSX010000044.1:0-2600 GCA_043745445.1 Elusimicrobiota bacterium
CGGTCGGCGTCCGCTTCCCTCATGAACGCAGCCCAAAGGGGGAGCGCGTCCTTGGCGCCCGTGAGTTTGAGGGCGCGGTTTTGGTCGTCGCCGACCCAGACGCCGGCAAGTAGCGAAGAGGTGTAGCCGACGAACCAAGCGTCCCGGCCGTCGTTGGTGGTGCCGGTCTTGCCGGCGGTAGGGAAGGTCACGCCGAGAGTTTTGAGGCTGCGCGCGGTGCCTTCTTTCGTGACGCTTTCGAGCAGGGAATTTGTGAGGAACGCGGTCGCGGGGTCGAGGGCGGTCGAGACTTCGGGGGAGGCCGCCTCGAGCACTACGCCGTCTGAGTCCACGACCGAGGTGACGAGGCGCAGCGTGGGGTGCAGGCCGCCGTGGGCGAAGGGCTCGTAGGCGCTGACGAGCTCGAGGAGGCCGACTTCGGACGCGCCGAGGGCGAGGCCGAGGTCGGCGCGCAGGGGGCTGGTGATGCCGCAGGCGCGGGCCGTGTCTTGAATGCGCTTGAGGCCGACGCGTTCGGCGAGGTCGAGGGTGGCGGCGTTGAGGGAGTGAGCCAACGCGTGGCGCATCGTTGTGGTGCCGAGGTAGACGCCGTCGTAGTTGGACGGCGACCAGCCTTTTCCCGCGCCCTTCCAGGTTTTGGGCTTGTCGCGCAGGATGGTGGCGGGGGTCAGGCCCATCTGGAGGGCGGCGGCGTAGACGAAGGGCTTGAAGGTGGAGCCGGGCTGGCGCAGGGCCTGGGTGGCGCGGTTAAACTGGCTTTCGCTGAAGCTGCGGCCGCCGGTGAGGGCGAGGACGGAGCCGTCGCGCGGGTCGATGACGGCGAGCGCGGCCTGGTGCTTGGACGCGGCGAGCGTCTTGCGCGCGAGGTTTTGGAGGAGGGGGTCCATGGCGGTGTGGATGGAGAGGCCGTGGCGGTACAGCGAGTCGCCACCGTAGCGCGGCAAGAGTTGACGCACGACCTCGGCGGCGTAGTAGGCGGAGTCGCGGCGGTCGTCGGGTGAGGTCCCGCGCGTCAGCGTTAAGGGCGCGTCGAGCGCGGCGTCGAGCTCAAACTGGGAAATCATCTCTTCTTCTTTCATGCGGCGCAGGACATGGTCGCGGCGGGATTTCGCCAGAATGGGGTCGCGGAAGGGGTTGTAGACGCCGGGGCCGCGGATGACGCCGGCGATGAGCGCGGATTCGGGCAAAGTCAGGTCGGCGACTTCTTTGGAGAAGTAGTGGCGCGCCGCGGAGCGAACGCCCATCACGCTCGCGGGACCGTCCTGCCCGAGATAGATGTGGTTGAGGTAGATGGTGAGGATGCGCTTTTTGTCGAGGCGAAGTTCGAGGTACAGCGCGAGGCCGGCCTCCGCGAGCTTTCGCCCAATGGTGCGGTGCGGCGACAGAAAAAGATTTTTTGAGAGTTGCTGGGTGATCGTGCTGGCGCCCTGCAACTCGCGGCGGCGCAGGTTGGCCAGGACGGCGCGCGCCATCGCGCGGGGATCGAGGCCGTGGTGATGCCAGAAGCGCTTGTCCTCGGTGGCGACGACGGCGTCTCTTAAAGAGGGGGGAATCTGCTCCCAGGAGGCGGGCTCACGGCGTTCGGCTTTCTCGCCGGCGAGTTCGACGGCGAGCTCGGGCTCCAGGCGAATTTCGGGGATCGCGCCGCCGAAGCTGTCGAATAGTTTCCATTCGCCCGCGCTCTCGCGGCGAAGGACATACACGCCTTCGCGCTGCTCGGAGCCGGGGATGCGGTGGCCGTGCAGAAAGACAGTCAGTTCGGGCGGGGACCAGCGGTATTCACCTTTCGCGGGGGCGTTGTTCGTGCGGCGGTAGCCGAGGCGGTCGAGGCGTTCGACGAGGCGCTCCGCTTCTCCCTGCGCGCCGTCCTTCACGGGGAATGGGGCGGACCAGATTCGCGTGGAGAAGCTCACGCCTAGGCCGCCGAGCACGAGGGAGGAGAGCTTCCGCTCGGCTTGGAGTGCTAGCCACAGAGACGCGAGGGCCGTCGCGGCGAGGAGGGCCGCCGCGGCCCACAGCCAAATGGAACCGGAAGGGCGGCGTCGGCGGGCCATGGAATTAGAAACGGACGCCGAGGCCGGCGTAGTGGGCCTGACCCAAAGTGCGTTTTTCGGCCAGGGCGTAGTCGAGCGTGAAGCGGCCCTCGCGCATGCCGACGCCGATGGTCAGGCGGGCGTAGTCGGAGTTGAGGCGCCAGCCGGCGCGCAGGGCGATTGAGGTCTTGGGTCCGAAGTCCATCGCGAGCTCAGTGCCGAGCGCGCCGAGGATCTCCTCGCCGCGGACCTTGAGGGCCTCGGCCGAAGCGAGGAAGCGGGTGGCGGTCAGCTCACTCAGGGACTCCGGGTCGCCGGCGGTCGTCGGCGCGGCGCTCGACCAGGCCCAGGAGGCGCCGCCGCGCGTCGTGAGGGGAAGCGGGTCGCTCTCGACTTCAAATTTCACGCCCGGCCCCGCGTTTTGGAGCGCGGCACCGAGGCTGAGACCTTTGAGCGGCGTCTTCCACTGCACGCCGGCGTCGCCGGCGAAGCCGGCGGCGCGCGCTTCCTGGGCGAGCTCGAAGCGATAGTACTTGGCCGTGACGCCGGCCGATAGGCCGCCGGGCA
>JAYTSX010000045.1:0-2594 GCA_043745445.1 Elusimicrobiota bacterium
CCGGGGTTCTGGGCGTGACGCTCGCCGCGGCGTATGCCTTGCCCGCTTTTCAGGCCGTGTTCTGGGCTCCCGCCGGCCCCGGCTCGGTCAGCGACAAGGTCACGGACTTAAACCGGCGTGAGCGCGCCATTCTCTGGACGCTCTCCGTGCTCATGCTGTGGATCGGCTTGGCGCCCAAGCCGTGGCTGGCCTGGTTCGAGCCCGCGCTTCGGGGGCTTGTCCGATGACCATGATTCCTCTGGCCTCTCAGGCCGTCCTCGCCGCCGGCGTTGTGGGAACGCTGTCTCTTGGCCTCATGCGGCGGCCGCACGCGCTCGCGTTACGCGCGCTCGCCCTCGGCTCGATTCTCTGTGCGATGATGTTTTTGTTGTGGACGCCCGCCGACTCTTTTTCATCCATGATTCTGATGTGCGACGCGAAGAGCATCGGCTGGCAGTACCTGATCTACCTCGGCGCGTTGCCCCTGGCGCTGTGGATCGACGGCGAAGACGATGTGCTCGTCGCCTTGTTCCTGGGCGCCACTCTCGGGATGTCCTTGCTGGTTGCGGCGGCCAATCTGCCGATGCTGTTCATCGGGCTCGAGTTTATGTCTCTGCCGGCCTATCTGCTCGTCGCGCGGTCGCGCCCCGGCACGCGCGGCCTTGAAGCGGCGATCAAGTATTTCTTCGCGGGCGGCGTCGCGGGCGCCTTGTTCATGCTCGGCTTGGCGACTTACTACGCCGATACCCACAGCCTCGCGGCCTCGACGGCGCTGTCTCCTCTCGGCGAGGCCGGCGCGACCTTGATGGCGGCCGCCGCGCTGTTTAAGCTCGGCGCGTTCCCGCTCAACTGGTGGCTCCCCGATGTGTATGAGGCCGCCGCACCCGAGGTCTCGGGCTTTCTGTCCACCGCGATGAAGTCCGCGGCGGTCCTGTTCTTGATGCGCCTGTGCGAACTCGCGCCGCAGGCCCGGTTCTTCTCGTATCTTCCGGCGATCGGCGCGCTCACGGCACTCGTCGGCGCGGTCATGGCTCTTCGCCAGGAGCGTCTCCAGCGCCTGCTCGCCTACTCCTCGGTCTCAAACGCCGGCCTGCTGATCCTCGGCGTCGGCGCGTGGGCCCTCTCCGGCCGTTCCGCCGAAGGCGTTTCGGCCATCCTCTTCTTCCTCGGCGTCTACGCGTTCATGAGCAACGGAACATTCGCGTTCCTCAAATATTCGGGCCTTGAAACGCGGTCTCAGCTCAAAGGGCGCGGCGCTTCAATGCCCGCCGCCGCGGCCGCTTTCACGATCCTGCTTTTTTCCCTTGGCGGCATTCCTCCGTCGGGCGGCTTCATGGCGAAGCTCCTTCTGCTCTGGCGCGCCGTGGACGCGAGCCTGCTGTGGCCCGCCGTGATCGGCGCGCTCTCCGCCTTGATCTCGCTTTCCTATTATCTGGGCATGGTCCGCGAGCTTTGGTTTGAAAAGGAGGACGGCCCCGCGCGTCAGCCCGGCTCCGGCGCGCCGCTTGTCATCGCCTGCGCGGTCGGCGTCCTGCTCCTTGGCGCCGCGCCCTGGCTGATGTCTTCGCTCTCGGGGGCGCTGACCAAATGAGCAAGCTCTCGCTATTCGCGCTCGGCGTCAACTTCCTCGTCGTGCTCGGCGTCACCGGCCTGTTCGCCAACGCCGGCCGCTTGTTCGGCCCGCGCCCCAAGCATCAAGGCGACGCGGACCTTCCTTACGAGACCGGCCTGCCGCCGCTGGCGCCCGCGTATGAGCGCATGACCGTCTCCTACTGGCGTTACGCCGTGCTGTTCGTGGTTTTCGACGTGGACCTGGCCTTCCTTCTGCCATGGGCGCTGTCAAAACCCATACTTGATTTCACCAGCATGCTGGCGATCACGGGATTTATCGCGCTCGTCCTGCTGATGCTCGCGTACTTCTGGCGTAAGGGGGTTCTGGAATGTCGTTAGAAGTGGAAGCGGTTCCCGCGGGCGTTATGACCACCCAGCTCGACGCGGCCCTCGGCTGGGCGCGCAAGTATTCAATCTTCCAGTACCCGTTCGTGACCGCGTGCTGCGGCATGGAGTTCATGTCCGTGGCCGCGTCGCATTACGACCTGGACCGCTTCGGCGCGGGCTTCCCGCGATTTTCGCCGCGCCAGGCCGATGTCCTCATGGTTGTCGGCACCATCAGCCACAAGATCGCGCCCGTCCTGCGCCGTATCTACGACCAAATGGCCGAGCCCAAGTGGGTCGTCGCTTTCGGAGTGTGCACCTGTACCGGTGGTTTTTACAATAACTATTCAACGGTTCAGGGCATCGACACGATTATTCCCGTTGATCTATATATTCCCGGTTGCCCGCCGCGTCCGGAGACGGTGATTCAGGGTTTGACCATGCTCCAAGACAAGATTCAGAAGACGAGAGGCCAGTTCCGGTGAACGATCTTCTCCGCGGCGAACGCCGCGATGCTCCTGCCGCCTCAAACCACGAGGAGCTCGCCCGGCTCAAGGCCGAGGGCTTTAACATGCTTGTCGACATGACTTGCGTGGATTATCTGCCGCAGAAAAAGTCGCCGCGCTTCGACGTGGTCTATCGTTTGATGAAGCTCGACGCCGCCAGCGGCTCCGATCTGG
>JAYTSX010000046.1:0-2592 GCA_043745445.1 Elusimicrobiota bacterium
CCGTCGTACGCCTTGCGGAAGTACTCCTCGGCCTTCTTTTTATCAAGCGTGTATTTCTTGCCGTTCGCGTTGTGGCCGGGGAGGCTCTTGGGGATCGCGCCGGTGGCCTGCGTGCCTTTGCCTCGCATCACGTCGTTGATGAACCCCTTATAATCGAACGAATACGCGAAGCCCTTGCGCACGTCCTTGTCGGAGAAGAAGTCCGCCGGGATGCCGTTGCCGTCGAGCTTGCCGCTTCCCAGAAAGGAGTTCCCGGCGGCGTTGATCTTGTAGGTGAAGAAGACGACCGGGTTCATGTCGATCGTGGGCAGATCGTCGAAGATCTTCACGCCGGGGATGCCCTGGAGCTGGGTCATGAGAGGACGGTCCGCATAAATCGAATCGGCGTCGCCGGCCTGGAGCATCAGCTTGCGTGTGCCGAATTCGTTGACGCCCTTGATGACGACATGCTTAAGCTTCGCCGGCGCGCGCCAGTAATTTTCGTTGCGCGTCAGGATAAACTCTTTCGTCTTGCGGTCCCAGCGGTCGAGCTTGAACGGGCCGGTGCCGTTGGCGCGCTCGAAGAAGGGCGAAGACTCTTTGCTCGGATTATTGAACTTCTGCCAGGTCGCCTCGGTGCCGTCCCAATCTCCGTTCTTGGCGGCCCAATCCTTCGACAGGATGGGCGCCCACGACGCGAGGATGGTCAGCAGCGGCGCGTACGGCCGCGGCAGCCGGATGATGAGTTTGTCTCCCTGAGTGCTGACCGCGCGGTTCGCGTCGGCCCAGACATCGGGCAAGATCTTCGTGTCATCGCCGCGTGTGGACGAGTAGCCGAGCAGGGGCTCGAGCAGGAGCGAGGAGGGGCCGGCCGAGCGATCCAAAAGCATGAAACGCAAAAGCGACCACTTCGCGTCTTCGGCGGTCATGGGGGTGCCGTCGTGGAACTTCACGCCTTTGCGGATCGGAATGGTGTAGGTCCGGCCGTCGGCGGAGATGAGGCCGTTTTCGCGGCTGGGAACCTGTGCGGCGGCCAGCGGGATCAGCTTCTCGGTTGAGCTTTTCTCGAACTGAAACAGCGGCTCGTAGATGTTCAAGATGACCATGTGGCTGGCGGTATCGTACGAGTAGGCGGGGTCGAGGCTGTCCGCGTCCGAGATCGTGAGATAGGTGAAGGTGTCCGGATTCTTAATATTTCCGGCGGCCCGCGCCGGTCCCGAAACGGTACAAAAGGCGAGCGCAACGACGAGAAATAGTCCGTTCATGATCCGTATTCTAGCACTCATTTCGCGGCTTTATATATATCGTAGTAGTAGCTGTTGTAGGGCGAGTCCGGGAAGATCGGATTGAGCGAGTAGCCCTTGACCCAGCTGCGCTGAGCGCGGTAGCGATAGCCTTCCGCGAGGAACACATTCGGCACCTCCTCGTCCCACAGGTCGTGGAGCTTCGCATACATCTTCGCGCGTTCCCCCTCGTCCAAGGTGCGCACGGCCTTCTCAATCAGGGCGTCCATCTCCTTGTTCTTGAAGCCCTGCTTGCCGGGGTAATACCCGGCCGAATGGAGGATCGGGAAGGCGAAGTTGTGCGGGTCCGGATAGTCCGCCGCCCAGGAAGCGGTGAACATCGGCAGCTTGTTCTGCTGAGCCTGATCCAGGTAGCTGGACCACTGCAAAACGCGCACTTCCACATGGAACTTCGGGTTCAGCGTCTCGATGTTCTTCTTGAGCATCTGGCAGATGGCCTGCGCGGGCGCGGACCCGGTGTTGTAGACGATCGCGACCTTGAAGCCCTTCTCCCAGACCTTGCCCCCCCACGCCTTCTTCAGGTGCTCCGCGGCGAGCTTGGGGTCGAAGTGGTACTTCGAGTTCCCGCCGCGGTAGCCGAGCAGGCTCGGCGGCAGGAAGCTCGACGCGATGCGTCCCTTGCCGCGGTTGATGTCGCGCACATACGCGTCGTTGTCGACCGAGTAGGCGAAGCCCTTGCGCACATCCTTGTCCGCAAAGAAGTCGGCCGGCACGCCCTCGCCGTCGAGCTTCCCCGAGCCCACATTCGGGTTTCCGACCGTGTTGATGTGGAACGAGAAAAAGAGAATCGGGCTGACATCCAGCGTCTTCTGCTTGTCGATCACATCGACGCCGGGCAGGTTCAGCAGCTGCGGGAAGTACATCTGCGGAGCGTAGATTGAGTCGGCGTCGCCGGCCTGGAGCATCAGCTTGCGCGTCGCGAACTCATCAACGACTTTAAACACGATCGTTTTCAAGCGCGCGGGCGCGCGCCAGTAGCCGTCAAAGCGCTCGAGCACGACCTGCTTGGTCGTGCGCTCAAAGCGCCCGAGGCGAAACGCGCCGGTGCCGTTAGCGAGCGTGTTGGGGATCGTGTCGGCGAGCTTAGGGTTGTTGAACTTTTCCCAAGTCGCCAGTTCCCCGTCCCACTGGCCGTGCGCCGCGCACCATTTCTTTTCCGTAATTGGGCCGTAGGTCGCGAGAACCGTCATGAAGGGCGCGAACGGCTTGGGCAGCTTCACGACGACCGCGTCGCCTTCCACGGTGACGGCCTTCATCGCCGCCTCACCCAGGCCCGGGATGATTTTGCCATCCTTACGCGTGCCGGTGA
>JAYTSX010000047.1:0-2589 GCA_043745445.1 Elusimicrobiota bacterium
TCGTCGCGACCGTGCCGCCGCGCCAGGCGTCCGCGCTGCGCGCCTCCCTCTCCACCCGCGCCGCCTTGCTGGCGCACCTCGAGGCGCACCCTGAGGCCATAAGCGCCGTCGTAAAAGACAACGACGTCATGATCGTCCACGAGCTGACGCACGCCTGGCAGGACCGCCGGGATACGATCTTCCGCGAGATCGCGCGCGGCAATCTCCCCGACGTTCAGCCGCTCGAATACGAGGAGGAGGCGTACAAGACCAAGAACTTGTATCTTCATTCGAAGCTGGAGAACGATCCGGCGTCGGTAAAGATGGACGCCGAGTTCTTGGACTACATGGCAATGATGCACCGGCATGAAGCTTGGAAGGATGCGCTGTTCAAAGGCCTAAACGACAACTCGCCGTCGCGGGCCCTGCCGCTTCAACCCATACAAGACATTCAGGACGCACGCGTCGCCAGAACGAAAAGGCGTCCCGTTGTCACTCACGACGATCAACTGGGCAAGGCTCTCGACCTGAGAGCGCTGGGCCGTGGACAAACGGCGCTCGCTTCGCTTATAACGACGCACGACTCCCGGATGTCGCAGATCAACGCAAAGATTGACCAGGGCGGCCCCGACAGCGATAAAGCGCTCGGAAGTTACTATCTTGTCCAGGCTCGATTCACCGTACGGTCAACCGACCGTAGTTTCCTTTTAGATCAGGCGGAGCGCTACGCGAAGGCATCCGAAGACGCCGTCCTGATCGAAGAGGTCTACAAGGCGAGGGGGCGAAAAAAATGAATCGGCCGCTCATTTTTCTGTTTGCCCTCACCATCGGCCTCTCGGCCTGCAAACGCGGCGCGCCCGAGAAGGCCGACCTGACTCCGACCAAGGAAGTCATCGGCGGCGTTGAGATGATCGATTACGACGCCGAGCTAGGCACTTTCTCATGCCGCGCGCCTCGGCTTTGGGACATTCGCGAGCAGAAGATCAAAAAGAGCGACGGGGTGACTTTTGTCGGCCCCCGCGATCCGGCAACGACGGGCAGTTCCTACATTACCATCCTGAGATACCCCGAAAGCGCGTCCCGATGGACTGATGCGCAGAAATACGCCGAATCATTCTGGCGGATTGATACCAGGAATAAGCAGCCCGCCCTAGAAAAAAGGAAGATCGGCGATGCCGCCGTCATCTTCTTTCATCAGGAGCGTCCCTTTTATAAGATCCATTCGAACAAAGCGGAATATATGCTCCGCTACGATTATGCGCTTATTCCCATCAAAGGGGGCTTTTTCGAAATCGAACATCGGGCTCCCGTGAACGCCTACGAAGCGACCTTGCCGGTGTTCGAGGCCGTCGTGAAAAGCTTCCGACCCAAGGACTGAGCCCAAGGCGGCAGCGCTGCTAGGATTGGGGCGGCTTGCCTCGTTTCTCGTCAAGTTCCCGATAATGCTCTGGCGCGATTTTTCTCCACGCTGCTTTAATAAGATAGGACAACTTCTGCAGGGTTCGACCATCAACTGCCTCCCCAATTTTGCAGACGCACTCCTGAAGTGGGCGGAAGGCGTCGCGCGGCAAGCTTATTACTCGCTATCTTTCGGCGATATGAAACGAATATTGTGGTCGCGATTGAATTTTTCAATGTGCTTATCCCATTCTTCAGGCGACTTGAATCGAGCCCGCGCTTCATCTTCCGACAGAAGGAGATTTCGCAGCGTCGGCGGTCCGCCGCCGTGCATTTCACTGAACGGATAGGTCAGCAGCCAAAATCTCCCGTCGGCGGGGTCCCGATAAAGCTTATCCCACCCACCGCTCTCTTCGCTGAAACCGAATATTTTAAGCGCATTATTAAGCAGCCAATCTATGCGTGCGCAGGCCTGCGCATCGATATCCATCTTGTCGCCGACAAGTCTTGCTCCGACCAATTCAGCCTCGTCAGCCTGAAGATTTTTCATTTGATTATCTCTAAGGAAGTCTCGGCCGTACGTGGGCCATTAGGTACAACAAACTCTCGTGCCTTTCCGATGGTTGCTCCTCTTCCAATAAATTGGGGATCAGAATATTTTATCGGGGTAGCAATCGTCGTGCCTGGGGCGGGAAAGCGCATCACCAAAAACCTTGCGGCAGGCGGAATCCCCAAACGCGTTGACAATTGCTGGGCATTAAGCCCGGCGATATCATCGGCAGCCGTCACGAATACCTTTAAATCTCCATGTTTTCCAATATTGTCCGGAATCTTGCTCCCATCGGGGAACGGTATAACGCGAGCCAAAACCTTGGGAACCTCATTTATCGCCTTCGCCTGTCTAGGATTGATGGCACCGGTTTGAGATTGCGCGAGCCGCAGTCCCTGGTTTCCGATGCGCGACGCTTGCCGCATTACTCGCCGCACGAACTCAGTCTCCCCCGTCACCCCACCAGTCTGGGGCTCCGCTACGGGCGTCACCGCCGCGGTCTTGGCGGGCGACCGCGTTTTGAATGTTTCGCGCAGGCCGGCCAACAACAGCAACTGGCTCGCGGTCTGCTCGGTCACACCCTGAACGGCCGTGTAGTAGTCGGCCACGCTGCCCGGGTCGCGCTCATCGAAATGGGCCCCGGCTCGGCTGAGTTCATTGAA
>JAYTSX010000048.1:0-9558 GCA_043745445.1 Elusimicrobiota bacterium
AAGCGCGGCTCCGTGCTCGTCAAGTCCGCGGTGATCACCGACCAGGTCGGCGTAGATGCCGGCGACCGCGAAGTCCGCGGCGGCGTTGAGATCGTGCCCAACCCTTGGGGATTCCGGCTCGTGCAGGTAGCGCCCGTCGAGCAGTATTTGTTCGGCGTCGTCTCTCTCGTCCTGCCGATCGACAGCCCGCCGCAGGCGTTGAGGGCCCAGGCTGTAGTCTCGCGGACCGCCGCCTACTGGGCGTCCGAAAACCGTGAAGAGACGCTTGAGCGCTGCGACCTGCTCGACGACGATTCAACCCAACGCACGATCGGCGTCAGCGGCGAGATGAACTCGGCGGCCGAAGCGGTGACGGACACGGAAGGAATCGTGCTCACGCTGAAGGGCCGCCCGGCGCGCGTGCCCCAACACAACGACAGCGGCGGCACCACGGAGGACGGCCCCGAGACCGGCGAGCCCGGACTCGAGCATATCGTTTCCGTGCAGGACTCCGCCAAGCCAAGCATTCCGTGGCGCACCTCCGTCGATCTCGAACGCTATACGCACGAGGCGCCGCCCGAAGGACTGTTCAGCGAGGCCGCGGCCGTCTCCTCACCAAATTCCTCGCGCTGGATGCGCGTCATCGATGGCCGCGATATGCGCAAACGCGTCGAGCGGCGCAAGGACCTCGGCACGATCCGGCGCCTGCGCATCGCTGGCCGCACCCAAACCGGGCGCGTACGCGCCATCGAGGTATTCGGCGCCGACGGCTCCGCGATGTACACCGGCCATAAGGAGATCGAGGAACTTCTCGGCCCTGGCTCGCTTCGCTCCACGCTCTTCACGATGCAGCCCCTGATGGACGGCAATCGCGTCTCGCGCCTCATCCTCTGGGGCGCCGGCACCGGCTCCGGCCTGGGCTTTCCTCGGGCGGGCGCCCTCGGCCAGGCCAGCCTGGGCGTCGGCTGGCGCGAGATCGTGCACCATTATTTTCCGCGTCTCGATATAAAAGACACCCTCCACCCGGAGGCCGCGAAGACCGTCCCTGCCGGCCTCGGCCCCTACAAGCGCACTCTCGACTTCCACAAGCAGAAGAAGAAGTAATAAAGTCACGAAGTGAGAACCGGCCCCATGCCCGCCAAGGTCATCCATCTCGTCACCCGCCTCGACCTCGGCGGGGCCCAGCAGAATACCCTTCACACGGTTCGCCATTTGGACCCTTCCAAATTTGAGGCGGTGCTGCTCTGCGGACCGGGGGGGATGCTCGACGAAGAGGTAAGGAAAGATCCAAGGATGCGGGTCATCTTCATCGAGTCGCTGCACCGAGACATTTCGCCCTTCCACGATCTGTTGGCGCTGCTCGAACTGGCCAAGGTCTTTATCGCTGAAAAGCCGGCCATTGTTCATACGCACAGCTCCAAAGCAGGAATATTGGGCCGCCTCGCCGCCGTACTGGCGGGAGTTCCCATCGTCGTTCATACCTATCACGGCTTTGGATTTCACGATCGCCAGCCGGCTTTCGTAAAAAATCTCTATGTTTATTTAGAACGACTGTGCGCGCGCTTCACGAGCGCCCTAATCTTCGTCTCCAAGGCGAATATCGACTATGCCGCTGACCACGGCCTCGTGAACCGGAACGATGCCGTTCTGATTCGATCCGGAGTTAAACTCGCGGGCTTGCCCGCGACCATCGATGCCGCCGCGCTCAAGATGTCCGCAGGCATCGGCAAGCATAAGCTTCTCGTCGTCTCGATCGGGAACCTTAAGCCGCAGAAGAATGCGGGAGACTTTATATCGGCCGCTGCTGCGGTCCTGGCCGAGGTTCCCGAGGCTCGCTTCGTTTTTCTCGGAGACGGACCCCAACGCCTCGCCCTCGAAGCCCGGGCCTTCACGCTGGCCCTCGAGGGAAAGGTTCTTTTTCTCGGCTGGCGTCGCGATGCAGCGCAATGGCTCGCCGCCGCCGACTTATTCGTACTGACCTCGCTCTGGGAAGGCCTGCCCCGCGCGCTCGTTGAGGCGATGAAAAGCGGCCTGCCCTCGGTTTGCTACGCGACCGACGGCGTTAAGGACCTAATCCAAAACGATGTTAACGGGTACATGGTCGAGCCCGGCGATCACGCCGCGCTTGCTGGACGCGTTGGAGCTCTCTTAAAGGACGAACCTCTACGCAAGCGCCTCGGCGGCGCCGCAGCCGCCGCCATCGGGCCCGAGTTCGATATCGACGGCATGGTGCGCTCTCAGGAAACGCTGTACGAGCGCCTCACTCATGAGCATGGCGATTAATAAGCCCCTCGGCATCTTTTTACAGGGCGGGGGGGCCCTCGGCGCCTGGCAGGCCGCGGTACTCGAGGTGCTGGTCGCCGAGGGACATCGTTTCGACGCGATCATGGGCTTCAGCATCGGCGCGGTCAACGGTTCCGCGCTCGCCTTCGACCGCCTGCCCGAGGCCATGTCCCGCTGGCGCAGTCTCACGGGCGCCGCCTTGCGCCTGAGCCCGCGCCTCAGCCCGTTGTCGTTGTGCTCGATCGACCCGTTGCGCGCGTTTTTCGAGGAGGCGCGCGACGAGTCCCACGCGAAGGCGACCTTGCGAACCGATTTCACCATCATCACGGCGTGCGCCGCCGAGGGCGCCCCGATCAACGCGCGATTCACTCCGCAGGGACGGGACGGTTGGGACGGACCTCTTGTGGATCACGCGACCGCGAGTTGCGCCATCCCTCTCGTCTTCCCGCCCGTGGACATCCACTACCGCGGCCGCCTTCGTCGCCACATCGATGGCGGAGTGCCGATGCGGGTGCCGCTCGACTTTTCACCGCTCGCCGCCTGCTCCAATGTTCTCGTCATCGAAATGGTTCGTGCCGATGAACTGGGACGACGCGAATGGACGCCGTGGCGCGACCTCGACCAGCGCTGCCGTGAGGCCGCGCGCGGGCTCGTGGACGGCGGCCTGAAGGGGCTTGAGAACTCAGACCGACCTCCTCGCGTCCATCGCCTGTCGCCCTCACGGCGGCTCCAACCCATGATGCTCGATTTTCGAGCCGCCGGACTCGCCCAGATGCTGAACCAAGGTGCCGAGGACGCCAAGGTCTTTCTCTCCACCTTAAAATTGCTTTAATCTCGGCGCGTGGATATTTCGCGCCGTTCCTTTATCAAATGGGTGATTGCCGGGGCAGCCACGGCCTCTCCGTTCGGTTGCGCCCCCGCAGGTAAAGGAGGACCGGGCGGGTTGCCCGGCGCCCAGCTCGGCTCCGAATCCAATAAAGTCTGCCACGATGTCCGAGACGGGCTGATGAAGGCCTTTCCGCCACCGTCCAAGTCAGTCGATGTGGTCATCATCGGAGGAGGCCCCTCCGGACTGGCGGCCGCGGAACGATGCTTTGGCTCCGATTTCCTGCTCTTAGAAAAAGAGCCCCATGTCGGCGGCAACGCTTGGTCTGAAACCTGGGAAGGTCTCGATTACTGCACTGGCTCCGCCTGGATGTCTTTCGACAACCCAGACGTTCGAAAACTGTTTCAACGCTGGAACCTCGATCTCCCCACGATCAAGGGCAACGATTCGGCCCACTGGGACGGCAAGTGGATCAAGGACTTCTGGCATAGCGACCCCGACTACCCGTCGTACAGCCAGCTCCCGTACCCGAAGTCGGTGCAGGACGATTTCCGGCGCTTCATACGCGAGACCAAAAAATTCGACCGCGTCAAAGACGCCGAGAAGCTTGACGGCATGGTTTTCGCCGACCTCTTCGCGGGCTACGACGGCCGCATCAAACAATACTGGGATTACTTCGGCCCTTCAAATTGGGGGGCGCAGACGCAGGACACCTCCGCCCTCATCGGCCTGACCGCCGTCCACGAGTGGGCCCCCTGCGCGCGCAACACCTTCGAAGGCGGCCTCGGAATGGTCACACGCAAGTTGTTCGCGAGCTTCCCTGACGACCAGAAAAAGCGGTGCATCACGGGTGCCGCCGCCTTCGGCGTGCGCCGCGACGGTAAGCGGGTCAACGTCTCCTTCATGAAGGACGGCAAGCCGGAAACGATTTCGGCCAAGAGCGTCGTTATGTGCGTGCCGAAATTCATCGCGCGGCATCTGTTTGTGGATTTGCCCGAAGAACAGAGCATGGCCATGAAACACATGCGCTATGCGCCCTACCTCGTGTACAACTTCTGCTTCGACAAGGTGGTCTGGAACCTCAACTACGACAACTGGGCTATCGGCGCCAAGCACTTCACCGATTTCATACCCGCCGACTACGCGACTCACGCCGACGGGGGGGACTTAAGCCGAAAGCAGATCATTACCGTCTATGCCCCGAAGACCGAGGCCGCTCGCGCCGACCTGCTCGACGACGCCGAGGTTCTCGCCGAGGCTCACGCGACCGGCAACGAACTGTGCGGCCAGTTCTTCCCGAGTTGGGTCGATCATCTCAAAGAGGTCCGCGTCTACCGCCGCGGCCACCCGATGCCGATGTCCGCGCCCGGCTCCTGGTCCAAGCTGCAGAAGGTGACGGCGCTCGATCTCAAACCGGTCTATTTCTCGCACACCGACAATTCCGGGACCGTCTCAGACCTTTACGAGGCCGCGCTCGGCGCCATTAAGGCCGCGGACAAAGCGTTGCAGCACGTTTAGACTTAATAGTTTTATTTAGACACCAGAGAGGAACACATGGCCAAGTACACCGTCCCCACGACCGGCACGAAAATCGGCTACACCAACGGAAAGCTGCAAGTTCCCGACAATCCCATCATTCCCTATTTTCCCGGCGACGGCACCGGCCTCGACCTATGGAAGGCCACCAAGATCGTCCTCGACGGCGCCGTCGAGAAGGCCTACGGCGGCAAGAAGAAGATCGCCTGGATGGAAGTCTACGCCGGTCTCACCGCTCTGAAGAACTATGACAAGGACACCGTCCTTCCCGAGGAGACGGTCGCCGCGTTCAAGGAATATCGCGTCGGCCTCAAGGGCCCGCTGACCACGCCCGCCGGCTCCTTCAAGTTCGTCTGCCTCGACTGCGCCGCCGAGCTCATGGACCGCCCGGCGGCCTGCCCGAAGTGCAAGTCGGAGTGGATCACGCCCCGCTTCCGCTCCGTCAATGTCGGCCTGCGCCAGAAGCTCGACCTGTACGCGTGCGTGCGCCCCGTGCGTTGGTTTAAGGGCGTTCCGTGTCCCGTCAAAAACCCCGAGAAGCTCGACATCGTGATCTTCCGCGAGAACACCGAGGACATCTACGCCGGCATCGAGTACCAGCAGGGCACGCCGGAGATGAAGAAGGTTTACGACTTCCTCACGAATGAAATGGGCGCAAAGATTCCGTTCCCCGATTCAGGCATCGGCATCAAGCCCATCTCCAAGACCGGCTCCCAGCGCCTGATCCGCATGGCCATCAAGTATGCGATCGCCCACAAGCGCACCTCCGTCACGATCGTGCATAAGGGGAACATCCAGAAGTTCACCGAAGGCGCGTTCCGCGATTGGGGCTACGAAGTCGCCAAGGCCGAATTCCGCGACCAGATCGTCACGGAAGCCGAGTTGTGGGATGACCTCGACGGGAAGATGCCGGCGGGCAAAGTCCTCATCAAGGACCGCATCGCCGATCAAACCTTCCAGCAACTGCTCCTTCGCCCCGACGAGTACTCGGTCATCGCGACCCCGAACTTAAACGGCGACTATCTGTCCGACGCCGCGGTCGCACAGGTCGGCGGCCTGGGCATCGGACCTGGCGCCAACATCGGCGACGGCGTAGCGATCTTCGAAGCGACGCACGGAACCGCCCCGAAGTACACGAACAAGGACATGGTCAACCCAGGCTCCCTCATCCTCTCCGGCGTGATGATGCTCGAGCATATGGGTTGGCAGGAAGCCGCCGACCTCATCATCAAGGGACTCGAGGCGACCATCGCCGCGAAGACGGTCACCTACGACTTCGAGCGCCAGATGACGGGTGCGACGAAGATCAAGTGCTCCGAGTTCGGCATGGCCATCGTCAAGAACATGGGCGGCGTCGTGGTCAACGCGTAAGCTTACTCTCCCATGGCGAGCGCCAAGCCCTATCTGTCGGCCCTGATCCCAGTCTACAACGAAGAGGAGAACCTCCCCGCGCTCGGCGAGGAGGTCTCCTCCGCGCTCAACGCAATCGGCAAGCCCTACGAGGTCATCCTCGTCGACGACGGCTCCAAGGATCGCTCCTACGCGGAGCTCCTGAAGCTCACGAAGAAATACCCCAACTTCAAAACCGTCCGCCTGGGCCGCAACGCGGGCCAGACCGCCGCGATGCTCGCCGGCATTCAGCACGCCTCGGGCGAGCTCATTGTCTGTCTCGATGCCGACATGCAGAACGACGCGCGCGACGTGCCGAAGCTGATCGCGAAGCTCGAGGAAGGCTACGACTGCGTCTCCGGCTGGCGCAAGGATCGCCAGGATCGCTTTCTCGACCGCAAGCTTCCGTCCATCATCGCGAACGGATTCATCTCGACCGTCACCGGCGTGCGCCTTCATGACTACGGCTGCACGCTCAAGATATATAAGGCCGAATACCTCAAGCCTCTCCGCCTGTACGGCGAGATGCACCGCTTCGTGCCCGCGCTCGTCGGGTTTCTGGGCGCGCGCGTCGCAGAGGTTCCCGTCAACCACCGCGCTCGCACCCGCGGCGTGTCCAAGTACGGAATTTCACGGACCTTCAAGGTGCTTCTCGACCTCATGACGGTCAAGTTCATGGACTCCTACCTCGGCAAACCGATTTATCTTTTCGGCGGAGGGGGGGTGGGCATGGGTCTGCTCGGTGTGGCGTTCATGGCCGACACCCTGTACAAGAAGTTCTACCTCAACATCTTCGTCAAAGATCAGCCCCTGTTCCAGGTTGCCATCTTCTGCCTCCTCATCGGCTTCCAGATGGTGCTTATCGGCCTCCTGGCCGAGATCCTCGTGCGCATCTACTACGACCTCAAGGATATGCGCCCCTACTTCGTCCGCGAAACCGCCGGCTTCTAAGCGCCGCCGCCGGGGGGGACTCTTATTGCCCTACTTACAATCTGTAAGTAGACTCCAAGGATGATCATGGAGCTCATGGCGCACAGGGACTATCTTCGCATCCTGCATGCCGTTGAGAAACGGTCCATGCGGTTTGGCGCCCTGCAGCGAGAGCTCGACCTGAATCCGGCGCAAATCGACCGAGCCGTCAAATTCCTAAGCACGGGCGGCTGGATTTCGTGCCAAATGGCTGATACGGCGGCCGGACCGCCCGTGATGGTTTACGCGCTAACCGACCGGGGAACCGCGATGCTGGAGGTTTTCATGGTGTTCGCCCGAGCGGTGAACCAACGGCGAGCCCGACTTGGCCGCAGTGCCTTCGTCGACGTACGAGACTGCTGGACTTAGCGGAGGCCCCTCGAAATCGGCTATGATTTCGCCGTGGGAAAATTCTTTGCGCTCGTCATTATTGTTTTCATGGTCGTCTGGCTCGCGCCGATGTGCGCGAAGCTTCCGGACGATCTTTCGACCGTCGCCGTCCCGGTCGCCGTGGCTCCGGTCCCGATCCCGGTGCCCGTGCCTGTCGTCGCTCCCAAGCGTCCGCCGCTCACCTTGACGACCTACCGCACGCGCAAGATGTTCCCGGTGGGCAATGACAAGTATCTCGTTTCCGTCATCCGCGGCAACGCGGCCACTGTGGCCGCCGCCGGGGTGCGCATGACCTTGACCACGCGCATGAAGGGCCAGATCGCCGAGCGCGCCGAAAGCGGCCCGGGGCAAAGCCTCGCGGCCGGAAGCACCTCCTACTTTGGCCTGAGCATCTCGACCGTTGTTTTCGATGAGCTTCTCCTCACGCCTGCGGAGCCAGGAAACGAGCTTGAGTGGACTCTCTCGTATCGTTTTCAGGATGAGGCTCCCGCCGTAAAGCGCTGCATCACGCTGCGCGCCCTGCCCCGTCGCCGCGAACCGGAGGGGATCACATGGCTTCCCCTCGGGGAGTCGCATCAGTGCGACACCCCCGCCAAATAGCGGCCTTTCAAAGCCAATTTGATACGATGAGGGCATGAGCTCGGAGTTTATTTTTCCGCTGAAGGATGTGAAGGAAAACGGCCAGATGGCCGTGAACGCCAAGACCGGTCCGGAGACGTTCCCGGACGCCCTCAGCGAAGGGGCATTGGTCGGCCCCGTCGCACTCGAGGGAATGATTCTCGCGGTCGACGATGAAGCGGCTTTTGCGGGCACGGCAAAAGGGAAATGGAAGTTCGAGTGCACGCGCTGCCTGAAGTCCATTGAACAGGGATGGAGCGCCGCGATCGAGGTGATGGTGCCCATCGACGGCGGCCCGATGGATCTCACCGACGAGGTGCGTCAGTCCATCGCGCTCGCACAGCCGATGAAAGTTTTGTGCAAGCCCGACTGCAAAGGACTCTGTGAGGTGTGTAAAAAGAATCGCAATGAGGACAATTGCGGCCATCCGGAAGGCGCGGGCGGGGACGGCGTTCCGGGGGGAAATTTCACCAATACGCGCAAGCCCCGATTGACCCACCGCCCTAAGAAAGGCTAAAATCAGTCTTCTCCACAAATAGAGGAATACAATGCCCAATCCGAAACGTAAACACACGAGATCCCGCCGCGACAGCCGCCGCTCCGCCAACTGGAAGCTCGAGGCCGTGCCTCTGAGCAAGGACAAGGAAGGCCGCTGGCACCGCCCTCACACGATCAGCCCCGAGGGTTACTACAACGGAGTGCTCGTGCGCCCGCCGAAGACGAAGAAGAAGGGCTCTCAGCCCGAAGGCGGAGAAGGGAAGTAGCTTTTAACTAGCCTCGAGTGAGGATAGCGCTCGACGCCGTCGGCGGCGACTTCGGTCTGACTCCCAACATTGAGGGAGCGATCCAAGCCGTGAACGCCTTCGGCGTCGAGCTTCTTCTTGCCGGGCCCGCGGAAAAGATTCGCGCGGAACTCACCGCGCGCGGCATCTCCGAAGGCGACCCCCGGTTTGAAATCGTCGACGCGGCGCAATGCGTGGGCATGGACGAAGAGCCCGCGGCCGCCTGCCGGGCCAAGCCCAACGCGTCCGTTATGATCGCCGCGAAGATGGCGGCCGAGGGCAGGGCCGCCGGATTTGTTTCGGCGGGGAACTCCGGCGCCACGATGGTCGCGGCGCTGTTCCATTTTAAACGCGTGCCCGGCGTGCTTCGGCCCGCGATTGCCTGTCCCATCCCGACCGCGAAGGGCGTGACGGTCTTGCTCGACTCTGGCGCAAATATGGACTGCAAGCCTTGGCACCTCGTGCAGTTCGCGATGATGGGGGCGCTGCTCGCGCGCCATGTCTACGGCATCTCGGAGCCGACGGTTGGCCTGCTCTCCATCGGCGAAGAGGAAGGCAAAGGCAACGATCTGGCCAAAGAGGCCTTTCCGTTGCTTAAGAGTGCAGGACTGAACTTCTTCGGCTGCGTCGAAGGCCGCGACGTTCCCGCAGGCAAGACCGATGTCGTGGTCTGCGACGGGTTCGTCGGAAATGTGCTGATCAAGACGATGGAAGGCACGGCGATGGCGATGATGGCGCAGCTTAAAACCGAACTGATGGCGTCTTGGAAATACCGACTGCCGTTAG
>JAYTSX010000049.1:0-2577 GCA_043745445.1 Elusimicrobiota bacterium
CACGCTCTCCAACCGCAGCTTCGGCGGCGCGCAGGTCAGCCGCACCTTCTACGCGCGCGGTCAGACCGGTCAGCAGCTCCTGCTCGGCGCGTACTCGGCCCTCATGCGCCAGGTCGGAGCCGGCGCGGTCAAACTTCACACCCGCCGCGAGATGCTCGACCTGGTCGTCATCGACGGCGTGGCGCGCGGCATCATCGTGCGCGACCTCGTGACCGGCAAGCTCGAGCGCCACATGGGCGACGCGGTCCTGCTTTGCACCGGCGGCTACAGCAACGTGTTCTACCTCTCGACGAACGCGAACGCCTGCAACGTGACCGCGACATGGCGCGCGTACAAGCGCGGCGCCGCGTTCGCCAACCCGTGTTACACGCAGATCCACCCGACTTGCGTGCCCGTCACGGGCGAGTACCAGTCGAAATTGACGCTCATGTCCGAGTCCCTCAGGAATGACGGCCGAGTGTGGGTTCCTAAAAAGAAGGCCGACCCCCGCAAGCCTCAGGACATCCCGGAAGACGAGCGCGACTACTACCTGGAGCGGAAGTACCCCGCCTTCGGCAACCTCGTCCCCCGCGACATTGCGTCGCGCGCGGCCAAGCAGATGACCGACGACGGCCGCGGCGTCGGCAAGACCGGCCTCTCGGTCTACCTCGACTTCAAAGACGCGATCTCCCGCATCGGGCTCGACAAGGTCAAAGAGAAGTACGGCAACCTCTTTGACATGTACCACCACATCACCGATGAGAACCCGTACGAGCAGCCGATGCGCATTTATCCCGCGGTGCATTACACCATGGGCGGCCTCTGGGTGGACTACAACCTGATGACGACGATCCCGGGCCTGTTCTGCCTCGGCGAGGCCAACTTCTCCGACCACGGCGCCAACCGCCTCGGCGCCTCGGCCCTGATGCAGGGCTTGGCCGACGGCTACTTCGTGTTGCCTTACACGATTGGCGGCTACCTGACGGGCACCAAGCTCCCGAAGGTGACGACCGAGCACCAGGCGTTCGCCGAGGCCGAAGGAGATGTGGTCAAGCGCACGAAGACCCTTCTCGGCGCCAACGGCAAAAAGGCGCCGTCGGCGTTCCACCGCGACCTGGGCCACATCATGTGGGACAAGGTCGGCATGGGTCGCAATGCGAAGGGCCTACAGGAAGCCCTTTCCAAGATTCCCGAGGTCCGCGCCGAGTTCTGGAAGAATGTCTCGGTCGTCGGCGTCGGCGAGGACTTCAACCAGACTCTCGAGCGCGCCGGCCGCGTGGCCGACTTCCTTGAGTTCGGCGAGTTGCTCGCCAAGGACGCGCTCACGCGCGAAGAGTCCTGCGGCGGCCATTTCCGCGAGGAGCACCAAACGCCCGACGGCGAGGCCAAGCGCGACGACGAGAAGTTCGCGCATGTCGCCGCGTGGGAGTACAAGGGTGAGGGCAAGGCCGCCGAGCGGCACACCGAGCCGCTGACCTTCGACAATGTGCATATCGCGCAGAGGAACTACGCCTAACATGAACATCACTCTGAAGGTCTGGCGGCAGAAGAACGCATCGCAGCCCGGCGCCCTCGTCGACTACACGGTCTCGGGCGTCGTCCCGGAAATGTCCTTCCTCGAAATGCTCGACACCCTCAACGAGCAGCTCGTGGCTAAGGGCGAGGACCCGGTCGCCTTCGACAGCGACTGCCGCGAAGGCATCTGCGGCATGTGCGACCTCATGATCGACGGCCAGGCGCACGGCCCGGACAAGGGCGCGACCACCTGCCAGCTCCACATGCGGCGCTACCAGAACGGCGCCGTCGTCACCGTCGAGCCCTTCCGCGCGAAGTCCTTCCCCGTCGTGAAGGACCTGTGCGTGGACCGCTCCGCATTCGACCGCATCCAGCAGGCCGGCGGCTTCGTCTCGATCAACACCGGCAACGCGGTCGACGGCAATGCGATCCTGATCCCGCACGATAAGGCCGAGAAGGCCATGGACGCCGCCGCCTGCATCGGCTGCGGCGCCTGCGTGGCCGCCTGCCCCAACGCGTCGGCGATGCTGTTCGTCGCGGCGAAGGTGAGCCAGTACGCGCTGCTTCCCCAGGGCCAGCCCGAGCGCGAGAAGCGCGTGCTCGCGATGCGCGACGCGATGGACAAGGAAGGCTTCGGCCACTGCACCAACGAGTACGAGTGCGAGGCCGCCTGCCCCAAGGAGATCAAGGTCTCCAACATCGCGAGGCTCAACCGCGAGTACCTGCGGGCGACCCTCATCACGGAATAGTGCGGCTCAACGAGGACTTCGGCGTCGCTCCGGCGAAGCTCAAGGACCTCAAGGCGCGCGTCCTCCGGCTGAAGATCGACCTCGCCGCGATCGAGGAGTCATTCTCGCGCGGCGGCGGCAAGGGCGGGCAGAAGGTCAATAAGACCTCCAACCGCGTCCAGTTAAGCTATCCTCCCCTCGAGATCCGCGTGGCGTGCCAGCGCGACCGTAAGCGCAGCCTCAACCGCTTTTTGGCGCTGCGCGAGCTCGTGGATCAAATCGAGATGAAGATCTCCCCGGAAACGTCCGAGCGGCTTAAAGAGATGGAGCGCGTGCGGCGCCGCAAATCGCGCGC
>JAYTSX010000050.1:0-9461 GCA_043745445.1 Elusimicrobiota bacterium
GTAAGGACTCACAAGGGCTCGCAGGTGGCCCTGTGCCGTGCCGACGGCTCGGTCGAGATTGCCTGGCCCTACCAGGACTCGACCTACCGCGGCCTGCCCGATGGGACGCTCTTCGCTTTCGCCCGGGACGCGCTCTGGAGCATCGCTCCCGACGGAAAGATCGCGGCGCCCCTCTCCTACGCGCATCTGGCCGCGGAACTGCCCCCTCTCAAAAATGCCCAGCCGTCGCTGATGCGCTTGGCCGAAGGAAAGGCCTGGCTCGTGTGGGGCGGGAAGCTCTCGGTCCTCGACCCGGACGGCAGGACGCTCGTCTCGCGCCCGCTGCCCGCCGGGCTGGAGTACGCCGTCCCCCTCAAGGACGGCTTCCTGATCACGACCAAACGCGGCGCGTACTTCTCCGATTGGGACGGGACCGTGCGCCGCGTCGAAAATCCGCGCTGAACCCTTAATGGGCGGCGCGCGGCCTCCCTCTCAGAAAGCCGCGCGTCCCCGTCATCTGTAGGGTAACAGCCGCGCGCGAAATCGGCGATTGCGCGAAGTCGTTTGATGTCATCCGTCGCGCGATGAGGCTGGTGCCGTCCGAAGCGACGAATTCAATTTTAAATTTCACGACATGCTCCAGTACGCCCCGCGCCAAGCTGAACAGCGGCAGTTGCCCGCCATCCACCCGTCACGAGGCTGCCGTCCGTTCAAGCCGATGTTGGACGCCCGCCTCATACAACGGCGTGGATATTGATTGCCTGGTACGGGACCGAAAGCGCTGAGCTTGAAGTGGCGTTCGCCTTGCCTTGCCGAGCAAGTTGAACAAGCCCGTATTGCTTCAAGAGCATGATGTCCGTGTGGACATTCTTGAAATCTCTATCAGCAATGCTCGCAAGTTGATTAATCGAGCGAGGCGAGTGTTCCCGAATGAGATGCAACAGCTCCATGCGCTTATCGGTTAGCAGGGTCCGAACCGCTTCAAGGCTCGTGAAGAAAACGCCGGCCTTAGCAGCGCCTTTGCGAGCCTTGCCGCTCTTGAGGCTGGCCGCAAATTCAGCATCTGCCTGTCCCCGGCTCTTAATCTGAATTTCCAGAGTTTTCATTTTAGTGCCTCAATATCACGCCGGAAGTCTCTCAGCAGATCTTCCACGCTGCTGAACTGGTAGGCCGACTGCCGTCCGCCGATGTGTTTGTGGTGCCCTTTCGGATGGTGGTTGTCGTAAAGCACGGCCGGAGTTCGCTGGCCAGCCGATAACGGATGCCATCGGGCAACTTCGAATTCTTGGGAACGGCCCATATCTTGCGTTCCTCGATTCCGCCCCGCTCATCAATGAGCTTAATTGAATGAGGCGTGCTTTCATATATGGTGTAGTATACCATAACTAGGGGTTTCCGCAAGACCTGGAAATGTGGGCGTCTAGCGCGGAGCCTCAGCCGCGCGCGCTAAGGTAGCCCTGTATGTGTGCTTTCGCCGAAAGGGAGTTCTGTGAATCGTGGGGATAACTTCTTCAGCGCGCGTGGGCTGAGCGCAATGGTTAGATGGTGCCGAGTTGCGTAGGCATCAATCAGCTTGCGGATCATCTTCTGATAGGGGGTGTGGTACTTCTGCGCTGCCTTCTTAAAGAAGGCAACGCTCGACTTGCTGAGCGTCATGGTTACTTTCACGCTCTCCTCCTTGAAGGCCAGCTCTTCAGGAGGGGGCAGGAAGTCCCTGACTACGCTCAGATCGCCAAGAGGTTCATCCGTGTATTTGATTTTCTTTTTCATAAAGAGCCTTTCCCTTTCGCCAGTATCCCGCTCCAAAGATGCGAATCCGATGTTCTCTGTGCGTGAAGCGCACGGTCAGAATTCCATCACCGACACGGCCGAAGCAATAAAACCGTTTTCCTTCTGACTGTGCTCCAGATCTTCCGCGATGACCCTTTTAGCATCAGAGAATGCATGCTGGGCCAAGTCAAACGATACGCCGTGCTTATTTCGGTTCTCCCGGTCTTTGTCGGCATCCCATTCAAAATGAACCATGTGCTTCTTTAAGTATACATCGAGTATGTAATAATAGCCATACTTATTTATGGTCTAACGGCGCGGATGTGCGGCAGCGGCTATCAAGATATTCCGCACCCGAGCCGCCGGCCGCCCTATCCATTGGTTCGACCGCTCTTAGACTAATCTATTTGGAAGACTTGGGAATTTAAGATTGAGTCGCCGTACACGCTTATCGCAGAAACCTCATGACGATGGTATAAGTCAAAACGCCGATAATGGGAGTCAAGAAAACCGTGTTCGGCCCCGAAAAAACCTTCAAGGCGAACATGGAGGCCGCGATCGCTGCGGCAAGCGCCGCGAGCATCGAGCCGATTCCCGTCGGCGGTTTCGGGCGCGGCGAATCTCCAGTCCTCGCGTCCTGCACCTGGAAGCCTTCCGGAAATGGGACCTTAACGATTCGGACTACACCGAAAGGCATCAGGATCCGCCCGAAATCGCGGGCTGCCGTAGCGAACATTGCATCATCGACTGCATAGCGTCCGACCGCGAACCCGGCCGTCAGCCGTCGTTTTTCCAAAAGCACTTGAACGGAGCCATGCGGCCATTCCAGTGGAGCGACCTTTCCGAGAACGGGTAATAGTCGTGAGGCATCGCGCGAATAGGAGGGCCGGGGCATGCCGGTCTGTTGCGGCAATAGCGCGACTCGTCGATACCGCCCCATAGCCCAGGCAACCATGTCGATGGCGTCGAATTTCTGTGCCGTGAGATCCGGGTCTATTTCGACCTCTGCGCTAAGCCATATTGTAAGGGTCCGAACTAGCGGGTTCTGGCCGCGCTCATCGATGAGCCATTCGATGCCGTTCTCCGCCGCGCACCATTGTTGTATCGCTGTAACCGGGAGGTCGTCGCTAGGCGATAAGATGCTGGGGTCGCTATAAAATTTCAGATGCTTGGGGGCGAAGCCGCGCTCCTCGAAGAATTTATTCCAGGCGGGGTCACCAAGCGCGTCCTTCTCATTATTCTGAGGAAATAATTTCCGTCGAATCAGGGCAATCGCCACGATCAACGCGACGATCCATGTCCCGGAATCGTTGAACAATTCCCGAAGCGGATTGAGTAGGAAGACATCGGCGATATCAGTGACGAATTGATGGTTCATATATATTCATTCATCCAAGAAACGGCCGATGCTCATAGGTCGAACGCAGAGGCTCACCAGCGGCGGCTACATCAGTCCATTCAAACGAGGCCGCCGTCTGGTGAAGCCAATGGTTCAACAGAGAGCAGGTGCCGACACCATCGTTTGCCGTGCTTGGCTTCCAACGAGGCCTAAACGCTCAAGTGCTCATTTCGAAAATTGGTGCCTCCGCGAGTGCTTCCGCAATGCCGTTCAAACTGGTTTCGCCGAATCACAACTTCTTCGTATGTTCGTTAACTCTCCGAATTTCCTCAAGAATTCTTTTTTGCACCTCGGGCGCATCACTGACGCCAATCCATTTGGCACCAAACCCCGCAACGTCTTGTGTTTGTCCGGTCATATCTCGGATGTCAATCGAACTCATTCCGGCGATAAGCTCGGGAAGAGTTCGACTTATAACTACATCAGCAATACGTTCCAACGGCACACTCCTCACCTGGTAGCCGATGAACCCATGACACCAAATAACTCGTCTATTGGTCAGCCAATAGTGATATCGCCGTTCGGCGACTATGGCCCAAAGAAACGCTAATGGCACCAACGGGATTCCAATAACAGTTATTGCTGAGGAGATAACCGCGTACCTTACGAAACGATAAGGACGCAAAGAAAATATTACCTCCTCACCGTCCATAAGTCTTATCCCAAAATCAGAAGGGGGATCTTGCGCCGTATTTTCATTATCCATAAGCACCTCTTGCTGGCCCTAAATGGGCTTCTTCTGTCGAACGCAACGCTCTGCCGAGCGCGCTATTGGAACTCCTTCGCGCGCGCGGCGGCAGCAGCGCTTGGTTCGGCATCACCTTGTGCGAGTTCATTTAGCTTCGCGCCCTCCACGCGGTAATACACCTTTTCCGAAACCCGCGGGATGCCCAACCGGTCATAAAATTCGAGCGCTTTCGGATTTGTCGTTTCCGCTGTCCAATCGAACCGTTTACAGCCGTGCTCAAGAGCATGGCGAGCCAAAAAACGCAGAATCTCATTCCCAGCGCCCTTCCCTCTCGATTCCTTCGTCGTGAACAGGTCTTTCATGAACAACTGTCCAGACAACTCGGGCGCCGGGTATAGAATAGCGAACGTCGCGATGCCGATCGGCCTTCCCTGATCTCTGGCAATAACGACTTGAACCCCGCAGCCGTCACTGAACAAAGCCTGCTTAACATGGTCCGACATCGCCTCTCGGGGTGCAGCGCGCTCTCCAAAATAGTGAACGTCGATCTGATGAAAGAGCTCTATTACATCCCCGATTTCCGTTTTCGACGCCAGGGCAACCTTTATCATGTCTGATCCCTTGAAAAATGAATGCCTAACGAAGCTGTAGAATAATCCCCTTCTTAAAATCTTGAATCAAGAATTCAGGGTCGAAACACCTGCCCCGACGTCAAATCGTCGAACCTGGGACATCCTCGTGCGAAAAATATTCGTGCGATTCTTTATTTTTTTGCACTTTGACATTATTCTACAGCTTCAACGCAGACGATCTGCGGCGGCGGCTTCAACTGTCCAACCAAACGAGGCCGCCGTCTGTTCAATCCCATGGTTCGACCGAGAGCTTGTGCCGATTCCGCCGTTTTCCGTCATGCCGTCCCCCAGCTTGGTACGTACCAAGTTAAATCCGGTACTTTCGTGAGTGCCGACGTTTTACGCCTTCCCGCTGAACCGTAAAACCATCTTCTCTCCAGATTTATTTAAAGCTGATGACACATGGACATCGATCAAGTGCCCCTGGAATTTAAGAGAAAACGTCCCGTCTTTAAACTGCTTTTGTGGATCACTGGGTCGCTTTACCATCTTTTTGAGGCGCAAAAAAGCGGACGACAGTAGCGCTGTTGTCGCTGAAGGACGGGCCGTTAGCCGGCCATTAATTAGGAAGTGCATAGACGAGATGTTGTCAGTAATTTCGAGATGGACCTCTGATGCCTCCTCGGATAGAGGTTGTTTGAGTATTGCGTGCACCAAAGCTACTACTTCCGGAGAGGAATCCATCGATTCGTCGGGATCCTGTGCCATTAAGGTTCTCGTTCGTTTTTGGGCGCCAACTGAGCTTCTGCGGTCGAACTTGCAATTAGGCCGCCCAGCTCAATTCGGGCCTAACAACAGTTGCTCGTGAATTGTAGTGCGAATATCAGAAATTATCCAGGCTATTTATCCTTGAGAAATGCCCGTATTAGGCCGACATCAAGTCGCATAATACCGAGGGACCCCCCCGAACCCGAAAAATGGTAAAATGAAGGGGTACTCGGAGGAACTTCTATGGGCGGTCTTGGAACTACGGAAATCATCATCATCGCGGTCGTCGCGCTGATCCTTTTCGGACCCAGCAAGATCCCTGAGTTCGCAAAGCAGTGCGGCCGCGCGGTCAACATGTTCAAGAAAGGCCTGAAGGACGGCCTTGAGGACGAGCCCACCGCGAAAGACACGGCCCACAAGTCCTGAGCAAGCCCGTCACCGTCTTCGCCGCGGGGTGCTTTAATCGCGTCCACCCTGCTCACTTGCGCCTATTGCGCAGCGCCAAAGTCCTGGGCGATAAGCTCGTCGTCGTGCTCTCCAACGACGCCCACAACAAGAAGCCCAACGCCGTGAAGGCGACCGAGCGCAAGAAGTGGATCGAGGCTCTGGGCATCGCCGACAAGGTCGTGATCGGGGATGCGAAGGGCTTTGCCGATACTGTGCGGAGGGAGAAGCCCGATGTGCTGATCCTGGGCTATGACCAGCGCCTGCCGGACCCCGAGACGGAGCAGACGGTGAAGGAGATGGGCATCGAGGTGATCGTGATGCCCTGGTTCCCGGGTAAAGAAGACCAAAGCTCGTCTTCCTGCGGGTAGGGCCGTGAAGCGCGACCGACTGCTGATCTTCTTCGCGATCAACTATTTCGCCCAGGGCATGGGTGGGCTCGCCTACGAGCCCGTGTCGTACTACTTGAAGGATGCCCTGCACCTCGGCGCCGCGCAGTCGGCGATGTTCGTCGCGTGGATGACCTTGCCGCTGACGATCAAGCCGCTGTTCGGGGTGCTGACGGACTTTCTGCCGTGGGCGGGGAAGAGGCGAAGGCCGCACCTGGTCGCGATGTCCGTCCTGACCTCGGCCGGGTGGCTGCTGCTGTCGGGCCTTAAGACGGCGGACTACCTCGCGGCTCTGCTCCTGCTTATTTTGGTGAACGTGGGCTTCGTCATGTCCGATGTGGTGTGCGACGCGGTGATGGTCGAGCGCGGCAAGGAGCGCGGGCTCACCGGCCTGTACCAAGCGGTTTCAATCGGGACCTTGTACGCGACACTTATTGTCACGGGCTTAGGGGGCGGGTGGCTGGCGCAGCACGCGAGCTATCGGGCGAGCTTTTTGCTCGCGGCGATGTTCCCGGCGCTGACCGCGCTGTCGGCGCTGTGGCTCGACGAGACCGGGACCGGGGATGTGAAGGAGACGGCGGCGCGCGGGTGGATGGGGCTGTCGGGGATGTTCCGGGATGGACGAGCGTGGGCTGTGGCGCTGGGAATATTTTTGTGGAGCTTTTGTCCGTTTCTGGGGACGGCGCAGTTTTATTATCAGAGCGAGGCGATGGGGCTGTCTCCGCTGCTGATCGGAGGATTGTCCACGGCGGGGGGCTTCGCGGGGTTGGTTGGGGCGGCAATTTTCGGGAAGCTGAGCGCGGACACGGCGAAGATCGCGCGAGCGTCCATCTGGTTGGGGGCGCCGCTGTCGTTGCTGTATTTGTTTTACCGGGGGACGATGCCGATCATCGTGCTGACCGTGCTGTTCAGCCTCACCGGGGTCGTGTTCCGGCTCGCGTGGATGGATTTGGCGGCGAAGGCCTGCCCCGAAGGCGCGGAGGCGACGGTGTTCGCGGCGTACATGGCCGTGTTTAATATCGCGGCGGCGTCGTCGAATGCGATGGGCGGGGCGTGGTATGAGCGGCTGGCGTCAGCTCATGGGCCGTACGCGGCGATGGCGGTGTTGTCCCTCGTGGGGACGGCCGGCACGGTGGCCGCTTGGCCGTGCCTGCGCTACGCGCTCAAGCGCGCTCAGTAAAGTCTCCTAGGGGACGACGCGGCGGGCGCCGAGGTAGCGTTGGCCGAACCACTTGTTGTTGAGATCGGCGATCATCACGCCCTTTGAAGAGGAGGCGTGGATGAATTTTTTATTCTTCGGGTCCACGACCATGGCGACATGCGAGACGCCGGCGCCCATCGTATTGAAGAAAATGAGGTCGCCTTCGCGGAGAGTCTCGACCTTCTGGCCGGTCTGCCATTGGTCGCGGCTGACGCGCGGGATCTTGACCTTGTTCTCTCCGTAGGAGTTCTGGGTGAGCGCGGAGCAGTCGATGCCTTCGTGCGTCATGCCACCCCAGACATATGGAGTACCGATGTAGGAGCGAGCGGCTTTGTCGAGGCCGGGCCAGAGCTTTTGAATTTCGGGGGAGGTGCCGGCGGGGGCGGTCGGGGCCTCGGCGCGTTGCGGAGTCTCTTCTACGCGCGGCTTGGGCTTGGGCGTCGGCTTTGTCGTGGTCACGCGGGGCATGGAGGGGATGCCGAGGCCGAACTGGCCGAGGGCGTCGGTGGTCTTGTGGCGGACTTCCTTGGCGACCGCGGATTCCTCGACGGCTTTTTCGACGGTTTCAGTCACGACGCTCTTCACGCTGGGCGGGACATACGAAGGTGCCGGAGGCAATATTTTGGTGAAGACGCCCTGGTAGTCGGGGATCAGGGGCTTGGTCTTCGTGCGGCGAGCCTTCATAAAGAGCGCCTTGGCTTCTCCGCTGATCTTTCCCGGACCGGATTTCCCTTCAAGCAGATGCCCGAACAGGTAACTGGCGTAGTCCTTCGGGTCGAAGCCGTTTTTGACGCCGTCGACGAGAGACCATTTTAAGGTGTTGAAATCGGAGTCGGGGAGATTTTTCTCCATGGAGACGCGCACGAGGTCGGCGGCGACGGCGCCGGGGACCTTGCCGTCGGTGAGTTGCTTATAGCCATTAGCCCAGGTGGAGAGGGTGTCGGCGGAGATTTTCTTGCGGTAGCCGTACAGCGCGACGCCTTCGACGACCTCGGGGTCGGCGCCGCGGGACATGGCCTGATAGGCTGAGAAGGCGACCTCGGCGGTGCGCTCGGGCGGGGCTTGGTCGAAGGAGCCCTCGGTGAGGATGTGAAGGACGACGGGGATGGCCTTGGCGCGCTGCGGATTGACGGTCTGGACGCCGTAGTC
Organism: Elusimicrobiota bacterium; assembly: GCA_043745445.1. Lineage (GTDB taxonomy): Bacteria > Elusimicrobiota > Elusimicrobia > UBA1565 > UBA9628 > GWA2-66-18. Next base: position 8,360 of record JAYTSX010000050.1, read on the forward strand.
GGCGAAGCGGGTCTTGATGGCGGACATCAGGGCCGCGCGTTCGGCGGGCTCGTAGCCTTTGTCGGTCTCGAGGGCGGCGCCGAGCGTCTCGAGGACATTCTGGCGCGGCTGGGCGGAGGCGGGCGCGGCGAGGAGTACGGCGAGCAGAATCGGGATCGTTCGGTTCATTTTTTCCTGCGCTGAATTTCTTCGTGCATCTCTTCGCCGAGCTCTTCCATTTTAGAGATCTCGGCGTCGATGATGTCGGCGTTGGTGAAAGGTTTGCTTTCGGTGATCATGATCTTCGGCGGGGCCGGGCGGACGACCGTGTAGGGGCGGGGCGCCGGCGCCGGCGCGGGGGCGAGGGCGACGGGGGCGGGCACGGGTTCGGGGACGGAGGCGAGCGCGGCGGCGGCTACGACGGGAGCGGCGGCGCTGCCGTAGGCGAGCTTCTCGCCCTGGCCGGACATCCAGCGCTTGGCGACATCGGAGCGGACCGCGAAGTTGATGGAGGTGATGGCGAGGCCGTCGGCGGCCTTGCGCGACATGGAGGTGTTGATCCCGACGAGGCGGCCGGAGGCGTCGAGCAGGGGGCCGCCGGAGTTGCCGCGGTTGATGCTGGTGTCGGTCTGGAAGGCGGTCTTGCCCTTCACGCCGCCGAGATCGGCGAGCTGGGTCGAGATGACGCCCGTGGTGAGCGTCCACAGTCCGCCCTGTTCGGGGTGGCCGATGGCGGCGACGCGGTCGCCGACCTCGACGGAGCCGGGGTTGCCGAGCGCGATGGCGCCCGTGCCGGCGGGAAGACGCGAGACCTCGACGAGGGCGAGGTCGAGCGCGGGATCCCAGGCGATGACTTTTCCTTCCGCGGCGTCGACGAGGTCGCGCTGGGAGTCGCCGGTCATCTTGGCGGGCTTGAAGTAGATGCTGATGCGGGGCCAGGGCTTGCGGGTGGAGTCCTGGATGACGACATGCGCGTTGGTCAGGATGCGGCGGCGGGCGGCGTCGATGACGGAGCCCGTGCCGAGCTCGCCCGAGCCGGAGGAGGCGGCGCAGACGATGAGGACGACGGACTTCGCGGTTTTCTGATAGACGGCCTTGGGCTCGAAGGCGACGGCGGCCTCGG
>JAYTSX010000051.1:0-2557 GCA_043745445.1 Elusimicrobiota bacterium
GCGCTCTCGACCAGGATGGAGATTTGCACGCCGTCCGGCGCAAAGGCGTCTCGACATTCATCGACGCAGGCGCTGGCGAGCGAGAGGAGGTCGACGGCCGCGGTGATCGTCGGGCGTGCCGTCGTCAGCGCGCTTTGGTCGCCGAGGACGCGCGACAGCTTGAAGCTGAGCTCGGCGGAGGCCTTACGCAGACGCTCGAACCGCTCCGGTTGCTTTGGATCGCCTGGCGAGGAAAGTGAGATCGCCTCGGACAGCGAGGTCAGCGTAATCACGTAGTCGCGCAGTTGAAACAGGGCGTAAGAGAGGTACTCCCCGACCTGGGCGGCGCGAAGTCGCGCGACGGTTTCGCGCGCGACGGTCGCGGCGCGTGAGCGGGCGGAGCCGAGCGCCAGACCGGCGGCCACAGGAATCAGCGCAAACAACAGTCCGCGCAGAACAAAAGTCGCGATGACGGGGGCCGGTCCGGGGCCGCGAGTCATAATCAGGATGGCGGAGCAAAACACGGGTACGGCGGCGGCGAGTCCGCCCGCAGTCGCGCCGAACTCGAGGGCCATCAATACGGCGGGAGTCAGAACGCCGAGATCGACGACGCCGCCCATCTGCTGGGCCCAGTGCGCGGTCCACATGACGAGCAGAATGTCCACTCCTGAGAATGTCGCTGAGGCCAGGCGGCGAGTCCGAGCGCTTTGGAGTTTGAGGGAAAAGACGGCGCCCGCTTCCAGGGTGAGTACGGCCAGCGCGGCGAGGGCGGGTAGGGTGATGCTGACGGCCTTACCGCGCGCCCCGAGAAAGGCGGCGGCGAGCACCAGGACGAGATTCACGGCGCGCAGCGTCCAGAGCGCGGGGATCATTGCGCGCCAAGTATAGCCGAAATTCATAGAATGGGCCAGGTCTCCCCGCCTTTGGCGGATCCTTAAAAATAAATGCGTCTTAGCTTTCGCCTCGCCCTCGTTTTTTCCGTGTCCGGCGGCCTCGTCGCCGGCGGCCTCGTTCTGCTCGGCGTGCGTTCGTCGCGACACGAGGCCTACAATCAGGCCGAGCACCTAGGCGGCGTGACCTTGACCGCCGTACGCGCGGTCGTCCAGACTGAGGCGCGTCAGGGGCGTCTCTCTCAGGTGGGCAAGAGCTTTACTGACCTCCTGCGCCAGGCGCAAATCGCGACCATCGTGGTACGCGACAAGAAGGGCAAGCGCCTCGTGGGTAGCTCCGAGGACCCGAAGTTGATCGCCCGGGAGCCCCGGCCCGGGCGAAAGCTCTCGGAGGTTAACGACGGCATCTACGATGTCGAGGGTCCGGTGGACCTTGGCCCGCGCGGCAAAGGCATCGTGCAGGTCGGCTTTCGCACCGACACTCTTGAGCGCCGCCTTGATGAGATCGGCGCGCACGGCGTGCAGGCGGGCGTTACCGCTTTCGGCGCCATCACGCTGATCGCCTGGTTAATCGGCCTGTTCGCGGGCGAACGCCTGGAGCGTCTCGTGGGACGCCTTGAGGCAATGGCCGCCGATCCTCAGAACTTCCGGCGCCTCGGTGGCGAGGGCGGTGCCGACGAGTTTTCCCGCCTGACCACCGCGTTCAATCGGATGGGCGTCAGTCTGCGAGCCGAAACCCGCCGCCGCCGCATGCTCGAGGCAGAAAAGCGGGAACTCGCCGCGATGCTCGTTCACGACCTTAAAACCCCGATGACGGTGATCCGCTCCGGCATCACCTTGCTCGCCGATTTCGCGACGAAGTCCGGTAAGCGGGATCACAACCGCACCTTCGAACTGCTCGAGATGTCCACCGCCCGGCTCCAGCGCATGGTCGAAGATGTGCTTCAGCTCGCTAAGCTCGAAGAGATGCACGGCCTGCAGACGGCCGAGCTCGTGGAGATGAGCGCCGTGGCCCGTGCCTGCGCCAAGGATTTCGGCCTGATCGTGGCCGACCGTAAGCAGCACCTAGACCTCAGTCTGTCCGACGAGACGCCCCCGCCCGTGCTCGGCGACCCCGGCCTGCTGCGTCGCGTGCTCGACAACCTTGTTCATAACGCGGTCGAGCATACCCCTAGCGGCGGCCGCATTACGATTGCGGTTCACGCCAAAGACGCGAATGTCGTCGTTGAGGTAAGCGACTCAGGACCCGGCGTTCCTCCCGAAGCACGCGAGCAGCTTTTCGTAAAATTCTTCCAAAGTGATATGAAGCGCCATGTCGGTAATGTCGGCCTCGGCCTGGCCCTGTGCGAGAAGGTCGTTTCGCGCCACGGCGGCACGATCGGCATCGGTGACGCCATTCCTAAAGGCGCCCGTTTTTACTTTATTTTGCCCGTCGCGCCCTTGCCAGTAGACGTTTGACCGAGCGCATCGGCAGACCCGTCACGTTGTCGCGATCGCCCTCGATCCTCGCCACAAGCGGATCACGCCGGTCCTGTATCGCATACGCCCCGGCCTTATCCATATGCTTCCCCGCCAACCGCCGAAGGCGGTCAGCTCCAAGCCGTCGGGCGTAAACCCGTGTCACCGCGCAGTCAGTATAAACGCGCTTCCCAACAACAAGAGCCGTTCCCGTATACACGCGCTGCATT